>NZ_LIQR01000546.1 GCF_001418575.1 Peterkaempfera griseoplana
GCCGCGGGCGCGGCGAGGAGCCGGTCGATGCCCAGGTCGAGGGCGGCTTCGAGGTGTGCGAGGGAACCGGTGGACATCAGGATCGAGACGCCGCCCTGGATGCCGGCGAGCAGGGCAGCCGCGGCCCGGTCGGCGTCGAGGCCGGGGGCGATCTCGCCCTGGCCCTGCATGGCCCTGATGCCGGCGGCGATCTGGGCCTGCCACGAGGTGAGCAGCTCCGTGGTGACCGCCTGCGCGCCGGGCGTGGCACGGCTCAGCTGGGAGGTGAGTGTGCCGAGCGGGCAGTGCTGCCCCTGCCTGCGGTAGCGGTCGACGACCGCGTCCCGCCAGTCGTGCCAGGCCTGCCAGGAGGTGAGCCGGCCGAGGTGGGGCTGCTGGTCGGACAGGACACGGCCGGCCTCGTGCCGGGCCACGGCGAGCAGCAGTTCCTCCTTGCCGCCGGGGAAGTAGTGGAAGAGCTGGCTCTTGCTGGTGGCCGTGCGGGCGCGGATGTCGTCCAGGGTCGTCTCGGTCGCCCCGCGTTCGCGGATCTCCTCGGCGGCTCCTTCGACGATGCGCTGCCGGGTGGCGGCGCCCTTGGCGGTCAGTCGTGGTGCCATGCCGCCATTCTGCCACTTTTCTGGACTTGCCGGTCCATTTTTTGGGTGGCAGCTTTGCCGTACCAAGCCGGTTCAGCACAGGAAGGCACGGCATCATGACCCAGCGACTCACCGGGCGGACGGCCCTGGTCACCGGTTCCACCTCGGGCCTCGGAGCCGCCATCGCGGCGGCCCTGGCCGCCGAGGGCGCGTTCGTCGTCGTCAGCGGACGCGACGGGCGCCGCGGCGAGGAGGTGGTACGGCGCATCGAGAAGGACGGCGGCGCGGCGGCCTTCGTCAGGGCGGACCTCTCCGCGGGCGCCGACGTCATCGGCCGCCTCGCCACCGATGCGATCGCCGCGGCCGGCGGCCGGATCGACGTACTGGTCAACAACGCGGCGCTGCTGCTCGCCCCCACCCCCACCGCCGAGGTCACCCAGGAGACCGTCGACGAGGCGCTGGCCGTGAGCGTGCGGTCGCTCTTCCTCCTCACCGGCCTGCTGGCGCCGCCCATGGCCGAGCGCGGCCGGGGCGCCGTGGTCAACCTGGGGTCCATCAGCGGCCTGCGGGGCACGGCGCACTCGGCGCTCTACAGCATGACCAAGGCGGCCGTGCACTCGCTCACCGCCTCATGGGCCGCCGAGTACGGTCCGTACGGCGTCCGGGTCAACACCGTCGCCCCCGGCCCCACCCTGACCGAGAAGGTGGCGGCGATGGAGGAGCACCTGGCCCCGATCATCGCGCGGACGCCCTCCCGCCGCGCCGGCACCCCGGCGGAGGTTGCCGCCGCCGTGGTGTTCCTGGCGAGCGACGAGGCCTCCCAGGTACACGGCGCCACGCTCACCGTCGACGGCGGCTTCACGGCGGTGTAGCGGTGCGGGGGTGCAGCAGTGCGGGGGTGCAGCGGCGCGGTGGACGCCGGGGCGGGCATACGGGCGGCCCCCGGCCTCCACCACGGGAGTCCGGGGGCCGCTTCGCGGGGGTGCCGAGCCGGGGTCAGGCGTCGGCCAGCACCCGGGAATCCTCCGCGGGCACGTCCGCGGCGGAGGTGGCCGGCTCCGCGACGGCGTCCTCCAGGTCACGCGGGTTGTTGAAGGCGTCCAGGTCCAGGATCTTCTCGCGTGAGGCGACCAGAACGGGCGTCAGCACCTGGCCGGCGACATTGGTCGCGGTGCGCATCATGTCCAGGATCGGATCGATCGCGAGCAGCAGCCCGACGCCTTCGAGCGGGAGGCCGACGGTGCTGAGGGTCAGCGTCAGCATCACGATGGCGCCGGTGAGGCCGGCCGTCGCGGCCGATCCGATCACCGAGACGAAGGCGATCAGCAGGTAGTCGCCGATCCCCAGGTGCACGTGGTAGACCTCCGCCACGAAGATCGCGGCCAGCGCCGGATACACCGCGGCGCACCCGTCCATCTTGGTGGTGGCGCCGAAGGGCACCGCGAACGACGCGTAGTCGCGCGGCACGCCGAGCCGCTGGGTCACCCGCTGGGTCACCGGCATGGTGCCCACCGACGAACGGGAGACGAAGCCGAGCTGGATGGCCGGCCAGGCGCCCTTGAAGTAGTTGACCGGGTTGACCTTGCCGACCAGCGCGAGCAGCAGCGGGTACACGGCGAACATCACCAGTGCGCAGCCCACGTACACATCGACGGTGAAGGTGGCGAGCGGCTTGAGCAGGTCCCAGCCATAGGTGGCGACGGACTTGCCGATCAGTCCGAGGGTGCCCAGCGGCGCCAGCCGAATGACCCACCACAGAGCCTTCTGCACCACCTCCAGCACCACCCTGGAGAAGTCGATCAGGGGCTCGGCCTTGGGCCCGACGGCCAGGCACGCAGCCCCGGTCACCACGGCGAGGAAGACGATCTGCAGCACGTTGGGGGTGCTGAAGGCCTCCACGATGTTGGTGGGGACGATGCCGGTGAGGAAGTCGATCCAGCTGCCCTTGTGCAGCTCGTCGGGCAGTGCTGCGGCGGTCAGGTGGACGCCGTCGCCGGGCTTGGTGACCAGTCCGAGCAGCAGTCCGATGGTCACCGCGATCAGGGAGGTGATGCAGAACCACATCAGTGTGCGCAGCGCCAGCCGGGCGGCGTTGGTGACGTTGCGCAGGTTGGCGACACTGACCAGCACGGCCGTGAAGACCAGCGGCGGAACCGCCAGCTTGAGCAGCTGGACGAAGATCGTGCCGATCTGGGTGAGCGTCTGGGTGAGCCAGTTGACGTCCGCGTCGCGGGCGATCAGCCCGAGGACGACACCGAGGACCAGTCCCCCGAGTATCTGGGACCAGAACGGGATTCTCTTGAGCAAGGCAGGCAAGGTACGACTCCTGGAGCAGCCGGGCGCAGCCGGGCACCGTGGACGGGGGTGAACCGGCGCGGTCGGGGGCGTGTGCCGGCGCTCGGCGGCGGGGCGGGAGCGAGCGGCGGGTGACCGGGCCGGGGGGAGATGCGGCGCGACGTACCGTGAGGCGGCCCCGACTGCTCGGGGCGCCGCGGACAGGGGGCTGGGTGCGGCGGAGGTGGACCTCAGCAGCCGACGCGCGGAACGGCGCGACACAGGTCGCCGTTGCAGTGGCACAGGTCCACATGCAGGCGCGTCACCAGCGGGTTCCCCGCCGACCACGCCTCGAGGACTCTGTGTGCACCGGACATGGGCAGGAAGATAGACCAGCGATCACAAAAGAACAAGCCTGATCACAAGCGGGCGAGGACGGCTGCGACCGGCAGTGGACCCCCACCACCGGTCCGTCGCACGGCCGGTGTCCGGGCGTCATATGACCACGATTCGGCAGAAGCCGGGACCGGAGGTGTCCCACCGGTGTCGCCCGCCGGACGAACGCGTGACGGCCGGGGGGCGGCCCGGCGACCGGGGCGGGGGGGCGGCCCGGCCGGTGA
>NZ_LIQR01000547.1 GCF_001418575.1 Peterkaempfera griseoplana
GCCGACGGCGCCCTGGACGCGGTGAGCACGGTGTGGCTGCTGCATCTGCTGCCGCAGGCGGCGGCGGTGGTGGCCGAGTGCGCCCGGGTGCTGCGGCCGGGCGGGGTGCTGATCACCACGGTGGACAAGGACTCCGCCCATGACGTCGGCTGCGACATCGACGCCCTGTTCGCGCCCTTCCGGCGGGACGTCGCCCATGACGCCGCGGCGGCCGTGACCGGCCACGGTGCGCGGCACGGTCTGGTGCCCTGCGGTGAGACCGTCTTCACCGGGCACGGTCAGGGCCGTTCGCCCCGGTCGGCCGCGGAGGCGGTACGGGCGGACCGGCTCCGTTCCGTGCTGGCGCTCACCCCGGGCCGGACCGCCGCTCTGCTGCGGGACCTGGCGGCGCTGCCCGGCCAGACGCAGCGCCGCCCCGACCCGGTCTACCGGCTGCTGGCCCTGCGCAGACACGGCTGAGGGCGCGGGCTCGCCGGGATTGCCCGGACGCGGTACTTCCAGGACATGCGGTACTCCCCGGCATGCGGAAGGCCCGCCCCGGCAGGGGCGGGCCTTCGTGCGACGGGTGGCCCGGTCGGGGTCAGCCGTTCCGGGTCAGTGGGCGATCACCGGGACGGGAACCTCGTCCTCGGCGCCCTCGGAGGAGCCGGAGACCACGGTGCTCTGGCCGCCGGCGTTGACGAAGGTGAACGCGATGGCGGAGGAGAGGGCGAGGATGCCCACCGCCCACCAGATGGCGGTGGCGTAGCCGTGCACCGCGGCCTGGTTGACCAGCTTGGGGTCACCGCCGTGCGAGACCAGCCAGCTGGTGGTGGCGCTGGCCGCGATGGTGTTCAGCAGCGCCGTGCCGATGGAGCCGCCGACCTGCTGCGAGGTGTTGACCATCGCGGAGGCGACACCGGCGTCGCGCGGCTGGACGCCGTGCGTGGCCAGGCTCATCGCCGGCATGAAGGAGGTGCCCATGCCGAGGCCGAGCAGGATCTGCCCGGGCAGCACCAGGGCGGCGTACGAGCTGTCGACCTTCAGCTGGGTGAGGATCAGCATGCCCAGGGCCGCGACCAGGAAGCCGGGGCCCATCAGCCGCCGGGCCGGGACCCGGGTCATCAGCCGGGCGCCGATCTGGGTGGAACCGGTGATCATGCCGGCGATCATCGGCAGGAAGGCCAGGCCGGTCTGGATCGGGGTGTACCCCTTGATGATCTGCAGGTAGTAGGTGAGGAAGAGGAAGAGGCCGAACATGCCGATCACGGCGAGGCCCAGCGAGAGGTAGACACCGGCGCGGTTGCGCTCGGTGACCACGCGCAGCGGCAGCAGCGGCGCCTTGACCTTGCCCTCGACCAGGGCGAACCCGGCCAGCAGCACGGCGGCGGCGACGAAGAGGCCGATGGTGACGCCGGCGCCCCAGCCGTCGCTCTCGGCGCGGGTGAAGCCGTACACCAGGGAGACCAGGCCGAGGGTGGCGAGCACCACGCCGGGGATGTCCAGGCGGTTGCTGTTGCGGCTGTCGGCGGGCTCGTGGACCACGGCGATCGCACCGGCCGCGGCGACCACCGCGATCGGGACGTTGACGTACAGCGCCCAGCGCCAGTCCAGGTACTGGGTGAGCACACCGCCGAGGATCAGGCCGAGGGCACCGCCACCGCCGGCGATGGCACCGAAGATGCCGAACGCCTTGGCGCGCTCCTTGGCCTCGGTGAAGGTGACCGCCAGCAGGGAGAGCGCCGAGGGCGCGAGCAGCGCGCCGAAGGCGCCCTGCAGGGCACGGGCACCCAGCAGCATCCCGGTGTTGACCGCCGCGCCGCCGAGCGCGGAGGCGGCGGCGAAGCCGATGAGTCCGATGATGAAGGTCCGCTTGCGGCCCGCCATGTCGGCGATCCGGCCGCCGAGCAGCAGCAGTCCGCCGAAGGCGAGGGTGTAGGCGGTGATCACCCACTGGCGGTTGCCGTCGGTGATGCCCAGGTCCTGCTGGGCGGAGGGCAGGGCGATGTTCACGATGGTGGCGTCCAGCACCACCATCAGCTGCGCCAGGGCGATGAAGACGAGCGCGGTCCAGCGCTTGGGGTGCGGAGCGGGCGGTTGAGACATGGGGGTACTCACAATCGTCACGTCTACAGGTGTGGAGGTCGGTCGTCGGGGCGTTGCGCCGATGGGTTGTGCGGCCGCTCTGTGCGGTCGGGTCAGCGGCAGTCCTCCCCGTACCCCCTGAGGTCTTCGAATGTGGCGGCGGTGCCGGGCAGCTCCGAGCGGCGGGGGGTGCTCAGCCCGTCGAGGAGCAGTTCCAGGTGCCGGTGGACGAAGCGGTCGATCCCGAGGCACCCGGTGCCGGGCAGCGGCCGGGCGAGCTGGGTGACGGCGACGATCACATCACCGACCGCGACGTCGGGGCGCAGTTCCCCGGAGCGCTGGGCGGCCTCGATGAGGGACTCCATCGCCTGCACCAGGTGCGCCCGGGCTTCGGCGAACTCGGGGTCCCTGGCCTCGACCCAGCCGGAGAGCAGGGAGCACATGGCTCCGATGCGTTCGTCGGCGGCGGAGTGCACAAAGCGCCGCAGCGCCTGGAAGGCGGTCGCCTCCTCGGCGAGCGCGGCCTCGGCTTCGTCGATGGTGCGGATCAGCACCGAGAGGGTGACGGTGCGGATCAGTTCCCGTCGGTCGGCGAAGTGCCGGTAGAGCGTGGCGTTGCCGATTCCGGCCCGGCGGGCGATGTCGTCGAGCGGCACATCCGGGCCGTGCTCGACGAAGGCCTCCCGGGCGGCGGCCACGATCCGCTCGCGGTTGCGGACGGCGTCGGCCCTGGGACGGGCCACTCGCTGGTCCACGGCAGATCCGGCCATTGCGGCGCTCCCCCCGACGACGGGAACCGGGGACGGGTTCCCCGGTTCGCTTGCACATGGGCAAACGGGGAAACCGTCCCCGGAAATTTCGCGGTCGGTGGTGAGCTGCGTCACAGTAGCCGGGCGGGACTCTGTTCCGCCTCGCGGAGCTCCGCGAGCAGGCCCTGCTGACCTGCCAGCAGTTCGGTCAGGATGCGCCGGGCGGCCCGCAGCAGGTCCGCGACGTCGGCGCCGGCCAGCGAGTAGACCACCGTGGACCCGTCGCGGGCCGAGACCACGATCCCGGAGCGGCGCAGCACCGCCAGCTGCTGGGAGAGGCTGGACGGTTCGATCTCGATCGCGGCCAGCAGCTCCCGTACCGGCTTGGGCCCCTCCTGCAGCAGTTCCAGGACCCGGATCCGCACCGGATGCCCGAGCATCCGGAAGAACTCCGCCTTCGCCTGGTACAGCGGGACCCGTTGCACCGCCGGTTCAGCCCCCTCTCCGGACTCGTCGTGGTCGGAAGGCTACGGATGGCGGCCCCCGCCTGCCGGAGATCTGCAGAGTCCGGCAGATGGGGAATTGCAGAAGCCTTCAACTCATGGGCCGAAAAAAGGAGTTCAGAGTTCCAGGGCTTCGCAGACCTGCCGGGAGCGGTGCCGGGCCAGCGCCAGATTGGCCCGGTTACGGTCGAGGACCAGGTAGAGGAAGATGCCCTGGCTGCCCCGCTTGGTCAGCGGGCGGATCATGTGGAACTGCCCGGAGAGGGTGATCAGGATGTCCTCGATGGCCTCACCCCGCAGGTCGAGCAGTTCCATGGCCCGCATCTTGGCCCGCACCACATCGGTGTTGCCGGCCGCGGCCACATTGAGGTCGAAGTCGTCGCTGCCGCCGAGGACACCCAGCGCCATGCCGCTGCCGTAGTCCACCAGGGCGGCGCCCATGGCGCCCTCGATGGTCATGCACTCCTTGAGCGAGGTCTCCAGGTTCACCGCGGTCTCCTTTTCGCCGTTTTCGCCGCTGCCGATCCGTACGGTCCCCGACCGCCGGGTCGCGGCCACGACGCTAGGGCCGGTACGGGCAGGTCCGGGCCGATCGACTGCAAAGGACCGGAATATCGGGGCCGATCGAAGCGAATCGAAAGCATGACGACGGGAAGTGGCTGCCCGGCGGACACACTCCGACAGGAGTGAGGAGGCAGGAGTGAGGAGGCAGGACCGAGGAGGCAGGACCGAGGACGGGGGGAGAGTGAGGACGGGGGGACCCGGGAGACCCGAGGGGCCGCTGCGCCGGGGGTTCAGGCGCCGGAACGCTCAGGCGCCCGGCCGACCGGACCGGGGACGCAGCCCCTCGAAGAGCAGGTCCGCGAAGCGGCTCCAGTCGCCGCTGCCGGTGCGGATGATGCCGGACAGGCCGGCCACCACCAGATAGACGTCGTCGACGGTAACGTCACCGCGGACCGCGCCCGCGGCGCGGTCCTGCTCGATCAGCGCCCCCACCGCCCGCTCCAGCCTGGCGAGCATCTCCCCCCGGGGCGCCTCTGACCCGACCGCCGCCGCCAGGGCGGCCGACAGCCCCCGCTCCCCGGCGAGCACCTCGCCGACATGGCGCAGATAGCGGCGCAGCCCCTGGCCGGCCTGCGGCTCGCGCAGGCAGTCGGTCTCGGCGAACTCCAGGATCTCCCCGAACCGCTGCTCCGCCGCGGCCTCCACCAGCGCCTGGCGGGTCGGGAAGTGCCGGTAGACGGTGCCGATGCCCACCCCGGCCGCCCGCGCCACCTCGGGCATCTGCACCGCCTCCCCGTGCTCCCCGAAGAGGGCGCGGGCGGTGGCCAGCACCCGGGCCCGGTTGCGCTCTGCGTCGGCGCGCGGCTTGCGGCCGGCCGGCATGGACGGTGTTGACACGGCGTGGACTCCCCTGTCTAAGCTTTTTCCGGAATCGGATTCCGCTTCCGATTGTGGCACACCGAGAGGACACAGCCATGTCCGCAGACCGCTTCCTCCTGCTGCAGCCCGGCGCGGTACGGCCGGGCAGGCTCCCACTGCCCCCCGCGTTCGCGGTCAAGGCGATGACGGACGACACCCGGGGCCGCTTCTCCCTGCTGGAGGTGACCCTGGTCAGGGACATCCCGCGGCACACCCACCATCGCGCCGACGAGGCCGTGTACGTCCTGGAGGGCGTCCTCGCCGTGGAGTTCGACGACCGGACCCACCTCGCCCCGGCGGGATCGTTCGCCCTGCTGCCGCAGGGGGTCCCGCACGCCCTGCGACGCGCCTCGGACCCCCCGCCCCGGGTCCTGCAGATCTCCTCGCCGGGCGGCTGGGAGCACTATGTCGAGGATCTGGTCGAGGCGGGGCCCGCCGTGCTCACCGACGGCCGGCTCGACCCCGCCAAAATCAACCCCATCGCGGAGAAGCACGGCATCAGCTACCAGGAGGAACGGGGCTGACCGCTCAGCCGATCCACGGGGCGGCCACCGAGTCCCGGACGATCAGCTCGGGCCGCAGCGACACCACACTTCCCGGGGCGGCGGCCTCGCGCCCGGCGGCGATCCGGCCCGCCCGGCGGCCCGCCTCGGTCAGCGGGAGCCGGACCGTGGTGAGCGCCGGACAGGCGTCCATCGCGAAGGAGATGTCGTCATAGCCGGTGACGGACAGCCTGCCCGGCACGTCGACGCCCCGCTCCCGGGCCGCGGCGAGCACCCCGAGGGCGGCCAGGTCGTTGGCCGCCACGATCGCGGTCGGCGGCTCGGGCCGGTCCAGCAGCACCTGGGCCCCCTCGAAGCCGGAGGTCCGGTCGAAGCCGCCCGGCACCTGCAGCGACTCGTCCGCCGCCACGCCCGCCTCGGCGAGCGCCGCCAGATGGCCGCCCAGGCGGGCGCGGGTGGTGGAACTGCCCTCGGGCCCGGTGATGCAGGCGATCCGGCGGTGGCCCATCGAGAGCAGATAGCGGGTCAGCGCGTGCGCCCCCCGGAAGTCGTCGAACTCCAGCGCCACCGCCCCGGTGTCCGGCAGCGCGGGCCTGCCGCACAGCACCACCCGGGTGTCGGCCGCCACCGCCCGCCTGACCAGCGCCTGGAGCTCCGCGAAGTGGGCACCGTCCAGCTGGTGGCCGCCGGTGAGCACGATGGCGCGCACCCGCTGGCGCAGCAGCAGCCCCATGTAGCGCAGTTCCTCCGCCGGTGAGCCCGCGGTGCTGCAGATGACGGCGAGCAGGTCGTCCAGGGCGGACTCGCCCTGGACCGCCCCGGCCATGACCCCGAAGAAGGGGTCGGAGATGTCGTTGACCACCACGCCCAGCACGTCGGAGGTGGCGGCGGCGAGTGCTCTGGCATGGGCGTTGACCACGTAGTCGAGGTCGGCCACGGCCGCCATGACCCGCCGCCGGGTGGACTCGGCCACCGGGTAGTTGCCGTTCAGGACCCGGGAGACGGTCGCCGAGGAGACCCCGGCCCGCGCCGCCACATCCGCCAGAGTCGCCGCCAAGACCCGCCCTTCCCACCGCTGTCCCGCTGCCCGCGCCGTCGGCAGCACCGGGATTCTATCCAGGTACGCCACCCCTGGCCGGGCGTGCCGGACGGGTTGGTGAAACGCTTCGACACCGGGGTCTGGACACACTTCGGAGGGGTCCCTAAGCTCTCCCGGAAAGAAGCGATGGAGCCGCAGACATGACACTGTCGAAGCGCTTCACTCAGTGCCGATCAGACGAGTGTCGCGAGATGGAGCAGCGCATGGTCACGCTCGCCCAGGTCGCCCGGCACGCCGGGGTGTCCCCGAGCACCGTCTCCTACGCCCTGAGCGGCAAGCGGTCCATCTCGAAGGCCACCCGCCGCCGGGTGGAGCAGTCCATCGCGGAACTCGGCTACCACCCGCACACCGGGGCCCGCTCGCCCGCCGGCAGCCGTTCCGATGTCATCGCGCTGATGGTCCCGCTGCGCACCGACATGTTCGTCCCGGTGATGATGGAGATCGCCGCCTCCGTCACCACCACGGCCCGCCGCCACGGCCTGGACGTCCTGCTGCTCACCGGCGAGGAGGGGCCGTCGGGGGTGAAGCGGGTGTCCGGCGGCGGACTGGCCGACGCGGTGATCCTCATGGACGTCGAACTGGCCGACGAGCGCGTCCCGCTGCTGCGCCGGACGGGCTCCGCCGCCGCGCTGATCGGCCTGCCGGCCGACACCTCCGGGCTGTCCTGCGTCGACCTGGACTTCGAGGCCGCCGGCGCACTGGCCGCCGACCATCTGGCCGACCTCGGGCATCGCGAGGTGGCACTGATCGGCGCCGCCGAGACCGTCTACCGACGCCGCACCGGTTTCGCCGAACGCACCCTGGCCGGCTTCCGGCGGCGGGCCGCCGAGCGTGGCATGGCCCAGCTGCACCGTCCGTGCGGCGCCGGCCACGACGCGGCCGCGGGCACGCTCTCCGGGATCCTGGAGGAACGGCCCGGCACCACCGGCTTCGTGGTGCAGAACGAGGGC
>NZ_LIQR01000548.1 GCF_001418575.1 Peterkaempfera griseoplana
CGGAAGCCGGCCTCCAGGTCGGAGGTGGAGCCGAAGCCCGCCACATAGGCGGCCCGGGCGGCCGCGGCGGCGCTGTGTTCGTGGGTGCGCCGGGCGCCCATCTCGATGCACGGGCGGGCGCCCGCCGCCGCGGTCATCCGGGAGGCCGCCGCGGCGATCGCCGAGTCGTGGTTGAGGATGGACAGCACCACCGTCTCCAGCACCACCGCCTCCGCGAAGGAGCCCTCGACGGTCAGGATCGGCGACCCGGGGAAGTAGACCTCCCCCTCGGGATAGCCGCTGACGTCGCCGCGGAAGCGGTAGGCGGCCAGCCAGGCCAGGGTGGCGTCGTCCACCACACCGTGGTCGGACAGCCAGTCCAGCCGGGCGGTGTCGAAGCGGAAGGACTCGATGGCGTCCAGGACCCGGCCGGTGCCGCCCACCACGCCGTAGCGGCGGCCCTCGGGCAGCCGCCGGGTGAAGACCTCGAAGACCGAGCGGCGGTGTGCGGCTCCGCTGCGCAGCGCGGCCTGCAGCATGGTGAGCTCGTAGTGGTCGGTGAGCAGCGCGGTGGAGGGCGCGCGGTCGGCGCCGGATGCGTCCATGACGTCCATACCGGTGATGCTACCCCCTTAACGTCAGTTTGACGATTTCTGTGTCGGGGGCGAGCCGGAATCGCAACGCGGACGGCCGGATGGCAGCATGGACCCTGTGGGGACGCGCCCGCCGGGCGCACACGCAAGGGAGTGAAGGGGACGCGCCAGTGAGCGTCGCGCCGGCCGAGATCGAGCGCACCGAGTCGGAGTCCGCCTCCGAGGCGGTCCCCAGTCCCGACACCCCCTGGGTGACGATCGTGCACAACGACCCCGTCAACCTGATGAGCTATGTGGTGTACGTCTTCCAGTCCTACTTCGGCTATCCCAAGGACAAGGCCCGGAAGCTGATGCTGGACGTGCACCACAAGGGCCGGGCGGTGGTCTCCAGCGGCACCCGCGAGGAGATGGAACGCGACGTGCAGGCGATGCACGGCTACGGGCTGTGGGCCACCCTCAGCCAGGACAGGTAGAGATGGCAGGACTGTTCGAGACGGCCCCTGGCGGCGGCGCGGCGATCGCGCTGGACGAGGTGGAGGTCTCCATTCTCCGCAGCTTCGCCGTGCAGATGCTGGAGCTGATCGGCCCCGGCCCCGCCGAGGGCGCCGACAGCGACCCGCTGGCCGCGCTCTTCGCCGAGGGCCCCTCCGCCCCGCCGCAGGACCCGGCGCTGGCGAGGCTCTTCCCCGACGCCTACGGGGAGCCGGCCAAGGAGCCCGACCAGGAGCAGCGGGCCGCCTCCGCGGAGTTCCGCCGCTACACCGAACTCGACCTGCGGGCCCGCAAGCGCGACGACGCCCTCGCCGTGGTGCGCTGCCTGGACGGGATGTCCGACGCGGCCGGCGGCTCCGGCGGCGTGCTGCGGCTGGACGCCGACCAGTGCCGCAGGTGGCTCGGCGCCCTCAACGACCTGCGCCTGACCCTGGGCGCCCGGCTGGAGGTCTCCGACGACAGCGAGGACGACCGGCTCTACCGGCTCCCCGACGACGACCCGGCCAAGCCCATGGTGATGGCCTACCTCTGGCTCGGCGCCATGCAGGAGTCGCTGATCGAGGCCGTCCTCGGCTGACGGCGGCCGCACCGGTCCGGGATCGCATCCCGCATCCCGGGACGGCGGGCCCGCCGAATCCGTGCACAACGGGTGAATCATCCCTTCCCAGGCCTGAATTCCGCTGCGTTCGGCACCGATATTCGGGCGGCCGGTGATACGACTGCACCCCATGTCAGGAAAGAACCCTCCAGACGAGGGCTACGAGCGCGGACTGGGCAGCCGCCAGATCCAGATGATCGCCATCGGCGGAGCCATCGGGACCGGGCTCTTCCTCGGCGCCGGCACGGCCATCCACAAGGCCGGCCCCAGCCTGGTGATCTCCTACGCGGTCGCCGGCGCCGTCGTCTTCTGCATCATGCGCGCCCTCGGCGAACTGCTCACCTACCGGCCCGTCTCCGGCTCCTTCGCCGAGTACGCCCGGGAGTTCCTCGGCCCCTTCGCCGGCTTCGTCACCGGCTGGACCTACTGGCTGATGTGGGTCGTCACCGGCATGGCCGAGGTCACCGCGGCCGCCGTCTACATCCACTACTGGGCCCCGGCCGTGCCCCAGTGGACCAGCGCGCTGCTCTTCCTGGTGATCCTCTACACCGCCAACCTGATCTCGGTGAAGCTCTTCGGGGAGATCGAGTTCTGGTTCTCCCTGATCAAGGTCACCGCCATCCTCGGCATGATCCTGATCGGCGTCGGCGTCCTCACCCTCGGCTTCAGCAAGGCCGGCGACACCGCCTCGGTCACCCACCTGTGGGCGGACGGCGGCCTGTTCCCCCACGGCGTCGGCTCCACCCTGATGACGCTGCAGATCGTGATGTTCGCCTACCTCGGCGTGGAACTCGTCGGCGTCACCGCGGGGGAGAGCGAGAACCCCCGGAAGACCCTCCCCAGGGCCATCAACACCCTCCCGCTGCGGATCGGCATCTTCTACGTCGGCGCCCTGCTGGTCATCCTCTCCCTGGTGACATGGAGCGAGTTCCAGCCCGGCGCGTCGCCCTTCGTCGCCGCCTTCACCAGGATCGGCATCCCGGCCGCCGGCGGCATCGTCAACTTCGTGGTGCTCACCGCCGCCCTCTCCTCCTGCAACTCCGGCATGTACTCCACCGGCCGGATGCTGCGCGACCTCGCCCTCAGGGGCCAGGCCCCCGGCGCGGTCACCCGGCTGAACGCCCGCCGCACCCCCGCCGCCGCCATCACCGTCTCCGCGCTGCTGATGTGCGTCGGCGTGGTCCTCAACTACACCGCCCCCGCCAAGGCCTTCACGTATATCACCTCGGTCGCCACCGTGGCCGGCATCTGGACCTGGGCCGTCATCCTGGTCTGTCAGCTGCGCTACCGCACCGCCTATCGCGCGGGCCGGCTCCCCGTGCCCGCCTTCAGAGCCCCGGGGGCCCCCTGGACCAGCCTGCTGGCGCTGGCCTTCCTGGCCCTGGTGACCGTGCTGATCGCCTGTGACGCCGACGCCCGTGTCTCGCTCTACGTCCTCCCCGGCTGGGCGCTGCTGCTGACCGGCGGGTACCTGGTGCTCCGGCGCCGCAACCCCGGCGCGGTCGCCACCCCGCAGGACCCGCAACCCGAGGCGCTGAGCGAAGCCTGAGCCCCGC
>NZ_LIQR01000549.1 GCF_001418575.1 Peterkaempfera griseoplana
CCCCCGCCACCGCCACCGGGACCAGGACCCGGACCACCTTGCGGCGGGTCGGCCGGTACGGCGCGGCCATGCCGTGCTCGTCCGGCCGGTCGCCGGAGATCGGATTCGAACTGTCGACTGCCATCGCGGTCAGCCCCTCCATCGGTACTGGTTCGCGGCGGTCCGCCCGGTATCCAGCATGCACCCGGCGGCCGCTCCCCGTCGTACTCCATTGAAGGACCCGGACCCCGCCCCCGGCATCGGCCCCTGGGAGCAACCCGGTGTACATCCGGCGGAGCATGACCCTGAGGCCTTCTCAGGGTCGCCGCCCGCCGGACGCGGCTCCTGTGCCGAGGGCCGTCCGCGCGTCGCAGGGCAGCTGACGTATCGTCCAGCCATGACTGAGTCCAGTGGTTCGGCACCCACCTCCAACGCCATGCGGCGCGCGCTGCGCCGTGCCCGGGACGGGGTGGCGCTGGACACCGCGGAGGCGGCGGTGCTGCTGCAGGCCCGCGGGGCGGACCTGAGCGACCTGTGCGCCTCCGCCGCCCGGGTGCGCGACGCGGGGCTGGAGGCGGCCGGCCGGCCCGGGGTGGTCACCTACTCCCGCAAGGTCTTCATCCCGCTGACCAGGCTCTGCCGGGACCGCTGCCACTACTGCACCTTCGTCACCGTCCCGGGAAAGCTGCGCCGTGAGGGCCACGGCATGTACCTCTCCCCGGACGAGGTGCTGGACATCGCCCGGCGGGGCGCGGCGCTGGGCTGCAAGGAGGCCCTGTTCACCCTGGGCGACCGGCCCGAGGACCGCTGGCCGGAGGCGCGGGAGTGGCTGGACGCGCACGGCTACGACGACACCCTGGCCTACGTCCGAGCCATGGCGATCCGGGTGCTGGAGGAGACCGGGCTGCTGCCGCACCTCAACCCGGGGGTGCTCTCCTGGACCGATCTGCAGCGGCTGAAGCCGGTCGCGCCCTCCATGGGGATGATGCTGGAGACCACCGCGGTCCGCCTCTGGTCGGAGCCGGGTGGTCCGCACTACGGATCCCCAGACAAGGAGCCCGCCGTGCGGCTGCGGGTGCTGGAGGACGCCGGGCGCAGCGCCGTCCCCTTCACCACCGGTGTGCTGATCGGCATCGGCGAGACCTACGAGGAGCGGGCCGACGCGCTCTTCGCGATCCGCCGTGTCGCCCGGCAGTACCACGGGGTGCAGGAGGTGATCGTGCAGAACTTCCGCGCCAAGCCGGACACCGCCATGCGGGCCATGCCCGACGCCGAGCTGGAGGAGCTGGCCGCCGCCGTCGCGGTGGCCCGGCTGGTGCTGGGTCCGGCCGCCCGCATCCAGGCCCCGCCGAACCTGGTGGACGAGCAGTACGCGCTGATCGTGGGCGCGGGCATCGACGACTGGGGCGGCGTCTCCCCGCTCACCCCGGACCACGTCAACCCCGAGCGGCCCTGGCCGCACATCGACGAGTTGGCGGAGCGCACCGCCGCCGCCGGGTTCGAGCTGCGCGAGCGGCTCACCGTCTACCCCGAGTACATCCGGCGCGGCGAGCCCTGGCTGGACCCCCGGATCCTGCCGCATGTCGCCGCCCTGGCAGACCCGGCCACCGGCCTCGCCCGTGAGGGCGCCCTGCCCGTCGGCCTGCCCTGGCAGGACCCCGACGACGCGTACGCCGCCTCCGGCCGCACCGATCTGCACCGCACCATCGACACCACCGGCCGCACCGCCGACCGCCGCGCCGACTTCGAGGACGTCTACGGCGACTGGGAGGCGCTGCGGGAGCAGGCCGCCCCGTACGCCGTGGAGCGGGTCGACGCGGACGTCAGGCAGGCCTTGTCGGTGGCCGCCGACGACCCCGTGCGGCTCACCGACGACCAGGCTCTGGCCCTGCTGCACGCCGACGGGCCGGCGCTGGACGCGCTCTGCCGGATCGCCGACGAGCTGCGCCGCGACACGGTCGGCGACACCGTGACCTACTGCGTCACCCGCAACATCAACTTCACCAATGTCTGCTACACCGGCTGCCGGTTCTGCGCCTTCGCCCAGCGCCGCACCGACGCCGACGCCTACACCCTCTCCCTGGAGCAGGTCGCCGAGCGGGCCGCCCAGGCCTGGGAGGTCGGCGCCACCGAGGTCTGCATGCAGGGCGGCATCCACCCGGACCTGCCCGGCACCGCCTACTTCGACATCGCCCGGGCGGTGAAGCAGCGCGTCCCCGGCATCCATGTGCACGCCTTCTCGCCCATGGAGGTGGTCAACGGCGCCACCCGCACCGGGATGTCCGTACCCGACTGGCTGGCCGCCGCCCAGGAGGCCGGCCTGGACACCATCCCCGGCACCGCCGCCGAGATCCTGGACGACGAGGTGCGCTGGATCCTCACCAAGGGCAAGCTCCCTGCCGCCACCTGGGTGGAGGTCGTCACCGCCGCCCACAGGCTGGGCATCCGTTCCTCGTCCACCATGATGTACGGCCATGTGGACACCCCCCGCCACTGGCTGGGGCATCTGCGGCTGCTGGCCCGGATCCAGCAGGAGACCGGCGGCTTCACCGAGTTCGTCACCCTGCCCTTCGTCCACACCAACGCCCCCGTCTACCTGGCCGGCATCGCCCGACCCGGCCCCACCGCCCGGGACAACCGTGCGGTGACCGCCATGGCCCGGCTGCTGCTCCACCCGCACATCACCAACATCCAGACCAGCTGGGTGAAGCTGGGCGCGGAGGGCGCCGCGGAGATGCTGCGCTCGGGCGCCAACGACCTCGGCGGCACGCTGATGGAGGAGACCATCTCCCGGATGGCGGGCTCCTCCTACGGCAGCCACAAGTCCATCCGTGACCTGGAGGCCATCGCGGCGGCGGCCGGACGCCCCTCGCGGCAGCGGACCACCACCTACGGCGAGGTCCCGGCCGAGCGGCGGGCGGCGGCGCTGGCATCCGACGGGCATCTGCCCGAGCTGCTTCCGGTGCTGGGAAGCTGATGCCGCCCTCCGGCGCGTAGTCCTGGACGGCCCGGCGGCGGACGGTTCGAATACAGTTCCGCCGGGACGCAAGTCCGACCCGGGCCGCCAGGAGGAGGAGGCACCCCACCGTGCAGGCACTCTGGTCCCGCGCGCAGGAGCAGGACTTCCGCAGCAGGGTGCGCGGATGTCTGCTGGGCGGCGCGATCGGCGACGCCCTCGGCGCGGGCGTGGAGTTCGAGTCGCTGGCCAAGATCCGCGCGGCGCACGGCCCGGACGGTGTCACCGGCTACCTCCCGGCGTACGGCCGCCGCGGCGGCGCGGTCACCGACGACACCCAGATGAGCCTGTTCACCGTGGAGGGGCTGATCCGGGCGCACGTCCGCCGGGACACCGGGGTGTGGCACCCCCCGACCGATGTGCACGGCGCCTATCTGCGCTGGGCCGACACCCAGCGCGACTGGGGTCCGGACGAGCGGCGCCCCGACCTCGGCTGGCTGGGCCGCGAGGAGTGGCTGTACGCCCAGCGGGCGCCCGGCCAGGCCTGCCTCTCCGGCCTGGTCGCGGACGGCCGGATGGGGACCGTCGACCAGCCCCGCAACCCCCACTCCAAGGGGTGCGGCACGGTGATGCGCTCCGCGCCGTTCGGGCTGCTGGTCGGCTGGGACCCGGCCCTGGTCTTCCAGCTCGCCATGGAGTGCGCGGTGCTGACCCACGGCCACCCCACGGGCTACCTCTCCGCGGGCGCCCTGGCCGTCATCGTCCACACGGCGGTGCGGGGTGGAGCCCTGGAGGAGGGCGTGCACCTGGCCCTGGCGCTGCTCTCGGAGCGGCCCGGGCACGAGGAGACCACCGCGGCCCTGCGCGGCGCCCTGGACGCCGTACGGGCCGGTCTGCCGTCGGCGGAGCGGGTGGAGTCGCTGGGGGAGGGCTGGGTCGCCGAGGAGGCGCTGGCGATCGCCCTGTACTGCGCCCTGGTCGCCGAGGACGTCCGCTCGGGGCTGCTGCTGGCGGTCAACCACTCCGGGGACAGCGACTCCACCGGTGCGATCTGCGGCAACCTGCTGGGGGTGCTGCACGGGGAGACCGCCCTGCCGCCGGAGTGGCTGGGTGAGCTGGAGGGCCGGGGCACCATCCTCACCCTGGCCGACGACTTCGCCCTGGAGATGACCCACGGTCCCGAGCTGCACGGCCCCTCGGGCAGCCCGTACAGCACCTGGAGCGAGCGCTACCCGGCGCTCTGAGCGGCACGCCCGGGCCGGGATCGCCTGGGCGCGGTCGCCCGCCGTGAGGCGCCGGGCGGGCGGAGGGTCAGGACCGGCTCGGCACGTACGGCCGTGACCGCGCGGGGACTTCATAGGCGGACGGAACGGGCAGAAACTGCTCATTTCGGTGAATCACCCCCCGGGGTGAACAGCAGTCAGCCCCTGCGGCCGCCCGGGAGCGGCCGCAGGGGCTGACTGGCGTTCCGTCGGCCAGGAGTGCTCAGACGGCGCCGAAGGCGTCGGCGCCGGCGGCTGCGACAAAGGCCGCCCATGCCTCGGGGGAGAAGGTCAGGCTGGGGCCATGGGGATCCTTGGAGTCGCGTACGGCCACAGCGGCCGGCCCTGGTACCGCCACCTCCACGCACTGGCCGTTGGCCCCGCTGTAGCTGCTCTTGCGCCACACCGGAGTGCTGCTGTTATCCGCGTTCATGGTCTGCGTACTCCCTCGCGTACGTGGCTATCAACGACCGGGTGTCCGCGACGCTGAGCGCCGCGGCCCGCAAGTGGTCGTAGAGACCGGTATAGCGACGGACGTCCGCTTCCTTCTCCAGATAGAGATCACTTGTCACTCCTTCGAGGTAAACAACCGCCGTATCTGCTGACTCGGGGAACTCCAGGATGGAGAATGCCCCGGTCATGCCCGGGTGAGCCCCCTTGGTGAACGGGATCACCTGCAGATTGACGTGCGGTTCCTCGCAGAGCTCGGCCAGATAGGACATCTGCTGGGCCATCACGTCCTGACTGCCCACGACCCTGGCCAGGGCCGCCTCGTCGACCACCGCCCAGAAGTTGTCCAGCTGTTCGGGACCGCGCACCCGCCGCTGGCGCTCCATGCGCACCTCGACCCTGCGCCGCACCGCCTCGGCGTCGGTGTCGGGCTGGATCCCGGTCACCACCGCCTGCGCGTAGTCCCGGGTCTGCAGCAGCCCCGGCACGAACGACGACTCGTAGTTGCGCACCGCCGAGGCCTCCGCCTCCAGGCCGATGTAGACGCTGTACGGGATGTCGCCGAACGCATGCCACCAGCCACGCTGCCGGGACTCGCGGGCCATTGCCATCAGCGACTCGCGCATCCGCTCGTCCTCGACGCCGTAGACCTCGCAGAGATCGCGGACATCGCGCTGGCTGATGCTGCGCCGCCCGTTCTCCAGCCGGCTGATCTTGGACTGGGAGACCATCAGCCGGCCCGCGACCTCCTCGGCCGTCATGCCCTTCTGCTCGCGGAGGCGGCGCAGTTCGGCGCCGAGCCGGCGGCGGCGCACTGTGGGATTGATGCTGGCGGACACCTAGACCTCCGGGCGGTCCTCACATTCGTTCCAACCACTCAACGCACGAGCATGCCATCAACGATCTCGCCGCCGCCGGGGAATCGAAGCAGCTCATCGGATCGGGTGGGTGCCGCCGGACATGCCGGAGGGCGGCCGAACGGCAGAGAAGCTGCCGATCGACCGCCCCCGGGGGACCGCGGCGGCGCCCCCGTCGCGCCGCGCGGCCACTGTCCGCGTCAGAGGGAAGTGCTCAGAAGGGGACTACCGGACGCCCGCCCGGACCATTCCGTGGCCCGCCGCGGCCGCACCGGGCCGTCCGGCGGCCGCCCGCGAACCCGGCCGGGTGGACCCGGCACCGCGCGGTGCGGGGGCCGGAAGGCCGTTCTGCACATCCATCACGGCATGCGCCACCATCCCGCCCAGCGGGTCGTAGCGGATCAGGTCGCGCAACCGTGACCTGGACGAGCGGCCCTCGTTACCCGGGTACAGGTGCTTGCCGAGGCCCACCGAGTGCGCCAGGGCGGCGAGCGCCGCGGTGCGCGGGTCCGGTGGCACCCCGGTCCTGATGGCCGTGTCCAGACGTTGCTTGATGGCGCTGTTGGTGCACTCGTCGGACGCCTGGTACCGCGTCGTCGGCAGTACCCCGCACACCTGGCCCGGCACCGCCGTCACCATGCCGCACCGCTCCAGGTGCGCCAGGTACGTCTGCCGGAGACCCAGCCGGGGCCCTCCGATCCAGTGCACGGCACGCACCGGACTGCCGCGCCTGCGCAGCAGTTCCAGCGCATGGTCCAGGGTGGGGTCGCCCGTCGGCCGCGGCAGCACCACGGCTATCCGGTCCCCGTCCGGGACTATCCGTCCGGCCAGGGCCAGCTCGACGAGCTGCGCCCCGGCAAGTCCGAGGTCGAGGGTCTGCGGCTGTGCGGTGGTACCCGTGGCCGGGTCCAGCGCGAGCAACAGCAGTTCCTCGGGAATCGTTCTGCGGCTCTTGCCCATCCAAGCCTCCCCGCGTGGATGAATGACAGAGTGACGCCTCTCACACCCCCGTGTCGAGAGCGCCTCTGAATCGTGACCTTCGGAACCGCGGCCCCACCGGAGGTCGTCACCCGTGTGAAACGGGTGGTCGGACCCGGGAGAATTGCTCGTCGAGCGGGTCTTGGACGGGCGACATCATGTTCGTGGCGGACACTGTCCGCTGTGGGGCGGGACGCCGGAGCGCAGGGCGTCCCGCCAGGTGTGTGTGCGAGGAGGTTGGATCACGTGGGCGAGGTCCCCGGCACGGTCGAGCGCGACGAGGAGCGCCGACGCGCCGAACCGGACGACGGTGCGGCTCCGGAGGAGTCCGTGCCAGACGCGGGCGAGACGGATCAGGCGGACGGCGGCGAGGGCAAGGGCGACTCCACCGTCCAGCTCCGGGTGAAGGGCGGGGACAGCCCCACCACCATGCTGCGTCTGCCGACGGACAGCCCCACCCGGATGCTGCGGCTGCCCGCCGTGGAGGACAAGGTGGAGCAGGGTCAGGACACGGCCGCCGACACGGCGGACGGGGACGACGGGGACGGGGCGGCGGACGCCGCCGGGCCGGAGGACCCCCGGCTGGCCCTGCGCGCCGAGCGGGCGCAGCCCGCGGCGGACGCCTCCGCCGCCGAGGACGGCGAGGACGGCGAGGACGGCGGCTGAGGAGGGGGCCGGTTCCGAGGCCGGGCCGGCCGTACCCGAGGCCCAGGGAGGTGCCGAGGACGAGCCTGCCGACGCCGTACCCGCGGCCGCGCCCGAACCCGCCGACGGCACCGCTGCTGACGCCGCCGAGGCCGCTGAGGCCGCCGCGGAGCACGGCGAGCGGCAGGACGGCGAACGGCAGGACGGCGACGCCGAGGAGGCCTCGCAGGCCAAGCCGGAGCAGCGGGCCGCCGTGAAGCCGGCAGCCGAGCCCGAGGACGAGCCCGCGGCCGAATCGGAGCCCGAGCCGGAGGCTGCCGCCGCCGCGCCGGTGGCGACCGAGCTGTCCCTGCCCACCGTGACCCCGGCACCCGCACCC
>NZ_LIQR01000055.1 GCF_001418575.1 Peterkaempfera griseoplana
CTCGCGGACCATGAGGCGGCCACCCGGTCCCCGGCCGCCTCATGGTCCGCGAGTCCACCGGCCCGCTGTGCGACGGCTGGGCGGCTCCGGACCGGGCCCGGGCCGCCGAAGGAAGATCAGGTACAGTGCATGCCAAAGCACGCGGTCCGAGCCCGCCGTGATCCGCCCGGAACCGCACGTGCCCGATCAGGCGCTGCACGCGACTTCCGGTACCCCCCAGGCCCCGGACGGACTTTCGGGCCGGACAGCCGTCGTCCGGAAGGTGACGCGCCCTGGCTGCGAGAGGGGCAGTGTGACCGACGCCAGCGACACCCGACCGGCAGAACCAGGCCCATCGGCCGGCCCCGCACCCGACCCGGAGCCCGGCCCGGCCGTCGGCGCCCCGCCGGGCGCGGAGCCCGGCAGCGAGGAGCCTTCGCCGGGACGCAGCCCGCTGCTGCGGGTGCTGCGCTTCATCCCGCTGGTCGCCCCGGTGCTGCTGTGGGGCGTGCCGTGGTGGGTGCTGCTCTTCGCCGGGGAGCACTGGCCGTACCCGGTCGAGCTGGGCGGGACGGTCCTCGCCGTGCTCGGCCTGGTGGGGATGCCCCTGGCGATGATGCGCGGCCACGGCCGTCGGCAGCAGGACCTGGCGGCGGTCGTCGGGGACACCCTGCTCGGGACGAGCTGGGTGCTCTTCACCTGGTCGGTGCTGCTCGGTGTGGTGCTGCGGCTCGCGCTGGTCGTCGGCGGGGTCGGCGACGGCCGGGGCCGGGCGCGGATCGTGGCCTGGGCGGTGCTGGGGGTCTCGGCGGCGCTGCTGGCCTGGGGGACCGTGGAGGCGCGGCGGGTGCCGCGGGTACGGCGGGTCGAGGTGCCGCTGCCCCGACTGGGCGCCGGGCTCGACGGCACCCGGGTCGTGGTGGTCACCGACACCCACTACGGTCCGCTCGACCGGGTCCGCTGGTCGGCGCGGGTGTGCGAGACGGTGAACACGCTGGAGGCCGATCTGGTCTGCCATGCGGGCGACATCGCGGACGGCACCGCCGAGCGGCGGCGGGCCCAGGCTGCGCCGCTCGGCACGGTGCAGGCCGCCATGGCCCGGGTGTACGTGACGGGCAACCACGAGTACTACGGCGAGGCACAGGGCTGGGTCGACCGGATGGGCGAGCTCGGCTGGGAGCCGCTGCGCAACCGCCATCTGGTGGTGGAGCGCGGCGGCGACCGGCTGGTGGTCGCGGGGGTCGACGACGTGACCGCCGAGTCCTCGGGGCTGGCCGGTCACCGGGCCCATCTGGCGGGGGCCCTGGCGGAGGCTGATCCGGATCTGCCGGTGCTGCTGCTGGCCCACCAGCCGAAGTTCGTGAACCAGGCCGCGGCCGCCGGGGTGGACCTGCAGATCTCGGGGCACACCCACGGCGGCCAGATCTGGCCGTTCCACTACCTGGTGCGGATCGACCAGCCGGTGGTGGCCGGGCTGAGCCGCCACGGTGAGCGGACCCTCCTCTACACCAGCCGCGGCACCGGCTTCTGGGGCCCGCCGTTCCGGGTCTTCGCGCCCTCGGAGATCACCCTGCTGGTGCTGCGGTCCGCGGAGCGTCCGGCTCCCTGACGCCGGGCCTCCGGGCCGCGCCCCCGCTCACCGGTCGAAGTCGACACTCAGGGTGTCGGAGCAGGGGAAGGTCTGGCAGGTCAGGACGTAGCCCGCCTCGACCTCGGCGGGTTCGAGGGCGTAGTTGCGGCGCATGTCGGCCTCGCCGTCGGTGACCAGTGCCCGGCAGGTGCCGCAGACACCGCCCTTGCAGGCGAAGGGCAGATCGGGGCGGGCCCGCTGGGCGCCGTCGAGGATGGTGCGGTCACGCGGGAGCGCGGAGGTGGTGGCGCGTCCGTCCAGGGTGACGGTGACCTGGCTGACCGGGCCGTCGGGGGCGGCCTCGTCCCGGCGCAGCGGCTGGACCGGCTCGTCGTCGGCGTAGAACAGCTCCTGGTGGACCCGCTCCTCCGGAACGCCCAGACCGGCGAGCGCCTCCCGGGCGTCGCGCACCATGCCGTGCGGGCCGCACAGCCACCAGTGGTCGGCGTCGGGGACGTCGACGAAGGCGGAGATCAGGGCGGTCAGCCGGTCCGAGTCCAGCCGGCCGGAGAGCAGTTCGGCCTCGCGGGGCTCCCGGGACAGGACGTGGGCGAGCTGGAAGCGCGTGGGGTGGACGTCCTTGAGGTCGGCGAGTTCGTCGGCGAACATCACGGTGTCGGTGCGCCGGTTGCCGTAGAACAGGGTGACCCGGGACTCGGTGTCGGCGGCCAGGACGGACGCGGCGATGGAGAGCATCGGGGTGATGCCGGAGCCGGCCGCGATCAGGACATGGTGTCCGGAGGTGGCCAGGTCCGGGGTGAAGGTGCCGACCGGTGCCATCACCTCCACGGTGTCCCCGGCGCGGACCTCGTCCACCAGCCAGGAGGAGAACAGCCCTCCGGGCACGGTGCGCACCCCGACCCGGGGCGCGCCGCCCACCGGCGAGCAGATCGAGTACGACCGGCGCTCGTCCCGGCCGTCCACCTCCCGGCGCAGCGTCAGGGACTGGCCGGGGGCGAAGGCGAACTCCCCGGCCAGTTCGGCGGGGACCTCGAAGGTGACGGCTGCGGCGTCGTCGCAGAGACGCTCGACCGCGGCGACGCGCAGGGTGTGGAAGCCCGGGCGGCGCCGGGCCCTGGCGGGGGAGGCCGGGGCGGTGGTCGAGTCCATCAGATCTCCTTGAACTGCTCGAACGGTTCCAGGCAGGCGCGGCAGCGCCACAGGGCCCGGCAGGAGGTCGCGGCGAAGCGGGAGGTCTCCTCGGTGTCCGCCGAACCGCAGCGCGGGCAGGACACCGCCCGCCGGGTGGGGGCCAGGTCCAGCAGCACCGGCCCGGGAGTGCGCCGCGGCGCCGGCCCGGGGGGTGCGATGCCGTGCTCGGCGAGCTTGCGGCGGCCCGCGTCGGTGATCCAGTCGGTCGTCCATGGGGGGTCCAGGACGGTACGGATCGCCACGTTCGCAAAGCCCGCCGCGCGCAGCCGGCCGGCCGTGTCGGCGCGCATCTCGGCCATCGCCGGGCAGCCGGTGTAGGTGGGGGTGAGGGTGGCGGTCACGGTGCCGTCCGGGCCCATCTCGACGCCGCGCAGCACGCCGAGGTCCGCGAGGGTGAGCATGGGCAGTTCGGGGTCGGTGACCTCGGCCGCCACCCGGCGGGCCCTGGCCAGCGCCAGGTCGTGGTCGTGCCGCTGGTCGGCGGGCATGGTCACCACACCGCCCCGGGGTGGGCGCGGGCCACGCTCTGCAGTTCGGCCAGCAGGGGGGCCAGGTGCTCGGTGTGGTCGCCGTCGCGGCCGGAGCCGGGCAGCGGGGCGGTCTGCGGGAGGGTGAGGCCGGCGGCGTCGGCGACCTGCCGGAGCACCGCCGTCAGCTCGTCCGCGACCGGCGCCGCACCGGTTCCGAAAGCGGTCTCCCCGGTGAGGAGTTCGCCGAGGTGGGGCGCCACCTCGTCCAGTCCCTGCTGCATCCGGCGGTGGGACTCCTCGGTGCCGTCGCCCAGCCGCACCACCCAGTCCGCGGCGTACTGGCGGTGGTAGGTGAGTTCCTTGACGCCCTTGGCGGCGATGGCCGCGAGCACCGGGTCGGGGCAGCCGGCCAGCCGCTCGAAGACCGCCAGCCGCCAGGCGGAGAGCACCAGCAGCCGGGCGACGGAGAAGGCGAAGTCACCGTTGGGCAGTTCGGCGAGCCGGACGTTGCGGAACTCCGACGGGTCGCGGAAGTAGGCGAGGTCGTCCTCGCTGCGGCCGCCTCCCTCGGCCTGGCCGGCCCTGGTGTAGAGCAGCCGCGCCTGGCCGAGCAGGTCGAGGCCGATGTTGGCCAGGGCGACCTCCTCCTCCAGCTCCGGGGCGCGGGTGCACCACTCCCCCAGCCGCTGGGCGGACACCAGGGCGTCGTCGCCGAGGGCCAGGCAGTACGCGGCCAGGGCCGGGGCCTGCACGGTCGGCGGTACGGCGGTGTCCACGCCGTGCAGCGGGTCGGTGAACCCGGTGCCGAACGCCCAGCGGGCATCGCCGTCGGCCTCGGCCACGGCCAGGGAGAGGTGCGCGTGGTCGTCACTCATGTGCCCCTCCCCCACGGGCTCGCTGCGCTCGTTCATGGCGTGCTCCTAGATGTGCGGGACGTCGTCGGGGATGTCGTAGAAGGTGGGGTGGCGGTAGACCTTGTCCGCGCTGGGTTCGAAGAACGGGTCCTTCTCGTCCGGCGTGGAGGCGCCGATGTCCTCCGCCCGCACCACCCAGATGCTCACGCCCTCGTTGCGCCGGGTGTACAGGTCCCGGGCGTGGGTGAGCGCCATCCGCTGGTCGGCAGCGCGCAGCGACCCCACGTGGACGTGGTTCAGGCCCCGCCTGCCGCGTACGAAGACCTCGTACAGCGGCCATGCGCTGCGGCTCCCACTCATGCTGTCTCTCCGTCCTTGTGGCTGAGCGCGGCGTTGCCGAGCGCGGCGTTCCTGCGGGCGGCATCCTCGCGGGCGGCCTGCTTGGCCGCGTGCGCGGCTGCGGCCTCCCGTACCCAGGCGCCCTCTTCGTGGGCCGCCCGGCGGCGGGCGACCCGCTCGGTGTTGCACGGTCCGTCCCCGGTGATGACGCGGCGCAGCTCGTCCCAGTCGGGGGTGCCGAAGTCGTGGTGGCCGCGGTCGGCGTTCCAGCGCAGCTCCGGGTCGGGCAGGGTGACCCCGAGCTTCTCGGCCTGCGGCACGGTCATGTCGACGAACCGCTGGCGCAGTTCGTCGTTGCCGTGGCGCTTGATCTTCCAGGCCATGGACTGCGCGGAGTTGGGCGAGTTGTCGTCCGGCGGGCCGAACATCATCAGCGACGGCCACCACCAGCGGTTCACCGCGTCCTGCACCATCTCCCGCTGGGAGGGGGTGCCGCGCATCATGGTCAGCAGGAGCTCGTAACCCTGCCGCTGGTGGAAGGACTCCTCCTTGCAGACCCGCACCATGGCCCGGGCGTACGGGCCGTAGGAGGTGCGGCACAGCGGCACCTGGTTGCAGATCGCGGCGCCGTCGACGAACCAGCCGATCACGCCGACGTCGGCGAACGACAGCGTCGGGTAGTTGAAGATCGAGGAGTACTTCTGCCGCCCGGTGATCAGCTTCTCGGTGAGTTCGTCACGGTCGGCGCCGAGGGTCTCGGCTGCGGAGTAGAGGTAGAGGCCGTGGCCGGCCTCGTCCTGGACCTTGGCGAACAGGGTGGCCTTGCGGCGCAGCGAGGGGGCACGGGTGATCCACTCGCCCTCGGGCTGCATGCCGATGATCTCCGAGTGGGCGTGCTGGGCGATCTGGCGGATCAGCGTGTTGCGGTAGGCGTCCGGCATCCAGTCGCGGGGCTCGATCCGCTGGTCGGCGCCGATGGTGGCGTCGAAGTGCTCCTGGAGCTGCGGGTCGGCACCAGCCGTGGCCGGACGGTGTGTCGTGGTGGTCATCCGTAGCACCCCTTCTGCCAACCGACCATTCGGTCGGTACTTGAGTCTGCGCGATCCTGCACCCTCTTGGCAAGACCTGCCGCGGCCTTACCCGCCCGGAAAGGGCGGCTCCCGGCGGACGGGGAACGCCTGCACCGCCGCGCCGCCTTGCGGGGCGCGGCCGATGCCGGGGCGGACCCCGCCGGGGACACCGCTCACGGCCAGGGATAGAACCCCTGCCCGGTCTTGCGGCCGAGTTCGCCGCGGGCGACCTTCTCCCGCAGCAGCCGCGGCGGGGCGAAGCGCTCGCCCAGGGTGGCGTGCAGGTATTCGGCGATGGCCAGCCGGACGTCCAGGCCGACCAGGTCGGTCAGCCGCAGCGGTCCCATCGGGTGCTTGTAGCCGAGGGTCATGGCGGCGTCGATGGCCGCCGGCTCGGCGACGCCCTCCTCGACCATGCGGATCGCCTCCAGGCCGAGGGCCAGGCCGAGGCGGCTGCTGGCGAAGCCCGGGGAGTCCCTGACCACCACGTCCTGCTTGCCCAGTGCGTGCGTCCAGTCCAGCGCGGCCTTGAGGGTCTCGTCGGCGGTGTCCGGCGCGACGACCAGCTCGACCAGCGCGGAGGCGGGCACCGGGTTGAAGAAGTGCATCCCGAGGAACCGGCCCGGGCGGGTGAGGGCCGCGGCCAGCTCGCCGACCGACAGCGAGCTGGTGTTGCTGGCCAGCACCGTCCGCTCCCCCACGGCCTGCTCCGCCGCGGTGAGCAGCCGGGCCTTGAGGGCCGGGTCCTCGGGTACGGCCTCGACGACCAGGTCGGCGTCGGCCGGCAGACCGTCCACCGAGGGGACCGTTTCGACCCGGCCGAGCACCGCCTCCGCCGGCTCGGTGAGTTTGCCCCGCTCGGCGGCCCGCTGGAGGCCGGTGGCGATCCGGTCCAGCGCGGCGGCAGCGGCCTCGGCGCCGCTCTCGACCACGACGACGGACGAGCCGACGGTGGCGAAGGACTGGGCGATCCCGGCGCCCATGGTGCCGCCGCCGATCACTCCGACGATCCCGGGTGCGCTGCTCATGCCTTGTTCCCCTTCTCCAGGCCCCTCTTCTCCAGGCCCCTCTTCTCCAGGAACCGGGTCATCCGGTCCTTCTTGTCCTGCCCCTCGAACAGCACGGCCTGGGCCAGGTCGTCGGCCACCGGGTGCGCGCCCGGGTTGTCGACGACGAGCTTGGTCAGCCGCAGCGCCGTGGCCGAGGAGCGCGCCATCCGGTCGAGCAGGGCGTGCGCCTCGTCCAGCAGCTTCTCCGCCGGTACGACGTCGATGACCAGGCCTGCGGCCAGCGCCGCCTGCGCGTCGAGGTTGCGGCCGGCGAGCAGCACCTGCTTGGCGACCGACTCCCCGACCAGCTCTGGCAGCCGCCAGCAGGCGCCCGCCGCGGCGAGGATGCCGAGTCCGGGCTCGGGGTTGCCGAAGACCGCGTCCGGCCCGGCGATGCGGATGTCGCAGGCGTACGACAGTTCCGCGCCGCCGCCGAGCGCCCAGCCGTCGACGGCGGCCACGGTCGGCATCGGCAGCCGGCGGACCCGCTCGAACAGCCGGCTGTTGATGCCCTGGAGGGCCTCGTCCCGGCCCCGCTGCAGCAGTTCCGCGATGTCCGCGCCGCCCGCGAACACCCCGCCGTGGCCGGTGAGCAGCAGCAGCCTGGGCTCGCGTTCCAGCAGGTCGCAGACCGAGTGCAGCTCCCTGATCATCAGCCCGCTGATGGCGTTGCGCGCCTCCGGACGGTGCAGGGTCACCACGACCCGGTCCGCACGCTCCTCGACCCGCAGCGTCTCGTACGCCATGGTCAGACCCTCTCCACCAGCATGGCGACGCCCTGGCCGACGCCCACGCAGAGCGTGGCGAGGCCGCGGCGTCCGTTCTCCCGCTCCAGCCGCCCCATCAGGGTCAGCAGGATGCGTGCGCCGGAGCAGCCCAGCGGATGGCCCAGCGCGATGGCGCCGCCGTCAGCGTTGACCTTCTCCTCGTCCAGCTTCAGGCGCCGGATGACGCCCAGGGCCTGGGCGGCGAAGGCCTCGTTGAGCTCGACCGCGTCCAGGTCGGCGATCTGCCGGCCGGCCCGGGCGAGGGCCTTCTCTGTCGCGGGCACCGGGCCGAGGCCCATGAGGTTGGGCTGGACGCCGGCCGAGGCGGAGGTGACGATCCGGGCCCTGGGGTTCAGGCCGTACCGCTCCACCGCCGCGGCGCTCGCCACCACCAGGGCCGCCGCGCCGTCGGAGAGCGGCGAGGAGGAACCGGCGGTGACGATGCCGTCCTTGCGGAAGATGGTCCGCAGGGTGCCGAGCTTCTCCAGCGTGGTGGAGGGGCGCGGGCCCTCGTCCCGGGTGACCTCGCCGTCCTTCACCGGCACCGGCACGATCTCGGCGTCGAAGCGGCCCGCCTGCTGGGCCGCGAGGGCCCGCTGGTGGCTGCGGAGCGCGAAGGCGTCGGACTCGGCCCGGGTGATGCCGTCCAGCGCGGCGACCTCCTCCGCGGTCTCCCCCATCGACAGGGTGAGCTTGACCGTCTCGGGGCCGGATCCGGCGGGGACCGCCCGGTCGGCGGCGGCGAAGCGGGGGTTGGTGAAGCGCCAGCCGAGCGAGGTGTCGTGCACCTCGCCGGGCTTGGCCCAGGGGGTGCCCGGCTTCTCCATCACCCAGGGCGCCCGGGTCATCGACTCCACACCGCCGGCGACGACCAGCTCGGCCTCGCCGGCGCGGATCGCCTGGGCGGCGGAGGCGACCGCGGTGAGACCGGAGGCGCAGAGCCGGTTGACGGTGTAGCCGGGGACGGTGTGCGGCAGCCCGGCCAGCAGCACCGCCATCCGGGCGACGTCGCGGTTGTCCTCACCGGCCTGGTTGGCGGCGCCGAGGATCACCTCGTCCACCGCTTCCCCGGGGATCCCGGCCCGCCGCACGGCCTCCCCCACCACCAGGGCGGCCAGGTCGTCGGGGCGTACGGAGGCCAGCGCGCCGCCGTAGCGGCCCTGGGGGGTGCGGGCTCCGTCGATCAGGTAGACCTCGTCAGGCATGGGGGGTCTCCTCGGTGGGGACGGGCCGGCGCGACTGGAGGGTCGCGAAGCGGCCGGTGACGAACGCGGGGTCGGACAGGGTGGCGCTGGCCGCCGGGTTGGCGGCACTGCCGTGGAAGTCGCTGAAGGCGGCCGACTGGTTGACGAACACCCCGCCGGTGAGGTTCTCCGAGAGGTGCACACCGGCGTCCAGGGCCGCCGCCTCGGCCGCGGCCAGCACCGCCTCGCTGGTGGAGTGGACCGCGGCGGTGAGTGCGCCGTGCTCCCGCACCGTACTGCGGAAGATCTCCAGGCTGTGCTCGGTCGAGTCGGTGCCGATGACGAACGAGACCGGCCCAAACCACTCGCGGGTGTACGCCTCCCGGTCCGCCTCGGCGTCCAGGCGCACCACCAGCGGGGTGCGGACGACCGCCGCCGGGTACTCCGGGTGCTCGACCGGTGCCGACGGCCGGACCGTGCGGCCCAGGCCCGCTGCCTGCTCCAGCCGCTTGAGCACGCCGTCGTTGACGATCGCGCCCAGGGTGCCGGCCGCCCGGGCCGGGTCGCCGAGCAGCCGGTCCAGGGCGGCGGCGAGGTCGGCGGCGAACTCGTCGGCGCTCCGCACCCCCTGGTCGGTGGTGATGCCCTCGCGGGGGATCAGCAGGTTCTGCGGGGTGGTGCACATCTGGCCGCTGTACAGGGCGAGCGAGAAGGCCAGGTTGCCCAGCAGTCCGCGGTAGTCGGCGGTGGAGTCCAGGACGACCGTGTTGAGGCCGGCCTTCTCGGTGTGGACGACGGCCTGCCGGGCGTTGGCCTCCAGCCAGTCGCCGAACTCGGTGGACCCGGTGAAGTCGATGATGCGGACGTCCGGGTGGAGGGCCAGCGCGGCGGCCGTACGGTCGCCGGGGCCCTCCGCGGCGAGGATCACCAGGTTGGGGTCGAACCCGGCCTCGGCCAGCACCTGGCGGGCGGTCCGCACGGTGATCGCAAGCGGCAGCACCGCCGCGGGGTGGGGCTTCACGATCACAGGATTACCGGTGACGAGGCTGGCGAACAGCCCGGGGTAGCCGTTCCAGGTGGGGAAGGTGTTGCAGGCGATCAGCAGTGACACACCGCGCCCGACCGGGGTGAAGGTCTTGTCCAGCGCCAGCGGGCCGCCCTTGCGCTGCGGCTTGGTCCAGCGGGCGGTGCCCGGGTGCCGCTTCTGCTCGGCCCAGGCGTAGGCGACCGCCTCGAGGCCGCGGTCCTGGGCGTGCGGGCCGCCGGCCTGGAAGGCCATGACGAAGGCCTGGCCGGTGGTGTGCTGCACCGCGTGGGCGAGCTCGAAGGAGGCCGCGTTCAGCCGGGCCAGGATCTCGGCGGCGACTCCGGCACGGGTGTCCGGGCCTGCGGCGCGCCAGGTCGCGGTGGCGGCCCTGGCCGCGGTCACCGCCTCGTCCGGGGCGACCCGGGGGTAGGTGATGCCCAGGGGGAAGCCGTAGGGCGAGGTCTCGGTGGCGGGCACCGCTGTGCCGCCCGGGTGGCCGGGCAGCTCGAAGGGCGCTCCGAGCTGCTCCTGGAAGACCGCCTCACCCTGCTTGGGGGCGTCGGCGCCGTAGACCGAGGTACTGGGCGACTCCGGGTACCGCGTCCAGTGGTCGCGGCTCATGGCGGCGGTGACGGCCTGTTCCAGGAGCACACGGTGCCTGAGGAAGAAGTCGGGGCACTCCGGGGCGATCTCTGACATCCGTTCCACCTCTTGACATGCAGGTCGGCGGCTGAATTACTTGGCCTTGCCGCAAGGTAACCGAATGTTCGGTCGGTTCACAAGGTGGTCGAATCGGTGACACATCCCACTGACACAGCGCCCGGTCCCGCAGCAGCGATGTTCGCTGCGGACGAGGCCTCCCGGGCGCTCGGCATCGAGCTGCTCGAAGCCGGACACGGCACGGCCGTGCTCCGGATGACCGTGGCCCCCGCCATGGTGAACGGGCACGGAACCGCTCACGGCGGTTATCTGTTCCTCTTCGCCGACACCGCCTTCGCCTGTGCCTGCAACAGCGACGGCCCCGTGACCGTCGCAGCCGGAGCCGACATCACCTTCGTCGCCCCGGCGCACGAGGGCGACGTCCTGGTGGCCCGCGCCCATGAGCGCACCAGGTTCGGCCGGAGCGGCATCTACGACGTGACCGTGCTGCGGGGCGACGAGGTGATCGCCGAGTTCCGTGGCCGCAGCCGCAGCATCCGAAGCACCAAGGAGACGCGATGACCAGCAAGCCGACGGCACGTGCAGCGCGCCTGGGAACGCCGATCCCCCAGGAGCTGCTCGACGCCGGCGAGCGGATGACCCGGGCCGAGCTGCAGGACCTCCAGCTCGACCGGCTGCGCTCCACCCTGCGGCACGCGTACGAGAACGTCGAGCTCTACCGCACGAAGTTCGATGAGGCCGGGGTCAAGCCCGACGACTGCAGGACCCTGGACGACCTCGCCCGGTTCCCCTTCACCACCAAGGCCGACCTGCGCGACACCTACCCCTTCGGCATGTTCGCCGTCCCCATGAGCCAGGTGCGCCGCGTCCACGCCTCCAGCGGCACCACCGGACGCCCCACCGTGGTCGGCTACACCGAGAACGACCTGTCGATGTGGGCGGACATGGTCGCGCGCTCCATCCGTGCCGCCGGCGGACGCCCGGGCCACAAGGTGCACATCAGCTACGGCTACGGCCTCTTCACCGGCGGCCTGGGCGCCCACTACGGCGCCGAGCGGGCCGGATGCACCGTCATCCCCGCCTCCGGGGGCATGACCGCCCGCCAGGTGCAGATCATCCAGGACTTCCAGCCCGAGATCATCATGGTCACCCCCTCCTACATGCTCACCCTGCTCGACGAGTTCGAGCGCCAGGGCGTCGACCCCCGCACCAGCTCGCTCCGGGTCGGCATCTTCGGCGCCGAGCCGTGGACCGAGGGGATGCGCCGGGAGATCGAGGACCGCATGGACATCCACGCCGTCGACATCTACGGCCTGTCCGAGGTGATCGGCCCCGGCGTCGCCGCGGAGTGCGCGGAGAGCAAGGACGGCCTGCACATCTGGGAGGACCACTTCTACCCGGAGGTGGTGGACCCGGTCACCGGCGAGACCATGGCCGACGGCGAGGCCGGCGAGCTGGTGTTCACCTCGCTGACCAAGGAGGCCCTGCCGATCATCCGCTACCGGACCCGCGACCTGACCCGTCTGCTGCCCGGCACCGCCCGTCCCGGGTTCCGGCGGATGGAGAAGGTCACCGGACGCTCCGACGACATGATCATCCTGCGCGGGGTGAACGTCTTCCCCTCCCAGATCGAGGAGATCGTGCTGCGCGCCCCAGGCGTCGCCCCCCACTTCCAGCTGCAGCTCACCCGCCGCGGCCGGATGGACCACATGACCGTGCGCGTCGAGGCCCGCACCGGCGCCACCCCCGGGGACCGGGACGCGGCCGCCGCCCGGATCGCCCGTGGGGTCAAGGACGGCGTCGGCGTCACCGTCGAGGTCGAGATCGTCGAACCCGACACCCTGAAGCGCTCCACCGGCAAGATCCGCCGCATCGCCGACCTGCGCGAGCAGTGATCCCGGCGGCGGGCGCCTACCGGTAGCGCTGCTCCAGTCCGGTGTGCTCACCGAGACCGATCAGCCCGGTGAACTCCCCGAACTGGATCAGGTTCCCGAGCGCACCCCGGGTGTCGCCCGCCGCCGCCAGCACCTCCAGGTAGTCCCGCATCCCCTTGGCCGCCGCGAACGCCGTCCCCACCGGGAAGATCGCCAGGGCGTACCCCATCTCCTGGAGGACGCCGGTGCCGGGGGTCGGCGTCCGGCCGCCCTCCACCTGGTTGCTGAGGAGGGGGACGATGCCGCGGAACGCCTCGCAGATCCGCCGCATCTCCGCCTCGTTCTCGGGCGACTCCACGAACAGCACGTCGGCGCCGGCCTCGTGGTACGCGGCGCCCCGGTCGATCGCCTCGTCCAGCCCGTGCGCGGTCCGCGCGTCGGTACGGGCGATGATCACGAAGTCGGGGTCCTGCCGCGCGTCCACCGCCGCCCTGATCTTCTGGACCATCTCGTGGACGGGAACGACCTCGCGCCCCAGCATGTGCCCGCAGCGCTTGGGGAAGGTCTGGTCCTCGATGTGCAGCGCGGCGGCCCCGGCCCGTTCGTAGGCCCTGACCGCGCGGCGGACGTTGAGCGGGTTGCCGAAGCCGGTGTCCGCGTCGGCGATCAACGGCAGGTCCACGACGTCGGCCAGGGCCGTGACCCGCTCCACCATCTGCGTCTGCGACAGATACCCCACGTCGGGCTGCCCCAGGATGCTGGCGGCCGTCCCGAATCCGCTGAGGTAGACCGCCTGGAAGCCGAGCTGTTCCACCAGCCGGGCCCCGGTTCCGTCATAGGCCCCCGGAGCCACCAGGATCTCCGGGGCGCTGAGCAGCTGCCGCAGCCGGGTCGTACGTCCGGGCATGGCCGTCCTCCTGGGTTCGACGGGGTGCGGTTCGACAGGGTGCGGGTGCGGGCGGGATGCCGGGCCACTCCGTGCGGGTGAGCTGGGAGACGCCGTTTCCGGGGCCGAGTCTGGAGGAGGGCGGCGGACGGCGCCCCTCGGCCGGGAGCGCCGGGGAAGGGCGCGGCCGTGGCCGCCCGGCCGGTGACGAGGGCGCGGCCGGCCGCCTCAGCCGCTCGCCCGCCCGTCGTCGTCGACGATCTCCGCGTCGACGACCTCCTCGTCCTTTCCGCCGGGCGCGCCCGCGGAGGGGGCGCCACCGGCGGCAGACCCGGAGGGGCCGGGGCCGCCCGCGGCCTGGGACTGGGCGTACATCGCCTGGCCGATCTTCTGCGCCACCGCGGCGGCACGCTCGGTGGCGTCGCGGACGGCGGCGCTGTCCTCGCCCTTGAGCTTCTCCTTGAGGTCGGCGATCGCAGCCTGGACCTCGGACCTCACATCGCCCGGCACCTTCTCCGGATTGTCCCGCAGCAGCCTCTCCGTGCTGTGGACGAGCTGCTCGGCCTGGTTGCGGGTCTCGGCGGCCTCGCGGCGCCGGTGGTCCTCCTCCGCGTACTGCTCGGCCTCGCGCATCATGCGGTCGATGTCGTCCTTCGGCAGCGCGGAGCCACCGGTGATGGTCATCCGCTGCTCCTTGCCGGTGCCGAGGTCCTTGGCTCCGACGTGCATGATGCCGTTGGCGTCGATGTCGAAGGCGACCTCGATCTGCGGGACGCCGCGGGGCGCCGGCGGCAGACCGGTCAGCTCGAACACCCCGAGCTTCTTGTTGGAGGCCGCCATCTCGCGCTCACCCTGGTAGACCTGGATCTGCACCGACGGCTGGTTGTCGTCCGCCGTGGTGAACACCTCGGAGCGCTTGGTCGGGATCGTGGTGTTGCGCTCGATCAGCCTGGTCATGATGCCGCCCTTGGTCTCGATACCGAGGGACAGCGGGGTGACGTCCAGCAGCAGGACGTCCTTGACCTCACCCTTGAGCACACCGGCCTGCAGGGCGGCGCCGATGGCGACGACCTCGTCCGGGTTGACGCCCTTGTTGGGCTCCTTGCCGCCGGTCAGCTCGCGCACCAGGTCCGCCACGGCGGGCATCCGGGTCGAACCGCCGACCAGGATCACATGGTCGATGTCGGGCACCTTGATGCCGGCGTCCTTGACCGCCTGGTGGAACGGCGCCGCGCACCGTTGCAGCAGATCATCGGTGAGCTGCTGGAACTGGGCCCGGGTGAGCTTCTCGTCCAGATGGAGCGGGCCGTCCGGCGAGGCGCTGATGTAGGGCAGGTTGATCGTGGTCTCGGTCGCGGCGGACAGCTCGACCTTCGCCCGCTCGGCGGCCTCCCGCAGCCGCTGCGCCGCCATCTTGTCCTTGGAAAGGTCGACCCCGTAGCCGTTCTTGAACTGCTGCACCAGGTGGTCGACGATCCGCTGGTCCCAGTCGTCCCCGCCCAGATGGGTGTCACCGGCGGTCGCCCTGACCTCCACCACTCCCTCGCCGATCTCCAGCAGCGACACGTCGAAGGTGCCGCCGCCGAGGTCGAAGACCAGGATCGTCTGGTCGTTCTCCTTGTCCAGGCCGTACGCCAGCGCGGCCGCGGTGGGCTCGTTGATGATCCGCAGCACATTGAGTCCGGCGATCTCGCCGGCCTCCTTGGTGGCGGTGCGCTGGGCGTCGTCGAAGTAGGCCGGCACGGTGATCACAGCGTCGGTCACGTCCTCACCCAGGTACGCCTCCGCGTCCCGCTTGAGCTTCTGCAGCACCCGGGCGGAGATCTCCTGGGCCGTGAGCCGCCTGCCGTCGACCGTTCCCCTCTCGGGGAACCGCCAGTCGGCCTCGCCCATGTGGCGCTTGACCGACCGCGCCGTACGTTCGACGTTGGTCACCGCCTGCCGCTTGGCGATCTCACCGACCAGCACCTCGCCGTCCTTGGCGAAGGCGACCACCGACGGGGTCGTGCGCGAACCCTCGGTGTTGGCGATCACCGAGGGTTCGCCGCCCTCCAGTACGCAGACCACCGAGTTGGTCGTGCCCAGGTCGATACCCACCGGTCGCGTCATCGTCGGGCTCCCTTCCTGCAGGACTCCGGTCCCCTCCCCGCTGCGCGGACTCGGCCGGTCCCGCTCCGAGTCGCCGGGCCGCTGCTGACAGAAGCCGAACTACCCCTCCGTCCTGGATGAAAACGGATAAAGCCACTTGTCGCGGTGGACATCCGCCCCGGGCGGTGCACCGTCGGACGCCCCGGGCGCCCCCACGGCGGGAACACTCCGGGGACGGCTCGGCGGAAGCCGCCCTCCGACTCCGCATCCCCCGGGCACCGGCGGCGGGCGGCGGCCCGCCGCTCCCGGCCGGTGCCCGTGCGCACCGTCAGCGCCTAGGCTCGAAGCGTGAACGAGAACGAAATCAAGCTCAAGGCCATCGCGGCGCTCACCGCGGTGCGCAGCGGGGTGGAGGCTGGCTATGTCTCCGACCTGCTGAGTGAGGTGATCCCCACCCAGTTCACGGTTCCCGTGACCCGGGACCCGGCACTCATCGGGCTCTCCGTGCTCGAACAGCTCTCCGACCCACTCGGCGCGCTTGTCAGTGGATTCATCCACGCCTTCGACGTGGTTGCGGACGCCTACGACGAGACCGGGCCGACGGCGCCGACCGAGGCGATCCTGCAGCAGCTGGCCCTGGACCTGTCCAGGGACGACTCCTAGCCGTCGCCGGGCTGCCCGCACGGCGTGGCGGTGACCTCCCGGAGCGGCGTGGAGGCGCGAAGCCCGAGACGGGAGTCGGGCGCCGCTCGGTCGACCGGGTGATTCCGGGCGCAGCGGGCATCAGCACCCGCGACCGTGGAACTGCTCCCTGCTGCACCGCGCCGAAAGGGCGCGGGACACCAGTGCGTATGACGAGGAGTGGGCGTTCATGGCGGTGTGCGAGGTCTGCAACAACGACTACGACATGACCTTCGAGGTCCATGCTGCGGGGGCGGTCCACGTCTTCGACAGCTTCGAGTGCGCGGCCCAGCGGATGGCCCCGGTGTGCGACAACTGTCAGTGCCGCATCCTCGGTCACGGTCTGCAGTCGGACGGGCAGTTCTTCTGCTGCGCGCACTGCGCCCGCGAACGGGGACACGCCCAACTGGTCGACCACGCCTGACCGGCCGGTCGGAGGCACCGGGCCCGGGCCCCGGCCGGAGGTGGCACGGCCCGGGTCCTGCCGCGACGGGCGGCCCCGGGCCGGCGGTGCCGGGCCGGGCCGCGCCGCCTGCGGGAGGTTGTCAGCCCTGGTCGGCGACGCCGCCCGGCCGGGCCGCGTCCTGCGCGGAAGGTGCGGAGGCCAGCAGATGGTCGGGCGCGGCCTGCTTCCAGGAGTCGACGAGGATGTCGTACATCTCCTCCACGCCCTCCAGCGCCCCGATCCGCACCCGGACCCAGGCGGACCCTGCCTCGTGCGGCGGGACCCAGAACTTCTGCGGCTCCGCCGCGATCAGTTCGGTCCGCTCGTGCCTTGGACACCGCACGGCGAACGAGGTCTCGTCGTCGGGCAGGGTGACGAACATCCTCCCCGCGACACGGAACGTGGGCATGCTCCACGCTTCCTTCTCCACCGTCTCCGGGAAGGACAGCGCGATACGCCGGACGTCATCGGCACCGATCACGGCACCACCCTAGACGGTCACCGGCAGCGGCCGTACGGTCCCGGCGCGAACGTCCGCTCCGGTGCGGCCGCCACCCGCGCCGACGACCGCACCGGCCGTCGCAAGGCCGGGCCGGGCCCCGCCGCGGGGCTGCGCTCCGGCCCGGTCAGGCCCCAGTCCCGGGCGGCCGACCGGGCCGGCGGGCGCTACTTGCTCACGGCGAAGCGCATCAGGGCGGTCTCCTCGCCCTGCTTGATCTTTCCGGTCTCGTTGATCACCTGGAGCTTCCACTCCCCGCCCGTGCGTATCGCCTTGGCCACCGCACAGCCGTTGTCGGTGCTGAGCAGGCTCGGCCAGATGTCGGCGACCTGCTGGGAGGTTCCACCGGTGGCGTCGTACACCTTGAAGCTGACGTTCCGCGCCTTCTGGAAGCTGCTGCCTCTCTTGAACGCGGCAGCGATGAAGACGATGGAGGTGATGTTGGCCGGCACCCGGGCGAACTCGACGGTCACCGTCTCGTCGTCGCCGTCGCCGTGGCCGGTCTGGTTGTCGCCGCTGTGCACCAGCGCGCCGTTGCCCAGCGGGTCCAGGGAGTCCAGCCCGGCCAGGCGCACCGGGTCTGCGCCCTGCATCGCGATGGCGATCAGGTCGAGGTCGGTGCCGCTCTTCCGCCGGATCTTCCCCATCAGGCCGCCGCTGCTCCCGGCGGTGGGGTCCCAGGAGACCCCGATGGACAGGTGGGTCACCCCGCCCAGATCCGCGGGGCCGTCTTCCTTGGTGAGCGTGATCATGAGTGATCCTCCGGGAGATGCGACTTACGACAGGTGAATTTTGCCTGCTCCCCTCGCGGTTCAACCCGGCAGGTCCGCAGATGCCCCGCGGGTTCGGCGCGCGCCCGGCGTCGGGGGCTTCCACGGCGCGGCTCGCACCGGCGGGTCCGGGCGTCGGACCCGGCGTGCGGACCGGGTTTCCGGAGCCCGGCGGGGTGGTGAGGCGAAAGCGCCGGAGAGGGGGCGTACGCCGGGGGCGCGGCGCTACGCTCAGGCCGGGACCGTTCGGGAGTGGAGGGGCGCGCGATGTCCGGAGATCCGGGATGGCGGGAGTGGGACGAGCGGACGGCGCACGAGCTGCGGACCGATGTGCCGCACCCGGCCCGTATGTACGACTACTACCTGGGCGGCAAGGACAACTTCCCGGCGGACCGCGCCGCGGCGGAGGCGGTCATCAGGGCGTACCCGCCGTCCCGGGCCACGGCGCGGGCGAACCGTGACTTCCTCGGCCGGGCGGTGCGCTTCGCCGCCCAGGACCTGGGCATCCGTCAGTTCCTCGACGTGGGTACCGGCATCCCCACCCAGGGCAACACCAACGCGGTCGCCCACGAGGTCGCCTCCGACGCCCGGGTGCTCTACGTCGACAACGACCCCATCGTCCTCACCCACGCCAGGGCGCTCCTCGCGCACGGCGACGAGGGACAGCGGACCCAGGTGGTGCTGGGGGACCTCAGGGACCCCGCCTCGGTGCTCGCGGAGGCGGGGAAGATCCTGGACCTGGGGCGGCCGGTGGCGTTGATGCTGGTCGCGATCCTGCACTTCCTGCGTGACGAGGAGAAGCCCGCGGGCATCGTGCGGGAGTTGGTGTCGGCGCTGCCGTCGGGATCGGCTCTGGTTCTGTCGCACGCGACGGCGGACTTCGCGTCGGAGCAGGCGGTCGCGGAGGGCAGGCAGGTCTACGACCGGGCGACGGCTCCCTTTGTGCCCCGTGACGGGGCGGACGTCCTGGAGTTCTTCACCGGTCTGGAGTGGGTGGAGCCCGGGTTGGTGCAGGCGCCGTTCTGGCGTCCGGACGGCGAGCCGCCGTTGCAGGCGCGGGAGATCTCCCTGTACGGCGGGGTCGGCGTCAAGCCCTGAGGGGGCGTGGCGGTCGCGTCCGCGGGCGCGGCAGGTCGCACCCAGGGACCGGCGGACCAACGGCGCCGGTCGATTCGGCCCCCGGCGGCGGGCGGCACCGTGCCCCCGTCTGCTCCCTGCGGCGGTGGCGGGGAGGTGGCCACCCATGGACGCCACCGACGCGGGCCCCACCTCCCCGCGCCGCTCAGCCCGCCTTGGCCTGGGCCTCCTTGGCGGACTCCTCCAGCCTGTCGCAGTACTCGCGGTACCAGCCCTCGTCGCCGCCGTCCATGTTGCTGTTGGCCGCCCGCATGCCGACGCTGCCGTCGA
>NZ_LIQR01000550.1 GCF_001418575.1 Peterkaempfera griseoplana
ACGGCGTCGGCCCCCAGGACCCGTCCGCGGTCCTGGGGGCCGACGCCGTGCGGGGTCCCGGGGGCCCTGCCGGCCGGTCCCGGCGCGCGCCCGGGGCTCAGGAACCGAACCAGCCGGGGACGTCGAGGGGGAACCCGGCAGCGGGGTTCATGGTGCGCAGGTCGGCCTTGAGCGCGAACAGGCGCTCCGCGCCGAGGGTACGGGCCCAGCGGGCCTGGAGCTCCTCGAAGATCGCCGCGGACCGGGTCAGGGAGTCGATGCCGCGCGCGGTGAGCCGCAGCTGTTTGCGCCGGGCGTCGGCGGGGTCGTCGACGCGTTCCGCGTAGCCGAGGGCCTCCAGGCGGTCGACGGTCTTGCCGGCGGCCTGCTTGGAGATGCCGAGGCTGCGGCCGAGTTCGGTGGCGGTGGTGCAGCCGCGGCCGATGGCCTGCATGGCGAAGCCGTACGCGGGGCGCACCTCGGGGTGGCCCTGGCGGGCCAGCTCGGCGTGGAGTTCGTCGATCAGCGAGCGGAAGCCGGCGAACAGCAGCAGTGGGAGTTCCCAACCGGCGCCCTGGGCACGGCTGTTGCCAGAATCGACAACCTGGTTTACGTTTTGGTCAACCACGTTGTCCATTCTAGGGGGAACCCGTGTCCGAGCATTCCTTCACCGACCACACCGCCCACTCCGCGCCCGACGGCTCCCGCCGCCTGATGGAGGCGGTCACCCGGCGGCTGGGATACCTGCCCGCGGGGGTGGCCAGGATGGCCGCCTCGCCGCAGCTACTGGAGGGCTTCCTCAAGGCCAGCGCCCTGTTCGAGGCGAGCAGTCTGGAGCCGCTCGCCCAGGAGGTGGTGATCATGGTCATGGCCGCCCGGAACGGCTGCCATGTGTGCGTCGCCATGCACACCGCCAAGCTGCGGAAGCTGGGAGCCGACGAGGAGCTGATCGACGCCCTGCGGCGGCAGCGACCGCTGGACGACCCTCGGCTGGAGGCCGTACGGGCCTTCACCCTGGAGGCCCTGGCCACCGCAGGCGCCGTGCCCGACGAGGCCCTGGACGCCTTCCTGGCACAGGGCTGGACCGAGTCCAACGCCCTGGACGTGGTGCTGGGCATCGGCACCTACACCCTCTCCACCTTCGCCAACCGGCTCGTTCGGGCACCGCTGGACGGACCGCTGGCGGCCTTCGCCTGACGCCCGGTCAACTGCCCCGGTAGAGGCGGTCGAGGTCGACCAGCAGCACCTCGTCCCGTGACCCGGCGGCACGCAGCGCGGGGCTGAATCCGGCGGCCCCGTAGCAGGCGAGGACGGTACGGGAGGTGTCCTCGCCGCGGGCCGCGAGGATCTCCAGGACCTGGCGCAGCCGCTCCAGGTCGGGGAGGTCCAGCGGCTCCGCCCAGCGGGCGGTGCCCACCGAGAGCAGGGCGGCGGGCCGGCCGCCGGCCTCGCCGCGGACGGCGACGTCCACGGTGAGGTCGGCGACCGTGCCCCGCAGGGCCGAGGTGGCGATCCCGGGGAAGGTCGAGGTGCTCGCGTAGCCGAGGGCCCAGTCGCGGCAGAGCCGGGCGAAGTGCGGTTCCATGACCGCCGTGTCGAAGACCGGCCGCAGCTGCGGCCAGACCTCGGCGGGGGGCTGCCGCTCCAGCTGGGAGCGGTGCGGCCGCAGCACCGCATACTCGAAGGCGAGCAGCGGTTCGGTGATGCGCAGCCGCTCCCGGCGGGGGTGGAACGCGTCCGGTTCAGCGGTCAGCAGTCCGCAGTCCCGGAGCTGGGCCAGCGCATGGGTGACGTCCTCCAGCCGCAGGCCGAGCCGCTCGGCGATCTCGCCCCGGGTGGCGGCACCGGAGGCCACCGCGGCGAGAGTGGAGTGGCAGACGGGCCGGTCGGGCAGGGCGGGCTCCTCCTCGATCCGGTGGGCGGCCTCGTGGAAGAGCGGCATCCGGGGGTTGAGGACGGTCCGGCAGATCCAGCCGTCCAGGTCGCCGGGCCCCGACGGGGTGTCGTCGCAGACGTAGTCGTGGCGGTAGGCGGCCGAGCCGCCGAGGACGGCGTGCAGTTCCACGGCGAGGCGGGGGTCGTCCGCGCCCCAGAGCCGGGCGGCCTGCCGGAAGTCCAGCGGATGGACGGTGAGGCTGAGCCCGGCGAGCCCGTGCAGCGGGGAGGTGGGGCCGAAGACCCTGCCCATCACCGAGGGGGCGCTGCCGCAGAGCAGCAGCCGGGTCCGGCTGGACTGCGCCGGCGGGTGCGGGCGGCCGTAGGCGTCGAGCAGCACGGACGGCAGCGCCGGGCACTGGCGGACCAGGTGCGGGAAGCCGTCGAGCACCACCGGGACGGGCCGGCGCTCCCCCAGGGCGAGGAGTGCGTCCAG
>NZ_LIQR01000551.1 GCF_001418575.1 Peterkaempfera griseoplana
CACCACCGCCATCACCGCGGGGATGGACTGGATGCCGAACTGCGCCGCCAGCATCTGGTTGGCGTCGACATCGATCTTCGCCAGCACGAACCGGCCCGCGTACTCCTCCGCCAGCCGCTCCAGGACGGGGCTCAGCTGCTTGCAGGGGCCGCACCACTCGGCCCAGAAGTCGACCACGACCGGAGCCTCGGCCGAGCGCTGGACGACCTCCGCCTCGAAGGTCTCCTCCGTGACATCGAGGACGACGGAGACCGGCGCCGGCGGAGCGCCTGGCGGGCCCGCTCGGCCCGCGCCTGCTCCGCCTTCTGGGCGGCGTCTCCGGCCGCCTTCACCGCGGCGAGGTCGACCACGCCGCGCATGGACATGTTCCGTGGCTGCATGGCTCTATCCTCCCCCGTCCGAAGGGGTGCGGACGCCATCTCCCTTGCGGGGCGCCCCACCCGGAGTGTCACTCCCGCCACAGGACCGTCTCCCACGGACCCGCGAGGGCGATCACTCGTCCCTGTGCATTCGGTGCGGGTCCCCACCCGCACCCTGGTTGCCGCTCTTTTCGCTACCAGACGTAGCGTATATGTCCGGGGCTCCCCGGAACACACCGCGAGGCCCGGCTGCGGCGTGAGACACCTCACTCCTGGCAGTCACCGTGTATCGGAGAGCCACCGGTGTACGGGTACCCTCGCCCGGCAGCACCGACGCAGCTGCGCCCCTCCCCACCCAGGAGACCGCTCGTGGCCGTACCGACGGACGCCCCCGCCCGGGCCAAGGGCAGACCACGCAACGCCGCCACCGACCACGCCATTCTGGAGGCCACCCGCTCCCTGCTCGCCGAACTCGGCTGGGGCGGGCTCACCATGAGCCATGTCGCCCAGCGGGCGGGGGTCGCCAAGACCACCCTCTACCGGCGCTGGCCCTCCAAGAACGAGCTGGTGGTGGACGCCGTCGCGGTGCTCTTCGACGATCTGGAGATGACCGACCTGGGAAGCCTGCGGGCGGACATCGAGGCCGTGGTGCAGCGTTTCGCCGCGCTGCTCTCCCGCCCCGAGACCCAGGCCGCGATGCTGGCGCTGTTCGCCGAGGGCACTCGTGACCCGCTGCTGCGCGGGCGGATCAGGGAGTCCATCGTGGACCCGCAGAAGCGGCTGGTGCACCAGGGCAGGGCCAACGCCCAGGCCCGCGGCGAACTCCCCCCGGACGTGGACGAGGCGACCGCGGACCAGGAGGTGGACATCATCTTCGACACCATCGCCGGCGCCGTGGAGCACCGCATCCTGGTCAGCGGGCAACCCGCCTGCGAGGAGTGGATCAGCCGGTTCACCACCCTGCTCCTGGCCCCCCTCGCCGCCCTCTCCACCGGGCGCCCCTGACTTCCGCACGCAAGGCCGCAGCGCGGCCCCGGGCCGGACGGCACCCCGCCGCCGTCCCGCCCCCGCAGGCAACGGTCCTGCGGCACCGGCCCTGTCCACGGCTTGCGCGCCGGCCGTACGCGCCCCCCACCGCCCCTTCACCCCCGGCAGCGGACAGACCGCGGTCCCGTACACCCCGCGAGGGCGTACGGGACCGCGGACCGGTGAGGAACCGGAGCTCAGAAGCCCGGAGGCTCGGTGTAGGTGCCCCACTCGTCGCGCAGGGCGTCGCAGATCTCGCCCAGGGTCGCCTCGGCCCGCACCGCCTCCAGCATCGGCGGCACCATGTTGGCCCCGGACCGTGCGGCCTCCAGCATCGCGGCGAGCCCCGCCTTGACCGCGGCGTCGTCCCGCTCGGCCCTGCGCTCGGCCAGCAGCCGGACCTGCTCGGTCTCCACCTCATGGCTGACCCGCAGGATCTCCAGCTCCGACGTGACCGTGGAGGTGTGGCAGTTGACGCCGACGACGCGCTTCTCCCCCTTCTCCAGGGCCTGCTGGTAGCGGAACGCCGACTCGGCGATCTCCCCCACGAACCAGCCGTCCTCGATGCCGCGCAGAATGCCGGCGGTCATCGGGCCCACCGGGTGCTCGGCCCCGCCGTTGCGCTCGCCCATGCGGCGGATCCGCTCGAAGATCGCCTCGGCCTCGGCCTCGATGCGGTCGGTGAGCGCCTCCACGTACCAGGAGCCGCCCAGCGGGTCGGCCACATTGGCCACCCCGGTCTCCTCCATCAGCACCTGCTGGGTGCGCAGGGCGATCTCGGCGGCCTGGGCGGAGGGCAGCGCCAGGGTCTCGTCGAGGGCGTTGGTGTGCAGGGAGTTGGTCCCGCCGAGCACCGCCGAGAGGGCCTCCACGGCGGTCCGCACCACGTTGTTGTACGGCTGCTGGGCGGTGAGCGACACCCCTGCGGTCTGGGTGTGGAAGCGGAGCCACTGCGCCTTGTCGGTCCTCGCCCCGTAGACGTCGCGCATCCAGCGGGCCCAGATCCGGCGTGCGGCGCGGAACTTGGCGATCTCCTCGAAGAAGTCCAGATGGGCGTCGAAGAAGAAGGAGAGCCCGGGGGCGAAGGTGTCCACGTCCAGGCCGCGGGAGAGGCCCAGTTCCACGTAGCCGAAGCCGTCGGCCAGGGTGAAGGCCAGCTCCTGCGCGGCCGTGGAGCCCGCCTCACGGATGTGGTAGCCGGAGACCGAGAGCGGCTTGTACGCGGGGATGCCCGCCGCGCAGTACTCCATCAGGTCGCCGATCAGGCGCAGATGGGGCTCCGGGGAGAAGAGCCACTCCTTCTGGGCGATGTACTCCTTGAAGATGTCCGTCTGCAGGGTGCCGTTGAGCACGCCGGGGTCCACACCCTGCCGCTCGGCCGCCACCAGGTACATGCAGAAGACCGGGACGGCGGGTCCGGAGATGGTCATGGAGGTGGTGACCTCGGCCAGCGGGATGGAGTCGAAGAGGACCTCCATGTCGGCGGCGGAGTCGATGGCGACGCCGCAGTGGCCGACCTCGCCGAGCGAGCGCGGGTCGTCGGAGTCGCGGCCCATCAGGGTGGGCATGTCGAACGCCACGGAGAGGCCGCCGCCGCCCGCGTCCAGGATCATCCGGTAGCGCTCATTGGTCTGCCGGGCGTTGCCGAACCCTGCGAACTGCCGGATCGTCCAGGCCCGGCCCCGGTAGCCGGTGGGGTGCAGACCCCTGGTGAAGGGGTACTCCCCGGGCCAGCCGATCCGCTCGAACCCGGCCGCCGGCGCCCCTGCGGGCGGCCCGTAGACCGGGTCGACGGGGTCGCCGGAGAGGGTGGTGAAGTCCGCGTCGCGCTTGCGCGCCCTGTCGTACCGCTGCTGCCAGCGGCTTCGGCCCGCCTCGATCTCCTCGTCGTCCACTGCCGTACCCCGCTCCCATAGACCGATATCAGGATGTCCCCCCAATTTACTCGGACGTCCTAGTATCTGTCGACGGGCATCCCCCGGCGCACTGCCCGGGGGCAGCGCACCGGGGGAAGTGATCAGACCCGTACGGGCGCGGGTGCGGCCTTCCCGGCCGCCTCGCCGCGTACCTCGCGGACCACCCGGCGCTCGGCGACGAAGGAGCAGAACGGGATGGTGCCCGCCACCAGGATCAGCAGCTGCTTGACCAGCCCCCAGCGCTGCTTCTGGCCGAGCAGGAACGCCACCACGACATAGCCCATGAAGAGGATTCCGTGGGCCTGCGCGACGAAGAACGTGGCGCTCTTCCCCACACCGAAGCCGTACTTGGCCACCATGAAGCCGCAGAGCAGCAGCAACATGCAGCCGGTCGCATAGGCCAGCGCCCGGTACCAGGACAGCAGGGGGTTCGACTTCACCGCGTTCGCCTCACATGCCAGGGGTCGGGGCGGTACGCCCGGACTCGGCACCGCCTCCCCGAGGGTAACCCCGCGCCGCCCGGCCGCCGCGCACGCCCCCGCCC
>NZ_LIQR01000552.1 GCF_001418575.1 Peterkaempfera griseoplana
CCGCAGGGCGGCGTAGGCGTCCTCCGGGACGGCCGGGCGGACGGGCTCCACCGCGGGGACGCGGCGGTAGGCCTCCTGCTGGGCGGGGCGGGGGTCGGCCTCGCCCTTGTTGGGCCACATGGACATGGCCCGCTCCGCCTGGGCGGTGATGGTGAGGGAGGGGTTGACCCCGAGGTTGGCGGAGATCGCCGAGCCGTCGACCACGCTGATGCCGGGGTGGCCGTAGAGGCGGTGGTAGGGGTCGACCACGCCCGTCTCCGGGCTGTCGCCGATCGGGCAGCCGCCGATGAAGTGGGCGGTCAGCGGGATGTCGAAGATCTCCCCCACGGTGGACCCCGGGAACCCGTTGATCTCGGCGGCGATCAGCCGGGCCGCCTGCTCCGCGGCCGGGATCCAGCCCGGGTTGGGGGCCCCGTGCCCCTGACGGGACGTCAGCTTGCCCTTGCCCAGGCCCTTGCGCTTGACCGACACGGTGATGGAGTTGTCCAGCGACTGCATGACCAGGCCGATGATGGTCCGCTCCGACCAGCGCCGCTTGCTCATCGAGCGGGCGAACATGGCCGGGTGCCGCACCGAGGCGGCCAGGAAGCTGAGCCAGCGCGGCGCCCGTCCGCCCCCGGGCACCTGCAGGATGGACAGAAAGCCCATGGAGTTGGAGCCCTTGCCGTAGCGCACCGGCTCGATGTGGGTGTTCTCGTCCGGGTGGATGGACGAGGTGATGGCCACCCCCTTGGTGAAGTCGGCACGCTGCCCGTAGCGCCGGTCGGTGGTCTGGGCCCCCACCAGCGCCTCGGAGTTGGTACGGGTGAGTTCACCGAGCCGGTCCGAGATCCGCGGCAGGTGCCCGCCGTCCTTCAGGCCGTGCAGCAGCGACTGGGTGCCGTAGGTGCCGGCGGCGACCACCACCCGGCGGGCGGTCAGGGTGCGCACTCCACCGCGGCGGGCGTCGGTCCGGCGGACCTGCACGGCGTAGCCGTCGCCGTGCTCGCTGATCCTGGTGACGGTGGTCAGCGGGTGGATCTCGGCGCCGCCGCGCTCGGCGAGGTGGAGATAGTTCTCGGTGAGCATGTTCTTGGCTCCGTGGCGGCAGCCGGTCATGCACTCGCCGCACTCGGTGCAGGCCCGCCGGCGCGGTCCGGCACCGCCGAAGTACGGGTCGTCGGCCTCCGCGCCGGGTTCGGTCCTGGCGCCGCCGCCGGCGTCCTCGCCGTCGCCGAAGAAGACACCGACCGGAGCGGTGTGGAAGGTGTCCCCGACGCCCATCTTCTCCGCGGCCGCCCGCAGGTGGACGTCGGAGGGGGTGATGGTCGGGTTGAGCCGGACACCCAGCATCCGCTGCGCCTGGTCGTAGAACGGCGCCAGTTCCGCCTGCCAGTCGGTGATGTGCTGCCACTGGCGGTCCTCGAAGAACGCCTTGGGCGGGACGTAGAGGGTGTTGGCGTAGTTGAGCGAGCCTCCGCCGACGCCCGCGCCGGCCAGGATGAGCACATTGCGCAGCAGATGGATGCGCTGGATGCCGTAGAGGCCGAGGGCGGGGGCCCAGAGATAGCTGCGCAGGTCCCAGGAGTTCTTCGGCAGGTCGGCGGCTCCGTAGCGGCGGCCGGCCTCCAGGACGGCCACCCGGTAGCCCTTCTCAGTCAGGCGCAGGGCGGCGACCGATCCGCCGAAACCCGACCCGACGACGATCACGTCGTGGTCGAACTCCTCGGTGGTGCTCGTCATCGAAGGGGCTCCTTCCGGGCATGCTGCGTAACCGCGTGGCGCGGGTGGTGGTGGGTACGGCGCGGGGACGGGTCGGGTGGGCTACTTCAGCCGGAGTGCCTTCAGCGCCTTGAGGCTGCGGGTGAAGAAGGCGGCGAAGGCGGCGTCATCCATGCCCAGCGACGGCGCGATGGGAAGCAGCCGCTGGGTGGCGACGGTCTGGGCCTCGGTGTACTTGAGGATGCCCTCGGCGCCGTGCCGTCGGCCGAGTCCGGAGTCCCCCATGCCGCCCATCGGTGCGGCGCTGGAGCCGTAGGCGGCGGCATAGGCCTCGTTGACGTTGACGGTGCCGGTGCGCAGGCGGGCGGCCACCTGGCGGCCACGGCGGGTGTTGCGGGTCCAGACGCTGGAGTTGAGGCCGTACGGGGTGGCGTTGGCCCGCTCGACCGCCTCGTCGTCGGAGTCGAAGCGGTACACGGAGACGACCGGGCCGAAGGTCTCCTCGGCGCAGACGGCCATGGTGTCGTCGACGCCGTCGAGCACGGTGGGCTCGTAGAACAGCGGGCCGAGGTCGGGGCGGGGGCGGCCGCCGGTGAGCACCGTCGCACCCTTCTTGACCGCCTCGTCGACATGGCGGGTGACGGTGTCCAGCTGCCGCTGGGAGACCAGCGAGCCCATGTCCGCGCCGTAGGCGAGGCCGGTGCCCAGCCGCATCGCCGAGACCCGGGCGGCGAAGCGCTCCAGGAAGGCGTCGGCGACGGACCGGTGGACGAAGAGGCGCTCGATGGAGATGCAGAGCTGCCCGGCGGAGGAGAAGCAGGCGCGTACGGCACCTGCGGCGGCCTTGTCGAGGTCGGCGTCCTCCAGCACCAGCAGCGCGTTCTTGCCGCCGAGTTCCAGGGAGGCGCCGACCAGGCGGGCGGCGGCCCGCTGGGCGACCTCGCGGCCGGTACGGGTGGAGCCGGTGAACGAGACGTAGTCGGCGCCGTCGACCACGGCGGGGCCGACCACCGGCCCGTCACCGATCACGATCTGCCAGAGGTCGGCCGGCAGTCCGGCCTCGACGAGGAGTTCCCGGGCCCAGAGCGCGGTGAGGGCGGTCTGGGTGTCGGGCTTGTTGACCACCGCGTTGCCGGCCGCGAAGGCGGGGAGCGCGTCGCCGACGGAGAGCTCCAGCGGGTAGTTCCAGGGGGAGACCTGGCCGATGACGCCCTTGGGGCGGCGGGCCTCCAGGGTGTGGGTGAGGACGGGGACGGCGCCGCCGCGACGGCGGTCCCTGAGGTACCCGGCGGCGGCCCGGCCGTAGTGGCGGGCGGCGCCGGCGACCGCCAGCACCTCCTCGAAGGCGTGGATGCGGGCCTTGCCGGTCTCGGCCTGGACGAGGTCCAGCACCTCGTCCTGACGGCGCAGCAGCAGGTCGTGGAAGCGCAGCAGCACGGCGGCGCGGCGGCGGACCGGCAGGGCGGCCCAGTCGCGCTGGGCGGCTCGGGCCCGGCGGTAGGCCTCCTCGACGTCGGCCGGGGTGGACTGCGGGAGCTCGGCCAGCACCTCACCGGTGAACGGCGCCCTGGTGTGGGCCGGGGTGGCTCCGGAACCGGCCGTGACGCCCCTGGCGAGCCGGGCGGCCAGGTCCGCGGTGACCACGTCGGCGACCGTACGGCCGCCACCGGGCGCGGTGGGGTTGCCCCCGGGCTCGGTGTCCGGCTCGGCCTTCCGCGGCTCGGGCGCGTTCTGGCTGTCCACCGTGGTTTCCGTCATGCCGCGAAGCGTAGGCGCTCGGGGCCGGGTTGGGTACCCGTCGGTAACCGGAATTCGCAAAATCTGCCAGCAATCACTGGCGCGATCTCGGGCACCCGTCCGTGCACCGGCCGGACGTACGGGAGCCGCCGGCCCCCACGGCGAGCGGCCGCACCCGGCACCGCAGACCCGTCCGCCGCCGGGAATCCCGGCGCACCCCGGTCCCTGGGGCTTGTCTGACGATTCCCGCCTGGCGCGAATCGTCAGACAAGCCCTAGCCCAGGTCGCGCAAGGCCTCGCCGAGGGCGCGATGAAAGGTCGGATAGGCCCAGATCGTCCGGGCAAGCTCGGCGATCGGCACCCTCGCCCGGACGGCGACGGTGAGCGCACCCAGGACCTCCCCGCCGCAGGGAGCGGCGACCGTCCCCCCCACCAGCACCCCGGCACCGGCGTCCGCCACCAGCTTGACGAACCCCTCACCGCCCGGACCGTGGATGAAGCCGCGCACACTCCGGGAGAGATCGGTGTGCCCGATCCGCACCTGCAGTCCACGCCGCCGGGCCTGAGCCTCCGTCAGTCCGACCGCGCCGATCTCGGGGTCGGTGAAGGTGACCCTGGGCACCGCGTGGTACTCGGCCTGCGGGCCGCCCTCGCCGAGGATGGCCCGCACCGCCACATCCGCCTGGTACATCGCCATATGCGTGAACGCCCCATGGCCCGTCACATCGCCGACCGCCCAGACCCCGGGGCCGCCCGCCAGCGGGGTGCGCACCCTCATCCGGGGGTCCACCGCCAGGGCCGGCGCCGTGTCGTCGACCTCCAGCACCCCGGCGCCGAACCGCGCCAGGTCCACCCGCCGTCCGGCGGCCACCAGCAGCCGTTCCGCGGTCAGCCGCTCCCCGCGTACGAGCTCCAGGGTGAAGCGGCTCCCGTCGTGGGAGGCGGCGGCGGGCTCGGCCCCGGTGTAGACCTCCAGACCGTCATCGGTGAGCACCCGGCGGAGCAGTTCGTCGGCCTCCGGCTCCTCCTGCCCCAGCAGCCGGGGTGCCACCTCCACCACCGTCACCGCGCTGCCGAAGCGCTGCATCGCCTGGCCCAGTTCCAGCCCGACCGTCCCACCGCCCAGCACCAGCAGCGACTCCGGGAGGTCGGCGGCCTCGATCGCCTCCCGGTTGGTCCAGTACGGGGTGGCGGCCAGCCCCGGCACCGGGGGGATTGCCGGTTCCGAGCCGACCGCGATGACGACGGCCCGGCGCGGACGCAGCACGGCCTCGGCGCCGTCCGGCGTCTCCACCGTGACCTCGTCCGGGGCGGTCAGCCGGCCCTGGCCGCGCAGGAAGCGCCCGCCCCGGGTGACGAAGCGGTCCACGGCCACCTTGTCGTTCCAGTCGTCGGTGGCCCCCCGCACCCGGCGGGCCACCGGCCGCCAGTCCGGACGCACCATGGCGGTCCCGGCGACTCCGGGGATGCGGTGCCCCTCGGCGACCAGATCGGCCGACCGCACCATGATCTTGGACGGGATGCACCCCCAGTAGGGGCACTCGCCGCCCAGCAGCCGCTCGTCGACGCCCACCACGTCCCAGCCGGCGTCGGCGAGGCGCCCGGCGACCTCCTCACCGCCCGGGCCCATGCCCAGAACCACTGCGTCCACCTGCTGGGGCTGCTGCGGCAGCCGGTCCGTGACGGCCATGACGGCCTCCTCCCGGAGCGCGTGGCGACGCGGTACCGGGGCGGGCGGGCCCGCACCCGGCCTTCCTTCCACCGTACGCGCGTGACGCCGATCGGTCCCGGGGGACGGCGGCTGAAGTCAGCCGCCGTCCGGGGTGAAGCTGTTGCGGATCTGGGTGAACCGCTGCTCGCCCGTCTGCCAGTCCTCCTCCGGGTAGGACAGGTAGATGGCGTACTCCGTGCCCTGGTCGTCGCGGTAGAGCTGCTCGATCACATGGCGGGGGCCGGTCACCGCGTCGTAGGTGAACTCCCAGACGGCACCGTCGTGGCCCTTGAAGGTGTTCTCCACCAGCTGCTTCCGCTGGTAGCCCGCCGACTGCCCGACCGTCTTCTCCATGGTCTCGGCGTGCTCCAGCGGGGCCTCGGTCTGCCCCGACGTCACCGAGAAGCGCAGATAGTGCTTCCTGGCGTCCGGGCTGTAGTCGATCTGGCCGCTGTCCACCGTACGGACCCAGGTCTGCGCGCCGCTGGGCAGCAGGAAGCTGAAGCCGCCGGGGTCCTTCATCCAGCTGTAGCCGTCGGGGGCGACGGACTTCGGGGCGCCCGGCGCCGACGACTGGGGGTCCGACGGTGCGAAGGCCGGCGGGGACGCAGGGGACGACGGGGTGGGCGACGGCGAACCGGG
>NZ_LIQR01000553.1 GCF_001418575.1 Peterkaempfera griseoplana
CGGCGGCCCCGCCCCGGGCACCGAGACGCGGTGGGTCAAGAGCGCCCTGGAGGAGCTGGAGGACGTCGCCGAGTGGTGCGAGAACGCCGACCTGGCCGTGCCGATGCGCCCCTACCCCGCGCCGGGCGGACTGCTCCCCTGGGCCGACTCCAACCAGGGTGACTTCTTCCTGTGGAGCACCAGTCCTGCCGGGCCGCAGGCATGGAGGGTCACCGTGGCCTCTCGCAACGGCGGCTGGTGGCACTACACCGGGGGGACGGTCCAGTTCCTCGCCGATCTGGTCAGCGGCGCGGTGGAGCCCTGGGAGCTGCCGCCGGTCCGTCCCGAGATCACCTGGGTCCACCAGCCGTACGACCCCGGCAGGTGAGATCCGCCGCACCACCGCGACGGCGCCCGGCGGTGGCGGTCGGCCGCTTCCAGAGCATGCCGCGGGCCTCCATCGCAGCGCGTTCCACGGGCGCGACCAGCACGGCTTGGAGGCCCTGGAGGACGCCGCGGTACTGCTGACGGTCGCCAAGGCCCCCTGCCCCGCGGCGCGGCGGCGTCGCGGACCGCACCCCTGCAGGGTGCCGCGTCGGTGGCCGGGTATCCCCGTCCGCGTAGGCAGCGCAACCGCGGCGGGCTACCGCGCCAGCAGGCTGATCCCCAGCACCAGCAGCGCCACGACCTTGGCGGTCTCCAGCCCCACGTAGTACAGGTGCCCTCGCGAGCGGGGCAGGTCCTCCCCGGCCAGGACCCGGTCCGACCTGCGGTTCAACGCGGGACGGACCGCCCCCAGCTGTACGGCGAGCAGCACCGCCACCACGACGGTGAGCACCAGGACGGTCACCGGAGGGCCGCCGGCGGCCACCGCCACGACGACCACGGCGGCCAGCACCACCTCGACGAGGTTGAGCGCCCGGAAGACCAGGCGGCCGATACCGAGGCCGACGGGGATGGTCACCCCGGGGGCGCGGAACTTCAGCGGCGCCTCCAGGAAGGAGATCGCCAGCACCATTCCGAGCCAGACGAAGGTGGCTGCGCCCGCGGTCGCGGCCGACGTGGCGTTCATGGGTCTCCTGCCTCTCTGCTTCGTCCGAGGACGGCCGTGGGGGTGAGCCCGGCACGCCGGCCGGTGTCCCGGACGACCGGCCGGCTCCGCCGGCAAGGCTACGACCACGGGCGGAGCCGCCCCGGCACCGGGGGCGGCCCGTCCCGGCGCGCGCCGTCCGGCCACCGCACCGAGCGCCCGTTCGCCGTTCCGATCCGGGACCGCCCGCCCGGAGGGTGCCGGTCCGCCGGCACGCCAACCCGGACGGACGCGCATGGCCGGAGGCGCAAGGGGAAGCAGCCCTGCCGCAAGGAGACCCCGGACAGGAAGGCGCACCCGATGGGACACGGCGGCGACGTCATCATGGAACTCACAACCGACCACCGCGAGGTCGAGGAGATGTTCGACCAGATCCAGGCGCTTCCCGCGTCCGCCGACGAACAGCGGCGCACCCTGGCCGACCGGATCACGATCGAGCTGGTGCAGCACTCCGTGGCGGAGGAGCAGTATCTCTATCCCGCGGTGCGTGAGCACGTCCCAGGAGGGGCGGCAATGGCCGACAAGGAGCTCAAGGACCACGCCGAGGTCGAGAAGCTGCTCAAGGAGCTGGAGGGGCGCCCGGCCAAGGACCCGCACTTCGACACCCTCCTTGCCCGGCTGATCAGCGAGGTCACGACGCATGTCGAGGACGAGGAGCAGCGACTGTTCCCGGCGCTGGCCGAGGCCTGCTCGCCGGAGGAGCTGAACAAGCTGGGTGAGATGGTGCGGGGGGCGAAGAAGATCGCGCCCACCCGGCCGCACCCCGCCGCTCCTGACACTCCCCCGCTGAACAAGCTGCTGGCGCCCGGAGCGGGCCTGGTCGACCGTGCCCGCGACTTCGTCACCGGCCGCGGCAAGTCCTCCTGACCCCAGCGGCGCGACGGGCCCGGCCCGCGGTCGGGGCCACCCGTGATCCCGGAACAGCCCCGGGCCTCCAGGTCAACGGGTGGCCGCTTGCGGTGGCCCGGAACCCCACGGGGCGCGGACGGGGCGCGGACGGCGGGGCCCGCCCGATCGACACGATCGGGCGGGCTCCGCCGTTGTTGCGCCCAGCAGCGGTCCTGCGGCGGCGCGATCACCCACGGCCCGCGCGCCGACGGCGCGGAGAAGGGCGCCGGAACAGACGGCCCGGTCTCCCCGGCGGCGGTGCCGCCGGGGAGACCGGGCCGGGTGACGCGGTGGGGAGACGCTCAGACGGCGGTGCCGGACGGCGCCGGGAAGCGGTCCCAGGCGCGATGGGCGGCGAGCAGGGTGATGACGTCCTGCAGTACGGTCTCGCCGTCGCCGCCCAGGACCACGCCCGGTGCGTCGGCGGGGATGCCCACGGCCTGCAGGGCCTGGGCGGCGGTGCCCCAGCCGCCGATGGCCTTGGCGTGGCGCCAGGCCTCGGTGAGCATCAGGGCGATGCGGGGGTCGAGTCCGGGGGCTGCTGCAGCCGGATTGCCGGCCTTGGCGTCGCGGCTGCCGTCGGCGTCCGGTCCCGGTGCCGGGGCACCCGCCAGCAGGATCGCGTCGAACTCGACCGACCGCGCCGTGGCGTAGGTCCGCTGCACGGTGAGCGGTGCCGCTCCGTCGCCGGTCAGCTCGCCCCCGGTGGGGGCGATGACCAGGGGCACCATGTCCGCGCCGAGGACCGCCTGGCGCAGGGCGGTCAGCGCGCCGAGGTCGCCGCCGGGGTCGGCCACGATGCCGATGACCCGGCCGGCCGTGGGCCAGGTCCGGCCGACCTGGGAGAGGGCCGGGCTGGGCTGCGGGTCGGCGAGGGGCTGGGACGCCTGCGGTACGGGAAGGCCGAGCCCGTGGGCGACCTCCTGGCACAGGGTCGGGTCGATGTTGGCCAGCACCGTCAGGGCGCGTTCCTTGACGGCCCGCTCGTAGCACTTGCCCAGTTCGAAGGTGTACGCGGCAATGATGTGGGCGCGCTCGGGCGGGCTCATGCTCAGCCAGAACAGACGGGCCTGGCTGAAGTGGTCCGCGAAGGAGGCGGGCGCCTCGCGCACCCTGCCGGCGGCGGCGACGGGTGTGGGGTGCTCGATGAACGCGTGCTCGTCGGCGCCGGCGAAGAACGGGCAGCCCCCGTCCAGGGAGTTGGGCTTGTACGGTGCCACGCCGCTGTGCACGGCATCCTGGTGGAAGCCGTCCCGCAGCATGTCGTTGACCGGCGCATGGGTGCGGTTGATCGGGATCTGGGCGAAGTTGGGGCCGCCGAGCCGGGTGATCTGGGTGTCCAGGTAGGAGAAGAGCCGGCCGGCGAGCAGGGGGTCGTCGGTGATGTCGATGCCCGGCACCAGGTGCCCGACGTGGAAGGCGACCTGCTCGGTCTCGGCGAAGAAGTTCGTGGGGTTCGCATTGAGCGTCAGCAGTCCGACCGGCTGCACCGGCGCCAGCTCCTCGGGCACGATCTTCGTCGGGTCCAGCAGGTCGATGCCCTCGAACGTCTGCTCCGGGGTGTCGGGGAAGGTCTGGATGCCCAGCTCCCACTGGGGGAACGCGCCGGCCTCGATGGCGTCCGCGAGGTCCCGGCGGTGGAAGTCGGGGTCCATCCCGGAGATCATCTGCGCCTCCTCCCACACCAGGGAGTGCACGCCAAGCTTCGGCTTCCAGTGGAACTTCGCCAACGTGGTGGCCCCGTCGGCGCCGACGAGGCGGAAGGTGTGGACGCCGAAGCCCTCCATCATGCGGAAGGAACGCGGAATGCCGCGGTCGGACATGTTCCAGAGCGTGTGGTGGGTGGCCTCGGTGTGCAGGGTGACGAAGTCCCAGAAGGTGTCGTGGGCGCTCTGCGCCTGCGGGATCTCCCGGTCCGGGTGCGGCTTGCCCGCATGGATGACGTCGGGGAACTTGATGGCGTCCTGGATGAAGAACACCGGGATGTTGTTGCCGACCAGGTCGAAGACGCCCTCGGCGGTGTAGAACTTGGTGGCGAAGCCCCGGGTGTCCCGTACCGTGTCGGCCGAGCCGCGTGAACCGAGCACGGTGGAGAACCGCACGAACACCGGGGTCTCCACGTCCGCGGCCAGGAAGGCCGCCTTGGTGACGCCGCCCGCGGTGCCGTAGCTCCGGAACACCCCGTGCGCGGCCGCGCCCCGCGCGTGCACCACACGCTCGGGGATGCGCTCATGGTCGAAGTGCATCACCTTCTCGCGCAGATGGTGGTCCTGCAGCAGCACCGGCCCGCGGGGGCCGGCCTTGAGCGAGTGGTCGGAATCCGGCAGCCGCACTCCTTGGGCCGTCGTCAGGCAACGGTCGTTCTGCGCCCGCACGTCCGGTTCGGCGCCCGCGCCGCGGCCGGTCGCCGACAGGGGCTCCGGAGCCC
>NZ_LIQR01000554.1 GCF_001418575.1 Peterkaempfera griseoplana
GGGAGCGAGTGGTGTCAGCCGCGTGGGCAACGACGCCGCGCGGAAAGCATTGGGGGGTCGATGCCATGACGCGTCCGCAGCGAGAAGGCAGCAGAACTGCCGGGGCCGCCGAGGCCCATGAGGCACCGGGGGAGCATGTGCCGGTGCCGGGACCACCGACCATGCCGGCGACCGGGCCCATCGGCCTGGCCGTGATCGGCGCCGGCTACTGGGGTCCCAACCTGGTACGCAACGCCCAGCAGACACCGGCGCTGAGGCTGCGCTGGCTCTGCGACCTGGACGAGGCCCGCTCCCACCGGGTGCTCGGCNNCCTGGAGGCCGGCAAGCACGTCCTGGTGGAGAAGCCCATCACCACCGACGCCGACGACGCCGCGGAGCTGGTGCGGATCGCCGAACGGCACGGGCGGGTGCTGATGTGCGACCACACCTTCTGCTACACCCCCGTGGTGCGCCGGATCCGGGAGATGGTGCACGCCGGGGACCTGGGCGAGGTGCAGTTCTTCGACTCGGTGCGGATCAACCTCGGGCTGGTCCAGCCGGACGTCGACGTGCTGTGGGACCTCGCCCCGCACGACCTGTCCATCCTCGACTTCGTCCTGCCGCCCGGCGTGGAGCCGGTCNNGGGCGGGCCTGCGTCGCCTATCTCACCGTCCGGCTGAGCAGCGGCGCGCTCGCTCACTGCCACGTCAACTGGCTGTCACCGACCAAGGTCCGCACCACCATGATCGGCGGCTCCCGCCGCACCCTGGTCTGGGACGACCTCAACCCCCAGGCCCGGCTGTCGGTCTACGACCGGGGGGTGGACCTCACCCCGCCGGACGAGCTCACCGACGCCATCCGCCACCAGGCGCTGATCTCCTACCGGGTGGGCGAGATGGTCGCCCCGGCACTGGTGGAGCAGGAGGCGCTGCGCAATGTGATGGCCGAGTTCGCCTCGGCCATCGCCCAGGACCGCGCCCCGCTCACCGACGGCCGGGCAGGGGTGCGGGTGCTGCGGCTGCTGCACGCGGCCTCCCGCAGCCTTGAGCTGGGCGGCGTCACCGTACCGGTCGGACCCGGCTCCCACGCCGACGTCCTCACCGCCGGCCTGCCGGCCGGCAGCCTCCACGAAAGGGCCGCCTCCAGATGACCGACACCCCCTCCGTCGAACTGACCGGCGCCCGATGCGTCGTCACCGGTGGTGCCGGAACCATCGGTTCCACCGTCGTCGACCAGCTGCTGGAGGCCGGCGCCGGAGAGGTCGTCGTCCTCGACAACTTCGTCCGTGGCCGGATGGCCAACCTCGCCCACGCCCGGCAGCTGGCCGCCGGCGCACCCGGGCGACTGCGCGTGGTGGACGGCGACATCCGCGACCGGGCGCTGCTGCGCGAGCTGATGGGCCCGGGCACCGACGTCCTCTTCCACCTGGCGGCGATCCGCATCACCCAGTGCGCCACCGAGCCCAGGCTCGCCCTGGAGGT
>NZ_LIQR01000555.1 GCF_001418575.1 Peterkaempfera griseoplana
GGAGGGGGATGACGGGGGTGCGCTCGGTGGCGCCGATGGCGGTGTTGGTCATCTGACTCACGCTCGATCCGCGACGCGCTCGCCGAGCAGGCCCTGTGGCCGCACGAGGAGGACGACGATGAGGAGGACGAAGGCCCAGACGTCGGCCCAGGAGCCGCCGCCGAGCTGGTGCATGCCGGGGACGTCGGCGATGTAGGCGGTGGCGAGGGCTTCGGCGAGGCCGAGGACGAGTCCGCCGAGCATGGCTCCGTAGATGTTGCCGATGCCGCCGAGGACGGCTGCGGTGAAGGCCTTGAGGCCGGCGATGAAGCCCATCTGGTAGTCGACCTGGCCGTAGCGCAGGCCGTGGGAGACGGCGGCGACGGCGGCGAAGGCGGCGCCGAGGGCGAAGGCGACCACGATGATGCGGTCGGTGTTGATGCCCATGAGTTTGGCGGTGTCCGGGTCCTGCGCGGTGGCCTGCATGGCGCGGCCGGTGCGGGTTTTGCGGACGAAGGTGCCGAGGATCAGCATGCTCAGCGGTGCGGCGACGAGCAGGAAGATGTCTGCGGGCTGGATGGAGATGTAGGAGCTGATGTTGAAGGGGCCGCCGGGGATCTGCGGGAAGGTGCGGGCGTCCTTGGCGTTGGGGTACCAGGCCCAGACGGCCTGCTGGAGTGCGAGGGAGAGGCCGATCGCGGTGATCAGCGGTGCGAGCCGTGGGGCGTTGCGCAGTGGCCGGTAGGCGAATCTCTCGGCTGCCATGGCGATGAGTACGGCGGTGAGGATGCCGCCGATGAGCATCAGGGGCAGGGCGAGCCATATCGAGGTGCCGCTGGGCAGTGCCAGCCAGGTGGACAGGGCACCGAAGCCCCCGGTCATGAAGATCTCGCCGTGGGCAAAGTTGATGAGCTGGACGATGCCGTAGACCATCGTGTAGCCGATGGCGATCAGCCCGTACATCGAGCCGAGGATCAGGCCGTTGGCCAGCTGTTGCGGCAGTTCGTGCACCGCAGGGCCTCCGTGTTGCTTCCGGTTGTGCCGGGTGGGACAGGACGGGGTGTGCGTGGGTCGGCGGGGCTGGATGTGACGGCGCGCGGGGGCGCTGGGTAGCGCCCCCGCGCGCGTGGTGGGGCGGTGCGGGTCAGCCGGTGAAGGTGCCGGTCTTGGCGACTGCCCACTTGTTGTTCTTGACGACGTAGACGGTGAGCTGCTTGTTGGTGGCGTCGCCGTACTCGTCGAAGGAGACCTTGCCGGTGACTCCGTCGAAGGAGACCTTGCTCATGGCGTCGACGATCTTGGCGCGGGCGTCGCTGGGGACCTTGCCGCCGTTGGCGTCGACGACGGCCTTGACGGCCTGGACGATGGCCCAGGCGGAGTCGTAGGAGTAGCCGCCGTAGGCGGCGTAGGGGTCGCTGTAGCCGCCGGCCTGGTAGTCGGCGACGAACTTCTTGGCGGAGTCCAGGGACTCGACGGGGGCGCCGACCGAGGTGGTGAGGTCGCCGTCGGCGAGGTTGTTGGCGAGCTGGATGTACTTGTCGTCCTTCATGCCGTCGCCGCCCATGACGGGGATCTTGGCTCCGGTCTTCTTCAGCTGGCCGCTGAGCGGGCCGGCCTCGGGGTACTGGCCGCCGTAGTAGACGATGTCGGCACCGGAGGACTTGATCTTGGTGATGACCGAGGAGAAGTCCTTCTGCTTGGTGTTGACGTGGTCCTGGCCCACGACCTTGCCGCCGAGCTTGGTGAACTCGCCCTTGAAGGCGGCGACCAGGCCCACGCCGTACGTCTGCTTGTCGTCGACGAGGAAGACCTTGGTCTTCTTGGCGTCGTTGTAGGCGTAGTCCGCGCCGAAGGGGCCCTGGATGGCGTCGGTGGTGGCGGTGCGGAAGTAGGACTTGAAGGGCCGCACCTTGTTGCCCGAGGCGTAGTTCTCGCCCTGGGTGAGGGTGGGGTTGGTGTTGGCCGGGGAGACCTCCACCAGGTGGGCGTCGTCGAAGACCTTCTGCATCGACTGGGCCACGCCGGAGTTGAGGGGGCCGACGACGCCGAGGACGCTCTTGTCGGCGACCAGCTGGGTGGCGTTCTGCTGGCCGGAGGAGGGCTGCGCCTGGTCGTCCAGCGCCTTGATCTTGAAGGTGACGCCCGGGACGATCTTCTGGGCGTTGGCCTGCTTGACGGCGAGGTCGACGGAGTTCCTGATGCCGAGGCCGAGGGCCGAGAGGTCACCGGAGATGGGGGCGTCGACGCCGATGGTGACGGCGGTGCCGCCGGAGGAGCTGTCCCCGTTGGCCTTGTTGTCCGAGCCGCGGGAGCCGCAGGCGGTAAGGGTGAGAGCCCCGGCGGCGACGGTGGCGCACAGGACCACCAGAGAACGATGACGCACGATCAGTCCTTTCCTCTTCAGGAGGCTCCTCGAGGACGAGGTGCCGAGTCGCGCGCCGATCCGAAGGGCACACAGTCGTTGGCGCGGTGACTGGCCGTGACTCTAGATGCCTCCGGATGCATCGGGCAGGGGTGGGCACATGCTGTGATTGTCTTGTTATGACCAGGCCGAACGGCTGTCTCGAATGGTGGCTTCCGATTGGCCGATCGGACGCCGCATCTGCCCGCCGACATGACCTTCCAGGGATATCCGCAGGTCGGGGCAAGGGTGTCCGGATATCGGACGGATGTTTACAGTTCGCTCACGGAACCGCTCCGCTCCGGTGTTCGGACGGATGGCACTGGCGCCGGACTGCGGCGGAAAGGTCGTGTGCGTAGCGCTCCCCGAGAATTTCGCTCTCGGTCTGTATTGCGCGCGTGTTACGCAGCGTTACATTTACAAATGGAAGCGACAGACCTCTGGGCGCCAGCGCGCAGTTGGTGACCGTGATGCGCAACTCCGCCGTCCACGGCCGCCCCCGACGCACCACCACGGGCGGGTCCGGGGCCGTGACCAGCGCCATCCCTGCGTAGTCCTGGGAGACGGCCGTCACCGTGACCGGCGGCCCCGCGACGACGGTGACCACCACCAGCGCCCGGAGGGTGCCGGCGGTCTGCCGGGCGGCCGCCACCGGGCCCCGGTAGACGACCGAGGTGACGGCGGCCGGCCAGGGCGGCGGCACCGGCGGCGGGCCCGGGGGCGGTTCGGGGGCCGCGGTCAGCAGCAGCAGTACGGCCAGGGTGCAGCCCATGGCGACCCGGCGGTGGGCGAAGGGGAGGACCGCCGCTGGGGGCGCGTCGCGCGGCGGGGCGGCCGCGACCGTACCGGAGCCGTCCACCGCCTCCACGGGCCCCACCGCGCCGTGCGGCTGCGTGTGCGCAGCCTGCCGCCTGCTCCCCATCGCGTTCCCCCTCCGCGGCTGGGGCATGCCCGTGCGGGCCTGCGGTGAAACGGGCTTTCGGGTGCCGTCCGGACCGGCCTGTGGGGGAGGGCCGTGCGGCGGTCGGGACCGGGCCGCGGGGGAGGGCTGTACCGCCGTCGTCCGGGTGCCGTACGCTCCGCTGCAAACGGCCGCGCACGGCATCGCCTGCGGGGCCGGCCGCACCGGTTGAGGTGCGGTGGCCGGGTGCCTGTGGGCGCCCGCGGGCTGGTGGGAGGTGCGTCTCCATGACGCGGGCCGTGATCTCGGTGCGCGAGGCGCGTCCGGAGGATCTGCCGGGGCTGGCGGAGAGCTGGAGCCGGGTGCACGGTGTGCTGGGCCGCTGGTCGCGGGGGCTGCCGGGGCCGACCGTGGCGGAGCTCTCGGCGGTGCTGGAGCGCGCCGCTGCCGCCGCCGACGTACGGTTCCTGGTCGCGCTGGTCGACGGGACACCGGCCGGGATCGCCTATCTGACGTGCCGTCCGCTGTCGCCGCTGCACGCGGAGCGGGCCGCCCATGTCGACTATCTCCACGTCCGCGACGGCTTCCGGCGCGGCGGAGTGGGCCGGGCGCTGCTGGCGGCCGCCGCCGGCTGGGCGGAGGAGCAAGGGGCCGGGCAGGTGGCGGTCAACGTCCATCCGGGGCTGCGCGACGCCAACCGGTTCTTCGCCCGCTGGGGGTTCGCGCCGCTCTCGGTGCGGCGCGCGGTGCCCACGGCGGCGCTGCGGCGGATGCTGCTCGGCGACGGTGCGGCGGGTCGTGTCCCGTCCCGCCGCAGGGAGGCGGCGCGCAGGGTGATGCAGCTGCGCCGCCCCGCGCCGCTGCCGCTTCCCGAGGGCGCCGAGCAGGCCGGCTGACCGGCTCGGGCCCCCGCGCGGGTCGGCCGCCCGTTCTGTGCGAGCGCCGCCGGCCCGGGTGCTCTCGCCGGGCGCGGCGGCGGACGGCCGCCGGTGCGGTCGGCGCTCAGGTGTCGCGCAGCATGCAGGTCAGCCGGCAGCTGGTGATCCGGCGGCCCTGGTCGTCGGTGACGGCGATCTCGTAGGTGGCGGCGGTGCGGCCGCGGTGGACCGCGGTGGCGACTCCGGTGACGATGCCGGAGGTCGCCGAGCGGTGGTGGGTGGCGTTGAGGTCGACGCCCACGGCGTAGCGGCCGGGCCCGGCGTGCAGCATGGCGCCGACGGAGCCGAGGGTCTCGGCCAGGGCGGCGGAGGCGCCGCCGTGCAGCAGGCCGTAGGGCTGCCGGTTGCCGTCGACGGGCATGGTGCCGACGACGCGCTCGGGGGAGGCCTCCACGACCCGGATGCCCATCCGGCGGCCCAGGTCGCCGCCGGAGAAGGTGTCCGGGTCGACGCCGAGCTTGGCGAAGTGGTCGATCACGTCCTGGGGGACGTTGAGGCGGGGGGACGCGGTACCCGCTGCCGGCCCGGTGGGCGCGGCGGCGGGCGTGTCGGCGGTGGTCGGGGCGGGCTCGGCCATGGTGCTCCCTGCAGACGTCGTCGTCCCGTTGGTCGGGGAAGGCTTCTGCCGGTGATCGTACTTCCGGGATGGCGGGGCTCCGCAGGGGGGCGCCCGCTTTGTCGCTCGGTGTCCGGTGTCGGTGGCGCCCCCTAGGATTCAGGGTGTCAGCGCAGTCGGCAGGACGGACGGACAAGTGGCGGGTCTCAGTGGGGCGCACAGCGGTTCGGGCGGCCGTCCGCGGCTGATGCTGCTGGACGGGCATTCCCTGGCGTATCGCGCGTTCTACGCGCTGCCGGTGGAGAACTTCAACACCACCACCGGTCAGCCGACGAACGCGGTGTACGGCTTCACGTCGATGCTGGCCAACACCCTGCGGGACGAGGCGCCGACGCATGCGGCGGTGGCCTTCGACGTCTCCCGGAAGACCTTCCGGTCGGAGCTCTTCCCCGACTACAAGGCCAACCGCTCCGCGACGCCGGACGAGTTCCGCAGCCAGGTCGGCCTGATCGGGGAGCTGCTGGACGCGATGCGGCTGCCGCGGATGGCGCTGGAGGGCTTCGAGGCCGACGACATCATCGCCACCCTGGCCACGGCGGCCGCCGCGGGGGGTTTCGAGGTGCTGATCGTCACGGGGGACCGGGATGCGCTGCAGCTGGTCAACGAGCATGTCACCGTGCTGTACCCCACCAAGGGGGTCTCCGAGCTGACCCGGTACACCCCGGAGAAGGTCGCGGAGAAGTACGGAGTCACCCCCACCCAGTACCCCGACCTGGCGGCGCTGCGCGGCGACCCGTCGGACAACCTGCCGGGCATCCCCGGGGTCGGCGAGAAGACGGCCGCCAAGTGGATCAACCAGTTCGGCTCCTTCGAGGCGCTGGTGGAGCGGGTCGGGGAGGTCAAGGGCAAGATCGGCGACAAGCTGCGGGAGAACCTGGAGTCGGTCAGGCGCAACCGCGAGCTGACCGAGCTGGTCCGCGATGTGGAGCTGCCGCTGGGCGTCGGGGATCTGGAGCGCGGCCCCTATGACCGCGATGCGCTGACGACGCTGCTGGAGTCCCTGGAGTTCCGCAACCCCAACTTCCGGGACCGGCTGTTCGCCGTCGATCCCGCCGCGGGCACGGAGGAGGCCGCGGTCGAGGTCGGCCCGGGGGTCGACGTGGACGGCGCGGTGCTGGCGGCGCCCGGCGCGGTGGCGTCCTGGCTCGCGGAGTACGGCGACGGGGAGCGGGTGGGCCTCGCCGCGGTCTACGACTGGGCGATGGGTGCGGGCAGCGTCCGGGAGGTGGCGCTGGCCACCCCGGCGGGCCCGGCCGGCTGGTTCGACCCGGCGCAGCTGGTGGAGGAGGACGAGCGGGCCTTCGCGGCGTGGCTGGCCGATCCGTCCCGGCCCAAGGCGCTGCACATCGCCAAGCATGTGATGCGGGCCTTCGCCGAGCACGGCTGGGTGATCGCCGGTGTCACCGCGGACTCCGCGCTCGCGGCGTATCTGGAGAAGCCCGGCCGGCGTTCGTTCGCCCTGGAGACGCTGGCCGAGGAGTATCTGGGCCGTTCCCTGCAGCCGGCCGCCGAGACCGAGAGCGGCCAGTTGTCCTTCGACACCTCCGGCGGCGAGGAGGACGACGCCGAGGCCGCCGCCCAGGCGCTGATGGTGCAGGCTCGTACGGTGCTGGACCTGGCGGAGGTCTTCGAGGGCCGGCTCGCCGGCGACGGCGGCGCCGCCGAGCTGATGCGGGATGTGGAGCTGCCGATGTCGGCGGTGCTGGCGCGGATGGAGCGCACCGGTATCGCCGCGGACCGGGCCTGGCTGTCCTCGCTGGAGGCGCAGTTCGCCGGTGCGGTGCAGCAGGCCGTGGAGGAGGCCCACCGCGCGGTGGGGCACGCCTTCAACCTCGGCTCCCCCAAGCAGCTGCAGGAGATCCTCTTCGGTGAGCTGGGCCTGCCCAAGACCAAGAAGATCAAGACCGGTTACACCACCGATGCGGACGCCCTGCTGTGGCTGGCCGGGCAGACCGACAACCAGCTGCCGGTGATCCTGCTGCGCCACCGCGACCAGGCCAAGCTGCGGACCACCGTCGAGGGCCTGATCAAGACGGTGGGGGAGGACGGCCGGATCCACACCACCTTCAACCAGATGGTGGCCGCCACCGGCCGGCTCTCCTCCCAGGACCCCAACCTGCAGAACATCCCGGTGCGCACCGACGAGGGCCGCTCCATCCGCAGGGCCTTCGTGGTGGGGGAGGGCTTCGAGTCGCTGCTGACGGCGGACTACTCCCAGATCGAGCTGCGGATCATGGCGCACCTCTCCGAGGACGAGGCGCTGATCGAGGCCTTCACCACGGGGGAGGACCTGCACACCACGGTGGCCTCCCAGGTCTTCGAGGTGGAGAAGGGGGCGGTCGACGCGGAGATGCGCCGCAAGATCAAAGCGATGTCGTACGGCCTGGCCTACGGCCTCTCCGTGTTCGGGCTCTCCCAGCAGCTCGGCATCGAGGCGGCCGAGGCGCGGCGGCTGATGGACACCTACTTCGAGCGGTTCGGCGGGGTGCGGGACTATCTGCGCCGGGTCGTCGAGGAGGCCCGGATCACCGGTTACACCGAGACCCTGCTCGGCCGCCGGCGTTATCTGCCGGATCTCACCAGCGACAACCGGCAGCGCCGGGAGATGGCCGAGCGGATGGCGCTCAACGCGCCGATCCAGGGCTCGGCGGCCGACATCGTCAAGATCGCGATGCTGCGGGTCGACGAGGGGCTGGCCAAGGAGCAGCTGCGTTCGCGGATGCTGCTCCAGGTGCACGACGAGATCGTGCTGGAGCTGGCCCCCGGTGAGCGGGACCGGGTGGAGGAGCTGGTGCGCCGGGAGATGGCCGCGGCCTATCCGCTGCGCGCCCCGCTGGATGTCTCGGTCGGCGTCGGACCCAACTGGGAGGACGCGGCTCACTGAGCGGGCGCGGTGCGCTCGGCGGCCGCGGCCCGTTGAGGGGTGCGGTTCGCCGGGCGGATGCCGTGCGTTGGTTGCCGGTTGCCGGTTGCCGGTTGCCGGTCGCCCGTCGGGCGGACGCGCCCGGCTCACTGAGCGGGCGCGGTGCGCTCGGCGGCCGCGGCCCGTTGAGGGGTGCGGTTCGCCGGGCGGATGCCGTGCGTTGGTCGCCGGTCGCCGGTCGCCGGTCGCCGGTCGCCGGTCGCCCGTCGGGCGGACGCGCGGGGTGCGGGCGGGATCGCCGCCCGCACCCCGCGCGGTCTCAGGCCTTCAGCGCCCGGCTGTGGAGGGCGGTGACGGCCTTGCGGGCCGACAGGATCGCCCCGTGCTGCCAGGCGTCCATGTAGGTGAGCCAGTCGCCGGCGAAGAGCACCCGTCCGGTCGGCTCGTTCAGCGGCTTGTAGACGGCCGCGTCGGGGCCGCCGGGGATGCTGTGCCAGGCGCCTTCCAGATGGGGTGTGCGGGTCCAGGCGATGGAGAAGGAGTTCGCCAGCTCCGTCCGGTACTTCTCGCCGTGGATCTTCACCCCCTGCATCACCGCCCGGGCCTCGCGGTCCGCCGGGGTCAGGGCGGCGTAGGCGTCCGCGTTGGCGCCGGTGTTGTAGTAGCCGACGATGACGCCCCGCTCGCCGTGGTGGCCGTAGGAGGGGTACCAGATGTGGGAGAGGTCCATGTCGGTCTCGGTGATGCCGCCGTAGATCCGGTGGTCGGTCTCCCACCAGCGGCTGCGGTACTCCAGGCCGATCTTGCCCGCGGACGACGGCCTGATGGTGGTGAGGCCCTGCTGCACCCCCGTGCCCAGGTTGTGCGGCAGCCGGGCCAGCAGGTGCGGGGGCATGGCGGCGATGCAGTAGTCCGCCTTCAGCTGCCGTTCGCGTCCCTGCGGGTCGCGGTAGCCGACCGTCACCCCGTCGTCGGACTGGACCAGCGAGGTGGCCTGGCAGCCCAGCTGGATGCGGTGCGCGCCGATCGCCCTGGCGAAGGCTCTGGGTATCTGGTCCATGCCGCCGACCGGCTGGAACATCAGCATCGCCTGGTCGAATTCGAACTCGAAGGAGAAGTGGCGTCCCACCCCGGAGGCGAACACCGCGGAGGCGTCGGGCACATCGCCCAGCAGGGTGCCCGGGGTGCCCGCGGCGCCCGGCCAGGTGGTGTAGCCGCGGTTGGAGCCGCCCGTGTACGCGTAGCCGTCGGCCTTGCCGCCGATCTGGCCGAAGTCCTCGATGAACGACAGCAGACGGGCCTTGTCGTCGGCGGTCAACTGCTGGTCCAGGGCGCCCTGGTCGGTGGCCTTGGCCAGCAGCTCGCTGACATAGCCGTAGGTGTCGGCCTTGGCGGTGCGGTACCGCATGGGCTTGCCCGGCTGCATGCCCGCCGACTCGTGGTAGATGTACGCGTCGGCGTTGGTGTTGGTGAACACCTCGATGGGAACGCCCAGTTCGCGGCAGTAGTCGAGGGTGACCATCCACTGGGCGAGCCGGGCCGGTCCGGCGTTGAGGTACTGGCCCTCGGAGAACCGCGACCGCTGGGTGCGGCCGTCGAGGTCGGTCAGCGAGTCGCCGCCCCTGACGGTGAAGTTGCGGCCGCCGGGCCGGTCCCGGGGTTCGAGGACCGTGCAGTCGTAACCGGCCTTGCCGAGCTCGTACGCCGCCGTGAGCCCGGCGATGCCGCCGCCCAGGATGACGACCTTGCCGGCGGCACGGCCGGTCAGATGGAAGTCGGAGGCCCTGGGTGCGCGGAACTCCCCGGCCGGGGCCGCGGCCGCCGCGGTGGGGGCCAGGCCCAGCGCCCCCATGGTCGCGAACATCGCCCCGGCCCCGCCGGTGATCCCGACGGCCCGCAGGAATCCCCTGCGGTCCAGACCCGCCGCCCCTGTCCCGTGCTGCGCATGCGCCATGAATCCGCCTCTCCGGATCAGCTGGTGAACCCGCTTCGCCTGCTGTGTACGGACGATCTTGAGCGCGGAGTGTTACGCGAGGCGTGGCCGAGGCGTCACGGGGCGGTGTCCGCAGCCGTGCGTATGTGAACAGCCCGCTAACGCAACCGATCTGACGTGCCGTAACCGGCGTATCCGGTACGGTCGGGAAGGCTCTGGGGGAGGTTGGGCGAATCGGTCCGATGCCTTGGGAAATGCCCGCCCGGACCGGCCGTGCGCCTCAGCGGCGCGGGTTGGTCCCGCGGGTGGCCCGGGCGGCGACCGGGTCCTCCGGCCAGGGGTGGCGGGGGTAGCGGCCGCGCAGCTCCGCCCGTACCGCCCGGTAGCCGTCCCGCCAGAAGGACGCCAGGTCACCGGTGACCGCGGCCGGACGGCCGGCCGGTGACAGCAGATGGACCGTCAGCGGCGCCCGGCCACCCGCGAGCGCCGGGGCCGAGTCCCAGCCGAAGAGCTCCTGCAACTTCACCGCCAGCACCGGCCGCTCACCGGAGTAGTCCACCCGGACCCGGGACCCGCTGGGCACCTCGATCCGCTCCGGGGCGAGCTCGTCCAGCCGCAGCGCCTCACCGGTCGCCCACGGCAGCAGCCGCCGCAGCGCCTGCGCGGTGTCGACCCGCTCCAGGTCGGCGCGGCGCCGCGCCGCGCCCAGTTCGGGGCCCAGCCACTCCTCGGCGCGGGCCAGCAGTGCCTCGTCGGAGACGTCCGGCCACGGGCCGCCGACCACCCGGTGCAGAAACGCCAGCCGTGTCCGCAGCCCCCGCGCGGTCTCACCCCACCCCAGTACGGCGGAGACCCCCTCACGGGCCAGGCCCTCCAGCAGCGCGGCCCGCACCAGCTCCGGGTCGGGCGCCCGCAGCGGGACGGCCGCCAGTTCCACCGCACCCAGCGCCGCCACCCG
>NZ_LIQR01000556.1:0-1724 GCF_001418575.1 Peterkaempfera griseoplana
ACACCGGCCTGCCCTCGGTCCTCCCCAGCGGCGGCAACCTGATCGGCGGCACCCTCGCGGGCACCGACGCCGGCACCATCGGCGGACCCGGAACCTCCGGCGGCGACGGCGGCTCCATCGGCGCCAACGACACCGGCGGCGGCATCAGCGGCAGCCCCAGCGACCCCGGCAACCCGGAGACCCCCTTCTCCGGCCAGTGACCTCCCCCGCGCGGCCACCGCACCTCCGGCAGCCGCGCACCACACCCGGCCCTGCCCGGTCCCGGAACCTCCCGGACGCAGAGCCCCGCCGGTGCGCCGCCGCCGGGCCTCGCGGGTCCTCAGAGATACAGCCCCGTGCTGCCCCCCGCGTCCCCGATCCGCTCCGCCGCCACCGCATGGATGTCCCGCTCCCGCAGCAGCACGTACAGGGTGCCCCGCACCTCCACCTCGGCCCGGTCCTCCGGGTCGAAGAGCACCCGGTCACCCGGCTCGATGGACCGCACGTTCTGGCCCACCGCCACCGCCTCCGCCCAGGCGCACCGCTTGGACAGCTCAGCCGTCGCCGGAATCAGGATGCCGCCGGTGGAACGGCGCTCGCCCTCCCCGCCCTCGGTACGCACCAGCACCCGGTCGTGCAGCATCCGGATCGGCAGCTTCTCGCCGAGGTTCTCGTTCCGCTTGATCTCGCTCACACCCCCGAAAATACCTTCCCCCGGCACCATCCCAACAACGGAGGGCCGGACCGGGCACCCGCCCGGTCCGGCCCTCGCAGCAAGCCCGCCGCTACTTGCGGCGGCGCAGCAGCACCAGACCCGCCACCACGGCCGCACCCACCGCCGCGGCCACGGCGATCCGCTCCGGCCGCAGAGCGCCCTTCTCGTCCACGAACTGCAGCCGCGCGCGCTCCACACCCCGGTTGGCCGCCACATACGCCCGGCCCACCGTACGGTCCACCGTCGCGGCCGCCCGCGCCTTGGCCTGCGCCGCCACCGTGGACGGGTGCACCCGCACCGCGATCTCGTCCAGATTGGCCGCCAGCCGGCTCCGAGTCGCAGCGATCGACGCCTCGATCTCGGCGGTGGTACGCCCGTTCCTGCCGCCTCTCGTGCTGACCTCGCCCAAGAGGGCCACCTCACTCACCCGTGCCGATTGCGTCCGATGGTGAACAGTCTGTCAGGCCGGGTGACGCCGTGCTCAGCGGCACCCCGCCTACGGAGTACCTTTCCTGATAGCACGGCCGCATCCCACCTCGAGGAGAAATCCCCCGTGAGCGAGCGACTCCAGCCCGGCGACACCGCCCCGGCCTTCACCCTGTCCGACGCCGACGGCAAGCATGTCTCCCTCGCCGACCACCTGGGCCGCAAGGTGATCGTCTACTTCTACCCCGCCGCCCTCACCCCGGGCTGCACCAAGCAGGCCTGCGACTTCACCGACAACCTCGACCTGCTGGCCGGCGCCGGCTACGACGTCATCGGCATCTCGCCGGACAAGCCGGAGAAGCTCGGGAAGTTCCGCGACAAGGAGAGCCTGCGGGTCACCCTGCTCGCCGACCCGGAGAAGGAGACCCTGGCCGCCTACGGCGCCTTCGGCGAGAAGACCATGTACGGCAGGACCGTCACCGGGGTCATCCGCTCCACCGTGATCGTGGACGAGCAGGGCAAGGTCGAGCGCGCCCTCTACAACGTCCGGGCCACCGGCCATGTCGCCAAGCTCATCAAGGACCTCGGCGTCTGATCCCCGCCG
>NZ_LIQR01000556.1:1785-7304 GCF_001418575.1 Peterkaempfera griseoplana
CCGCCGCTCAGGACTGTCCCGGATTGGTATGGACCATGTCAACAGGTCTCGACCAATCCCTCCCCCACGCCCCCGTGACCCGAACGCCCTTTCGTCGTTGTCCGGTACGACGGCCGCCACAGGCGACCGCATGCGACACATCACTGGTGCCGGGGCGAATCAGGGGTCCGCTGCGGTCACCCTGCCCGCCCCGGCGGGGAGGGGACCCCGTGGACGACGTGTACGACCGCACCCGGCTCTCCGCGCAGGTCGGCCGATCCAGGAACTGGAACGACCTGATGCGCAATCTGGGCGTGGAGATCAGTGGCGGGAGGCGGAAGCACCTCCAGAAGGCCGTGGCGGCACACGGTCTGGACACCAGCCACTTCAGGCAGCGCAGCCCCTGGTCCAAGTACCCGGACGAGGACATCGCCGCAGCCGTTGCCGCCTCCACCACGCTGCGCGAAGTCGCCCTGAGACTGGGTGCCACCCCCGCCGGCGGCACGATGTCGCACATCCGGCGCAGAATCGCTGCCGCGGGGATCGACATCGGCCACTTCCCCCACATGGACAGGATGGTCGACGAACTTCCCTTCACAGCGGAGGAGGTCGCCCACGCGGTCGCCGGGGCCCGAAGTGTGCGAGAAGTCGCACGAGTGCTCGGGATCCCCGGTGAGGACGGCGGGACCCGCTCGGCGATCCGACGGGCCCTCAGGCAGCTGGGGCTGGACACCTCCCACTTCTCCCACGCCCGCATCGCGTTCGAGCCGGATCGGCTGCGCGCACTCGTGGCGGCCTCCACCAGCTACGCCGAGGTCATGCGCGGACTCGGCCTGGAGACCAACGCCGGCAACCACCGCAAGGTCCGCACCCGCATCCGGGACCTGTCGCTGGATGTCTCCCACTTCACCCGCCGGTCCTCGGACCTTCCGGTGAGGCGCCGTCCGGGTGCGCCACCACAGGACGTCCTCAGGGTGCATGCGCAGGGTTCGTCCCGCATCAGCCACCTGCGGCTCCGGCGGGCGATGGAGGCCGCCGGAGTGGCCTACCGGTGTGCCGGGTGCGGCAACCAGGGTGAGTGGCGCGGCGGACCGATCACCCTTCATGTCGACCATGCGAACGGGGACTGGCTCGACAACCGGCTGGCCAATCTGCGGTTCCTGTGCCCCAACTGCCATGCCCGGACGGACACCTGGTGCAGTGGCAATCGCGGCAGGCGGCAGGTCCGCTTCCGGCAGCCGTCGAAGCAGGGTGCCGAGGGGAGCCGCGCCCCAGTAGCATGATGGAGGTCATGCGGCCGTGGCGAAATGGCAGACGCCCTGGCTTTAGGTGCCAGTGGATCTTGTATCCGTGAGGGTTCGAATCCCTCCGGCCGCACTTGCCTCTGTTTCGAAGGCCCACACGGGGACGCTCCCGGGTGGGCCTTCGGCGTCCGTCAGCCCAGGAACTGCTTCACGACCGGCGCCAGGGCCCGGAAGGCCTGCCCCCGGTGGCTGATGGCGTTCTTCTCGGCGGCGGTGAGCTCCGCGCAGGTGCGGGTCTCGCCGTCGGGCTGGAGGATCGGGTCGTAGCCGAAGCCGCCGGAGCCTGCCGGGGCGGTGCGGAGGGTGCCGCGGAGGGCGCCCTCGACCACGTGCTCGGTGCCGTCGGGGAGGGCGAGGGCCGCGGCGCAGGCGAAGTGGGCGGCGCGGTGGGGTGCGGCGATGTCGGAGAGCTGGGCGAGCAGCAGGTCGAGGTTGGCCCGGTCGTCGCCGTGCCTGCCGGACCAGCGGGCGGAGAAGATGCCGGGGGCGCCGCCGAGGACGTCGACGCAGAGGCCGGAGTCGTCGGCCACCGCGGGCAGGCCGGTGGCGCGGGCCAGGGCGTGGGCCTTGAGCAGGGCGTTCTCGGCGAAGGTGACGCCGGTCTCGGGGACGTCGGGGATCTCGGGGTAGGCGTCGGCGCCGACCAGTTCCACATCCAGGCCGGCGTCGGTGAGGATGTCGTGGAGTTCGGTGACCTTGTGCCGGTTGCGGGTGGCGAGGACGAGGCGCTGCGTGTTCATGGGGAGTGATTATCCCTGGGGCCCCACCGGGACGCAGACCTCGGCGAAGTCGCCCGCGGCGGCCAGGAGGGCCTTGTTGTCGCCGGCGTGGTGGGCGTGGAAGGCCTGCTGCCGTGCGGTGATCCCGTCCTCGAGGGTGCGGGCTGCCCCGGCGAGGTCCGCCCTGCCCGACTCGTCGGCGAGGCGTTCGAGGTCGGCCCTGTAGGCCTGGGCGGCACTGTCGACGGCCGTGGTGCCGGGGGTCTGCGGGGGGTGGCCCTCCCCGTCGGTGAGGGCGCTCCGGAAGTGGTCCAGGTCGGTGGCGAGCCTGGGGGTCCAGGCGGTGCAGCCGGAGGGTTCCGCGGCCGCGTTCGCCGGGAGCGCGCCGCTGCGGGCCGCCTGGTGGTGGGCGGCGGCGCCATGGCCTGCGGTGCCCGGGTCCGGGGCTTTCCGGGTGGTGGAGCAGGCGGCGGAGAGGCCGAGGCTGGCGATGAGGGCTGCAGCGGCGAGGGCGGCGGTGCGGCGCATCGGCGGTCTCCGTCGGGGCTCGGTGGTGCCGGCTGTGTCGTCGCTCCGGGTGACGCCGGGGTGGCGCCCGCCGGTTCCCCGGGGAGGGCGGGCGCCACCGGCGGCGGGTCAGGCTTCGAGGGCCTTGCGCTGGATCTGGTCGAGTTCGGCGCAGCCGAGGGTGCCGAGGTCGAGGAGCTGGTCGAGGAGGGAGCGGTCGAACGGGGCGCCCTCGGCGGTGCCCTGGACCTCGACGAAGCGGCCGTCGCCGGTGCAGACGATGTTCATGTCGGTCTCGGCGCGGACGTCCTCCTCGTAGCAGAGGTCGAGCATGGGGGTGCCGTCGATGATGCCGACGCTGACGGCGCTGACGGTGCCGTTGATGGGCTGGCCCTTGGCGCGGAGGATCTTCTTCTGACGGGCCCAGTCGACGGCGTCGACGAGGGCGACGTAGGCGCCGGTGATGGCGGCGGTGCGGGTGCCTCCGTCGGCCTGGAGGACGTCGCAGTCGAGGACGATGGTGTTCTCGGCGAGGGCGCGGTGGTCGATGACGGCGCGCAGGGAGCGGCCGATGAGGCGGCTGATCTCGTGGGTGCGGCCGCCGATCTTGCCGCGGACGGATTCGCGGTCGCCGCGGGTGTTGGTGGCGCGGGGGAGCATGGAGTACTCGGCGGTGACCCAGCCTTCGCCGCTGCCCTTGCGCCAGCGGGGGACGCCTTCGGTGACGCTGGCGGTGCACAGCACGCGGGTGTCGCCGAAGGAGACGAGGACGGAGCCTTCGGCGTGCTTGCTCCAGCCCCTTTCGATGGTGATGGGGCGGAGCTGGTCGGGGGTGCGGCCGTCGATGCGTGACATAGCGGACGAGCGTAGTCGAGTCGTCCGGTGTGGTGGGTGCGCTACATCATGTCTTCGATTTCGGCGGCGATGGGGTCGGCGTCGGTGCCGACGACGACCTGGATGGCGTTGCCCATCTGGACGACTCCGTGGGCGCCGGCGGCCTTGAGGGCGGCCTCGTCGACGAGGGAGGCGTTGTTGACCTCGGCGCGCAGCCGGGTGATGCAGCCTTCGATCTCTTCGATGTTCTCGATGCCGCCGAGACCGGCGACGATCTTCTCAGCCTTGGTGGCCATGTGGTTCTCCGTGGGGGAGGCAGCGTCTCAGGGGCTGGTCTACACCAGCTGTGGGCCGGGGTCCAAATATGGGTGTGTGTCGTGTCAGGGTTGCGGCGGGGGCGCCGGGGACGGAGGATTCCCCAGGGTTCCGGTCGCCCATTTATTCAGCAGGGTATCGATTTGGAACCGCTTCCCGCCTGCGGCTTTGGCGGGGGTTCCTGGGGTGTGCGGGGCCGTGCTAGAAACCTGCTCTACCCATATTGGTGTAGACCAGTTGGCTCCGTGTGAGGATCACCCATGAGCACGACGACCGCGCAGGCAGCGCCGCCCGCCAAGAGGTCCGGATCCGGCCTCTTCCAGGGGCTGCAGAAGATCGGCCGCAGCCTCCAGCTGCCCATCGCCGTGCTGCCCGCCGCGGGCATCCTGCTGCGGCTGGGCAAGGATGACGTGTTCGGTCCCGCGGGGCTGCACTGGGACACCGTGGCCCGGGTCTCCGAGACGGCAGGCGGGGCGATCTTCGACAATCTGCCGCTGCTGTTCTGCGTGGGTATCGCCATCGGCTTCGCCCGGAAGTCCGACGGTTCCACCGCGCTGGCGGCACTGGTGGGCTATCTGGTCTTCCACAATGTGCTGACCGTCTTTCCCGACTCCGCCGGGAAGCCGCAGGACCCGGGGGTGCTGGGCGGGATCACGGTGGGGCTGCTGAGCGCGGTGTTCTGGCAGCGCTACCACCGCAAGCGGCTGGTGGACTGGCTGGGGTTCTTCAACGGCCGGCGGCTGGTACCGATGGTGATGGCCTTCGTGGGCACGCTCCTCGGGATGGCGTTCGGGCTGCTCTGGGGTCCGATCGGGTCGGGGCTGGACAGCGCCAGCGGCTGGATCATCGGGCTGGGCGCCGGTGGTGCGGGGCTCTTCGGGCTGGTGAACCGGCTGCTGCTGCCGATCGGTATGCACCAGTTCGTCAACACCTTCTTCTGGCAGCAGGTCGGGGACTTCCACGACGCCGCCGGGAAGGTAGTCCACGGCGATCTCAACCGGTTCTTCGCCGGGGACCCCACGGCCGGGCAGTTCATGGGCGGCTTCTTCCCGATCATGATGTTCGGCCTGCCGGCGGCCGCGCTCGCCATCGCGCACTGCGCCCGGCCGGAGCGCCGGGCCCAGGTGACCGGAATGATGCTGTCGCTGGCGCTGACGTCCTTCATGACGGGCATCACCGAGCCGATCGAGTTCTCCTTCATGTTCATCGCACCGGTGCTGTACGGCATCCACGCGGTGCTGACGGCACTGTCGCTGGCGGTCACCTGGCTGCTGGGGGTGCACCACGGCTTCACCTTCTCGGCGGGCGCCATCGACTACGTGCTCAACTGGCACTACGCGAGCAGACCCTGGCTGATCATTCCGATCGGCCTCTGCTTCGGTGCGGTCTACTACGCGGTGTTCCGCTTTGCGATCACCAGGTTCGACCTGCCGACGCCCGGGCGAGAACCGGACGAGGAACTGGAGGACGCCTCCAAGCCCTGACGACCCTGCCCATCCACCGGCCCCGTCCGCACCGGTCCGCGGCCGCCGCCCTGTTCCGCAGCCGCCGGCCCGGTCAGACCGGGTAGACGGCCCCGGGCCTGGCGGCGTCCACGGGGCCGTCGAACTCCGCCCGGGCGTCGGCGACGTTCCGCTCGGTGTCGGTCCACGGGGGGATGTGGGTGAGCACCAGCCGTCCCACCCCCGCCTCGGCGGCGATCCGGCCGGCCTCGCGCCCGTTGAGGTGGAGGTCGGGGATGTCCTCCTTGCCGTCCGTGAAGGACGCCTCGCAGAGGAAAAGGTCGGCGCCGCGGGCCAGCTCGGTGAGCTCGGCGCAGGGCCCGGTGTCCCCGGAGTAGGCCAGGGCCCGGCCGCGGTGC
>NZ_LIQR01000557.1 GCF_001418575.1 Peterkaempfera griseoplana
CTGATCCTGCCCGCGGGCAGGTCCCAGGCCAGCTCGGTGACGGTGGCCCGGAAGCGGGTGCGGATCCCCGCCAGGGTGCCGACCGGGAGGGACTCCGGCAGGGCCGGGAGCAGGGTCAGCCCCGCGGCCCCGTCGGGGCCTGCCGGACGGGAGTTCACCAGCATCTCGATCAGCACCGCCGGCAGTGCGTGCGCCACGTCGGCGTTGTAGACGTCACGGTAGGGGTAGTGACTGCTCATCAGCGAGCGGAAGAAGAAGTCCCGGTCGAGCAGTCGGGAGAGGTTGCGGGCGGCCCAGCCGGCGTCCTCCAGGCGGGCCGCGGCCAGGGCGCGGTGCAGATAGCCGTGGCCGGAGTCGTTCTCGTCGCCGCGCAGCCGCAGCGCGGTGCGGGCGGCCTCCGCGAGTTCCGGGGTGCTCTCGGGGGTGATCTCGTCCAGCGGCCAGGCCGGGTAGAGGTGGCTGACGTGCCGGTGGTCGTAGTTCTCCCGGTGGCCGGGCCACGCCCACTCGGCGAGGGCGCCGTCGTCGTTGACCACGTACTCCGGGAGGCGGGCGGCGAGCTGCCGCCACAGGGCGGTGCGCTCGGGGGTGACGCCGGACGGGCTGAGCCTGGCGCACAGGTCGGCCGCGGTGGTGAGGGCGTGCCGGGCCGCGGCGATGTCCATGGTGGCGTTGACGGAGGCCGCCGGGCCCCCGGCGCCGTCGCCCCCGGGGTGGTTCTCCGGCGAGTACGAGGGGACGATGACGACCCGGCCGTCGGGGCCGGTCCTGGTGAGGAAGTCCTCGTAGAAGGCTGCGACCTCGATCAGGGCGGGCAGCAGCCGCTCGCGCAGGAACACCTCGTCACCGGTGGTCTCGACGTACTCCAGCAGCGGCTGCAGCAGCCAGTCGGCTCCGGCGGTCCACATGTGGTGGGCCCAGATGTCGTTGAAGTGGTACTGGTTGCCGTTCTCCCCGTCGGTGTGGGCGGGGGCGACGATGCCGCGGGTGCCGTAGAGCAGGCGGGCGTTGCGGCGCCAGTCGTCGAGCTGGCCGAGGACCAGCTCGGCGTGGGCGAGCGACACCTCTGGGAGCGCTCCCGCGGCGGCCGAGGCGATCTGGAGGTTGAGGTTGGCGTTGGTGGTGAAGGCGCCCGACCAGGCGGTGTTCCAGTCGCCGGTCCACAGCCCGCACAGCCGCGGCGGCCTGAAGCCGCTGGCGCTCAGCAGGTGGTAGCGGCCGGCCGCGAAGAGCTGCTCCAGCAGGGCGGGGGTGAGCCGCCCCGGGGTGGCGGCCTGGCGGGCCAGCAGTTCGGCGACCGGCAGCGCCCGCTCCCCCGGGTCGCCGTGCAGGTCCAGGGTGACCCGGTCGTAGGCCTCGCGGTGGATCGGGACATGACGGGCCAGCAGCCCCACCAGGTCGTCGGGGATATCGTACATCCCGGTGTCCAGCCGGGTCAGCTCGGTGCAGTCCGCGGTCACCGGACCGCGGGCGGTGCGGATCAGCAGCAGCATCTCGCGGGCGCCGGTGACCCGGATGCGCGGCCCGTCGCAGACCACCTCGCCGCCCACCGCGATCACCCGGGTGGCACCGCGGTAGCCGATCTCGCTGTCGGGGTAGCGGGCGCGCAGCCGCAGCAGCGCGGAGTCCCGGGGCGCCGGCGGGGCGGCGGGGGTGCCGGGGACGGCCGGCGCGGCGAGCGGCCCGGGCCGGTAGACCGAGCGGACGGCCAGCCGCAGCTCCGGCGGGGAGCCGGGGAGGCGGCCGTCGAGCTCCACGGTGGCCTCGACGGTGCGGCCCAGCGGTGCGGCCAGGTGGTGGACGACGGTGTCGTCCGCGCGCGAGGTGAAGCAGGACGACCGCCACTCGCCCTCGCCCGGTCCCTCCTGCCAGGCGGCCGAGGCGATGCCGGTACGGAAGTCGACCCAGCGGCGGTAGCCGGTCGCAGGGCCGGCGTCGGTGCGGTGCCAGCGGACCGCGAAGGCCGGGTGGAACGGCTGGGTGTGGACCAGCTCCCAGTCGCCTGCGAAGCGGCGGACCGCGCCGTCCCGGTCACCCGCCAGCAGGGCGTCCTGGACCTCGCCGAGGACGGGGGCCAGGTGCGGGGGCTCGACCGCGGCGCTGCCGTTGGGCCGGACCATGGCGTGGTGGGTGACCACCACGGTCTCGTCCGCGGTGGCTCCGTGGACCAGGGCGCCATGGCGGCCGTTGCCGGTGAGGTAGCAGTCCTCCCACCGGGTGGCGGGGGCGGTGTCGTGGATGCCGCGGCCC
>NZ_LIQR01000558.1 GCF_001418575.1 Peterkaempfera griseoplana
CCGAGGTACTCGGCCTCCCCGCAGTCGGCCCCGACGACAACTTCTTCGAACTCGGCGGCCACTCCCTCCTCGCCACCCGACTCATCAACCGCATCCGCACCACCATGAATGTCGAAGTCACTCTTCGCATGCTGTTCCACAATCCAGTTCCCGCTCAGCTTGCGAATGTGCTGGGCCAGCGCAAGAGGGAGAGGCCGGCCCTTCGGCCGAGGGCTCCTCGGAATGAGGACGCATAGCCGCGTCCTCGCCGAAAAAGGAACCGGCGCCGGTCGCGCCGCGAGATTTCCTCAAGGAATGCGGAATCCCGCGGCGCGGAAACCGGCGGATCCCCCTCGCACGAACCCTCCCTCTCAGCGCCATCAGCCATTCTGTGGAGTAGCCTCATGATTCCTCTGTCCTTCGCCCAGCGTCGCCTGTGGTTCCTCGGCGAACTGGAAGGCCCCAACGCGACCTACAACATTCCTTTCGCCATGCGGCTGCGGGGCGAGCTCGACCGGACGGCACTGGAGCAGGCCTTCCGCGACGTGCTCGACAGGCACGAGGTACTGCGCACGGTGGTGGCGACGGTCGACGGCGTTCCGCAGCAGCGGATCCTTCCGTCGTCGCAGCTGTCCTTCGAACTGCGCACCGACGAGGTCACGGAGGACGACCTCGCCGCGACCGTGACGCGCCTGGCCCGCAGCACGTTCGACCTCGCGGCGGACCTGCCCCTGCGCGCCGGCCTCCTGGCCCTGGGCCCGCAGGACCACGTCCTCGTCGTCGTCCTCCACCACATCGCGGCGGACGGCTGGTCACTCGCCCCACTCGCGGACGACGTGTCCCATGCCTACGCGGCCCGTACGGCGGGCAGAGCCCCGGAGTGGGAACCACTGCCGGTCCAGTACGCGGACTACGCACTGTGGCAGCAGGATCTGCTCGGCGACGAGACCGACCCCGGGAGCCTCCTCAACGCGCAGCTCACCTACTGGCGCAAAGCCCTCACCGGTCTCCCCGAAGAACTGGCGCTGCCCACCGACCGGCCCCGCCCGGCGGTCGCCTCGTACGAGGGGGTCGTGTCGCCGATCGAGCTGGACGCGGAACTCCACCGGCGGCTGGCGGAGCTGGCCCGGCACCACGGCGCCACCCTGCACATGGTGCTCCAGGCAGCGCTGGCGGTTCTCCTGTCCCGGCTCGGCGCCGGCGACGACATCGCGATCGGCTCCCCGGTCGCCGGCCGCACCGACGACGCCCTGGACCGGCTGGTCGGCTTCTTCGTCAACACCCAGATCAACCGCGCCGACCTCACCGGCGACCCCACCTTCGGCGAGCTGCTGGGCCGGATACGGGACGCTGCCCTGGACGCCCACGAGCACCAGGACATCCCCTTCGAGCGGCTGGTGGAAGACTTCGCGCCGACCCGCTCGATGGCCCGCCACCCGCTGTTCCAGGTCATGCTGACTCTTCAGAACAACGTGCAGGCCGTTCTCGACCTCCCCGGACTCGATGTCGAACTCCTGCGTACGGGAGCGGAACCGGCCAAGTTCGACCTCGCCGTCGAACTGACGGAGAGCTTCGACGGCACCGGTGCGCCGTCGGGCGTGCGCGGCCGGTTGATCGGCGCGAGCGACCTGTTCGAAGCGTCGACGGTGGACAGTCTCGCCGAGCGGTTCACCCGGGTCGTGACCACGCTGAGCAACACCTGGGACGCCCGCGTCAACCGGATTGACGTCCTCACGCCCACCGAACGCCACCAGGTGCTCGTGGAGTGGAACGACGGTGGTGTGGAGGGGCTGTTGGTTCCTTCGGCTCCTTCGACGACGCTGGTGGACGGTTTCGAGGAGCAGTGCGCGCGGACGCCGGATGCGGTGGCTGTCGTCGACGGTGACGGCACCACCGTCACCTACCGTGAGCTGAACGCTCGCGCCAACCGTCTCGCCCGCCTCCTCGTCCAGCACGGCGCCGGACCCGAGGGCCGGGTCGCGGTGTCGTTGCCGCGGTCGGCGGAGCTGATGGTGGCTTTGCTGGCGGTGCTCAAGTCCGGTGCGGCCTACGTGCCGCTGGACCCCGACTACCCCACCGACCGCATCGCCTACATGCTGGACGACGCCCGGCCCGCCGTGGTGATCACCTCCGACGGCATCCCGGTGCCCGGCACCGATCAGCCCACCGTGGCGCTCAACGCCCCCGACACCACCACACACCTGGCACACCTTCCGGACACCGACCTCACCAACGCGGAGCGCACGACGGCGCTGCTGCCCGCGCATCCGGCG
>NZ_LIQR01000559.1 GCF_001418575.1 Peterkaempfera griseoplana
GAGGAGCTGTCCCCGGCCAGGTCGCTGGCCCGGCACCCGCTGTTCCAGGTGATGCTGCTGCTGGAGAACACCACCGAGGCGGTGCTGGACATGCCCGGCGTCCGGACCGGCGGGGTGCCCTCCGGCGGGTCGGTGGTGAAGTTCGACCTCGATGTGAACATGTTCGAGGTGTTGGACGTCGAGGGTGCCCCGGCGGGTATGCGCGGTTCCGTGGTGGGCTCGGCCGACCTGTTCGACCGTGAGTCGGTGGGGCGGATCGCGGAACGCCTGACCAGGGTGCTGGCGAAGCTGGCCGCCGACCCGGACATCCGGCTGAGCGCGGTGGACCTGCTCGGGGACGGCGAGCGGCAGCGGATGCTCACCGAGTGGAACGACACCGCCTCCGAGGTCCCGGACACGACGGTCGTCGGACTCTTCGAGGCGCAGGCCGCCCGTACGCCCGACGCCGTGGCCCTGGTCTTCGGTGACACGGAGCTGAGCTACGCGGAGCTCGACGCGCGGGCCAACCGGCTCGCCAGGTATCTGGCCGGCCGCGGGGTGGGGCCGGAGTCGGTGGTCGCGGTCGTCTTCGAGCGCTCGGTCGACCTGGTGGTGGCGCTGCTGGGCGTCATCAAGGCGGGCGCGGCCTATCTGCCGATCGACCCGGCCTACCCGGCCAACCGGATCGCCTATGTCATCGCGGACTCGGGTGCGGTGTGCCTGCTGACCGGCGAGAGCATGCGCGGGCGGCTCCGGGAGTTCGACGTCGAGCTGGAGGACGAGACGGGCGTCCCGGTGGTGCTCCTCGACGACCCCGAGGTGGCCGCCGCGATGGCCGGGCTGCCGGGCGGCACGCTCGCGGAGAGCGAGCGTACGGACGTCCTGATGCCCGAGCACCCGATGTGGGTGATCTACACCTCGGGGTCCACCGGCCGTCCCAAGGGTGTGCTGGTCGAGCACCGGGCGATCGTCAACTTCCTGGCCACCATGCAGGATCTGTTCGCCCTCGGCTCCGACGACCGCCTGCTGGCGGTCAGCACCCACGGCTGCGACATGGCGGGCTTCGAGTTCTACCTGCCGCTCGTCAACGGCGCCCGGATGGTGCTCGCCGCCCAGGAGCAGGTGCTCGACCCCTGGGCGCTGCGGGCCCTGATCCGCTCCGCCGGGGCAACCGTCGTGCACGCCACACCGAGCCTGTGGCGGGGGCTGGTGGCCGACGCCGACGACCCGGTGGACTGGACGAGGGTACGCGCCATGATCGGAGCCGAGGCACTGCCCGCCGAACTGGCGCGCACGCTGCTGGAGCGCACCACCCTGGCGAACCTCTACGGGCCGACGGAGACCACGGTCTGGTCGACCGCCAAGCAGTTCGCCTCGGTCGCCGACGATGTGTCCTCGATCGGCGGACCGGTCGGCAACACCCGGCTGTATGTGCTCGACGACGCGCTGGCCCCGGTGCCTCCGGGCGTGGCCGGTGAGCTGTACATCGCGGGCGCGGGCATGGCACGGGGCTATCTGGGTCGGCCGGGCCTGACCGCGGGACGGTTCGTCGGCTGCCCGTTCGACGGCTCGGGTGGGCGGATGTACCGCACCGGCGACGTGGTGCGGTGGACCGCGGACGGCGAGCTGCAGTACGTCGGACGTGCGGACGACCAGGTGAAGGTGCGCGGTTTCCGCGTCGAACTGGGCGAGATCGAGACCGTCCTGGCCGCCCATGACTCGGTGGCGCAGGCCGTCGTCGTGGTGCGCGAGGACGTCCCGGGGGACAAGCGGCTGGTGGCCTATGCGGTGCCCGGCCCGGCGGCCCGGGACGAGGACGCCGCCCTGCTCGCCCAGGCGGTCCGGGCGGCCGCCCAGGAGCGGCTGCCGGGATACATGGTGCCCTCGGCGGTGGTGGTGATCGACCGGCTGCCGCTGATGCCCAACGGCAAACTGGACCGCAAGGCGCTGCCGGCTCCCGACGGCGCTCCGGGGGAGAAGGAGTCCCACCGGTATGTCACCTCCTTCGAGGAGGGGCTGTGCGAGGCCTTCGCCGAGGTCCTCGGGGTGGAGTCGGTCGGGGTCCACGACGACTTCTTCGCGCTGGGCGGCCACTCCCTGCTGGCCGTGCGGCTGGTGGAGCGGCTGCGGGAGCGGGGTGTGTCCGTCGCGGTGCGCGACCTGTTCGCGGCGCCGACCGTCACCGAGCTGATGAAGCGGATGAGCCTCTCCTCGGTGCGGGACGCGCTGGATGTGCTGCTGCCGATCCGCACCCAGGGCAGCAGGCCGCCGTTCTTCTGCATCCACCCCGCGGGCGGACTGAGCTGGTGCTACATGCCGCTGGCCCGGTACGTCCCCGAGGACGTGCCGCTGTACGGGCTGCAGGACCGCGGCCTGGACGGCACGACGGAACCCGACCACTCGGTCGGGGAGATGGCAGCCGGATACGTCGAGCAGATCCGGGCGGTGCAGCCGACGGGCCCCTACCACCTGCTGGGGTGGTCCTTCGGAGCGGTCGTCGCCCATGAGATGGCCCTCCAGCTGCGGGCGGCGGGGGAGGAGGTCGGAGCGCTGGTGATCATGGACCAGTACCCCTGGGTCCCGGACCCCGACGCCGCACCGGCCGCCGACCGCGCCGAGGAGTCCGAGGAGGAGCGGCAGGCGCGGCTCGACATCAGGCTCGAGGACGTACGGCGGCAGGCCGGCGACGCCCTCGGGTCGGTCACCGAGGAGGAGTTCAGGACCATCGCCCGGGTCGTGGAGAACCAGTTCGTGATCCGGCGGAGCCATGAGCACGGACGCTTCGACGGTGACGCCCTGGTGATCGTGGCGGAGGCGGACCGGGCGGACGGCGCGCCCGCCGCCGAGCTCTGGGCCCCTTATGTGACGGGCGGCATCGCGGAGGTCGGCCTGCCCGGGACGCACTACGATCTGGGCAAGCCGGAGACGCTGGAGCAGGTGTGGGCCGCCGTGTCCGAGTGGCTGGAGCGGCACAGCTGATCCACCGGACCGGACGCGGACCGGGAGGAGAGCGCACTCCTCCCGGTCCGCGCCGGGCGGTGGGGGGCGCACGTACGGGTGTTCGCACACTCGGGCGGGCTCGGTGGGGGGCGCACGTACGGGCGTCCCCACCCGGGCGGGCCCAGCCGACAGCGAAGTGCCCCCCGAGCCGTGACGGCGGGACATGACCCGGTCGGGTCCTGCCGTCACGCTTCGGGGGGCACCCGGGGCGGCCCCGCGGCAGCCGCGGGACGCAGAGGGGTCAGTGCATCGCGGTCCGGGGCACACCGGTGCCGTGCCCGGCCAGCAGGGAGGAGACCAGAGCGGGTTCGACATTGCCGCCGGTGAGGAGGACCCCGACATCGCCGCCGTGTTCGGCGGCGAAGCTCATGGCCGCGGCCAGCGCGGTGGCCGCAGCCGGTTCGACGAGCAGCCGGGCGTGCAGGAGAGCGGCACGGAGCGCGTCGGCGATGGCGGCCTCGGCGACCTCCAGCACCGTGGAGACCCGCCCCTGGGCGAGGCGGAACGGCAGGTCGCCGATCCGGTCGGGGCGGAGCCCGTCGGCGAGGGTGTACCGCAGGGGCACCGTGACCGGCCGTCCCGCGTCCAGCGCCGCGGTGAACGCCGGGACGGCCTCCGGCTCCGCACCGACCACCGCCACGTCGTGCCCGGCAGCCGCCAGGCAGGCGCCGGCGATCGCGCTGCCGCCGCCGATCGGCACCACCACGGTGTCCAGCCTCCCCCCGGCCTCGGCCACCTGGCTGATCAGCTCCGCGGTGGCGGTGCCCTGGCCCGCGACGACAAGGGGGTCGTCGTAGGGGTCGACCACGTCGTAGCCGTGCCGCTCCCGCAGCTCCTCCACCACCGCCACCCGCTCGGCGAGCACCGTCCCGACGAGTCTGACCTCCGCGCCGGTCTCCCGGATACGCCGGACCTTGGTCGGTGCGGCGTCGGACGGCAGCACCACCGTGGTGGGCAGCCGGTGTTCGCGGGCGGCCAGGGCCACCGCGATTGCATGGTTGCCGGTGCTCTGCGCGACCACGCCCCGGCTCCCGGAGGCGGCCAGCCGTTCCAGGGCCAGCAGCGCACCCCGTACCTTGAACGACCCGCCGCGCTGCAGGTTCTCGGCCTTCAGCCACAGCCGGGCACCTGACAGGGCGTCCAACTGGTCGGACCGCACCACCGGGGTCCGCCACACCCGGCCGGCCAGCCGCCGCCCGGCGTGCAGCACGTCCCCGCGGCCGAGCCGTGGTGGGCCGGTGTCGATGGTGGCCAGTCGTCCCTCGGGCTCACGCATGGCCCGCCTCCCTCTGTCCATGAAGCCCGGAGGCTTCCGATGCGAACTGGTGCCGGGGGTGGGTGCGGCCGGGGGCCTCGTGGGGGCCTCATGGGGGCCTGGTC
>NZ_LIQR01000056.1 GCF_001418575.1 Peterkaempfera griseoplana
GTGGTGGTGGACGGCGTGGGGACGGAGGGCGTGGCCCAGGCCCCTGGCGGGGCGGAGGCCGTGGCCGTCCAGTCGGTTGTCGCTGCCGCCAGCACACCGCCCACGCAGAGGGCGAAGGCCAGGATGACGGCTGTCGGACGGATCAAGGCTGCCCCCGTGGCGTGCTGTTCGCGTCATGACACTCGTCGAACAGGACGCCACGCGGTGGCAGCCGGGTTGCACCGCTCCGGCGGGGAAGCACCGGGAGCCGGTGGACCGTCGCCGGGGCCGCGGCGGACCGCGCCCGCCGGGCGTCTCCCGGCCGCGCACGGGCTGTCACGAGCCCCGCGCCCGCCCGGCGCCGGGGACTTCGCAGGCCGCGACTGGACCGAACGGGTGACCACCGCCCGTCAGGGCGTGAGGTCGTCGGCCGGCGGAGGGACGGCGGCGACCGGGTCGTCGGCGGCAGCCTCGGCCGCCGCCTGCCGGCCGCGCCGGGCCATCCGGACCACCGCCCCGGCCAGCCCGGCGGTGCCCAGCGCGATCAGGGCGACCGGGATCACGATGCGGCCGTTGACCGCGCGGTCGTTGAGCGAGGCGATCAGATAGACGATCGCGATGGCGGTGAAGGTCAGACCGGCGATGAGCGAGAAGATGTCGACCTCGTGGCGCTTCACTGGCGGACCACCCTTACGTCTCCCAGCCCGACCTGGAGGTCGAGGCTGATGGTGCCCTTCGATTCTGTGCCACGGAGCGGCGCCAGGTCGGCCCGCTGCTCATTGCCCAGTCCGCTGTTGTGGCTGCCGTCCGGGAGCTCGATGTCGCCTGCCGCGCTGCGCACCGTGATCTGCACCCGGACGTCGTCCGGCACGGTCACCGCGAGGTCACCGGCGCCGAGCCGCACCCCGGTGCTGACGATGGCACCGGCGGGGTCCAGCCGGGAGAGGTCGAGCCGGGCGTTGCCCGCACCCAGGTTGTAGACCGGCTGCACCTGGGACACCTCGGCCGGGGCCCAGTTCCGGTCGCCGGTGGAGGCCTTGAGCGGGACGTCCGAGGTGCCGGCCGCGGCCAGTGCAAGGGTGGTGAGCAGCGCGGGCAGCACCAGACCGCGTACCCGTCCCCGGTGGGCGGCCAGCACCAGTGCCAGGCCCTGCACCAGCAGGACGGCGGCCAGCACGGTGGTCAGCCGGACGTTGCCCCGCTCGCCGCCCGAGGCGGCCCACACCGCGGCTCCCGCACCCAGTGACAGCAGGAAGGCGACCGGGCCGAGGAAACTGCGCTCGCGCTGGTACGGCGGGTGGTACGGCCCCGGCCGGGGGGTGGGCCAGGGCGCCCCGGCGCCCGTCGCCGGGGGCTCGTCGGCCGCAGCCGAAGCCCCCTGGGCCGGCTTGCGCAGCGGGTCGCCCTCCGGCAGGTCCTCCCGCTGCCACCAGGCCGGGGGGGTGGCCGGCGGCGGGGTGGCCGCGTCATGGAGGCCGTGCAGGCCGTAGGGGTTGCGTTCGGGGTGCCGGGGATCCCATCGGTAGCCGGTGGGGGACGGACGGGAGTGCCGCATCTCCTCGCGCCGCTCCGCCCACTCCTGACGGAACTGCCGCCGCTGCTCCTGCCACTGCGCGCGCCACTCCTCCCGTCGGGCGCGGAGTTCGTCGCGGTCGGTCGCGTGCCGGTCGTACGGGCCGGTGCTGCGCGGCCCCCGCCGGACGCCCTCGCTGCGCTGCTGGCGGCGCTCGGGGTCGTACCGCAGGGCGAAGAAGATCAGCACGCCGAGCAGCAGCAGCGGGAAGAGATGGTCGCCGCGGTCCATCCAGGAGAAGAAGACCCCGGTCCCGATCACGGTGAGCAGCACCGCGCCGATCGACTGGGCGTCCACCTGCCCGGTGAGGACCCGTTGGATCTCGGTCTTCCTGGACTCCTCGGCGGGGACGATCAGCCAGGCCAGGCCGTAGAGGAACAACCCCAGGCCGCCGGAGAGGCAGAGCACGGCGACGACCACGCGGAAGACCACCGGGTCGATGTCCAGATGGCGGCCCAGGCCGCCGCAGACCCCGGCGACCACCCGGTGGCGGTCGCTGCGCACCAGCGGGGGCCGGGTCGGGGCGGAGCCGTCAGCGGCGGTGGCACCGCCGCCGGTGCCGCTGCCACCCCGTTCGCCGGCGTCGCTGCCCGTGCCGCTGCCGCCGCCACCCGAGCCGCCGCCGTTCGCAGCACCGCCGTTCGCAGCGCCGCCGTTCGCAGGCCCGCCGCTCGCCGGGCCGCCGGCCGGATCGGCGGGCGGCTGCGGGTCGCCGTCGGCGGCGCGGGGCTCCTCGGAGCGGGAGGGCGGGATGCGGTCGTCCGTCATGCTCCCATCCTGCGGGTGCGGGCCCCCTGCTCCAACCGGTTCCGGCCCTGCCCCGACCCTGATCTCTCCCTGAGAGAGTCAAGGGCGGGACCCTGATGCGCCCGCACCCGCGAACGTGTGACGATCGGTGCGTGGCAGCACCCGGCAGCGGCGAATCTCCCGCAGACTCCGTCCCCTCCGATCCCGCCGCGCCACTGGGCGCCGTGGGGCCGTCCGGTGCGTCCGGTGACACCTCAGCCGCACCGCCTGCCGAGGCACCGGGTCAGGCGCCGCCGTACCGCAAGCTCTACCGCAGCCCGGAGGGGCGGATGGTGGGCGGGGTGGCGAGCGGACTGGCGGCCCATCTGGGGCTTCCGGTGGCCTGGGTGCGGATCGCCTTCGTGCTGCTCTTCTTCGCCGACGGCATCGGGGTGCTGCTCTACGCCGCCTTCTGGTTCGTGGTCCCCATAGGCATCGGCGAACCGGCGCGCGGAACCGGCCCGGGGGAGTGGGCCTATGTGGGGGGCGCCTTCGTGCCCGGTGCGCACGGCGTGCCGCTGTACAAGGGCAGCCGGGGCTGGATCGGCAGGATCCGCGAGGGGCTGCAGCGAACCCTGCAGGGCGAGACCTTCGGCGTACCGCAGGACGCGGCGGCCGCCGCCGCCCCGCCGCGGCGCACCACCAGGGAGAACCTGGGACAGCTGGTGGCGCTGCTCGCCGTGGTGGTGGGCATCCTGACCCTGCTCAACGCGCTGCACATCCAGGCCGCCAAGCCGTACGTCTGGCCGCTGCTCACCATCGGCGTCGGTGTCGCCCTGGTGTGGCGGCAGGCCGACGACTCGCGCTGGCAGCGCTGGTTCGGCCTGGACGGCAGCAAGCGCCGCACCGCGGTGACACGGATCGTCGCCGGAGTGGTGCTGGTGGCCGCGGGCATCATCGGCCTGCTGGTGCTGCAGGGGTCGGAGACCCAGCTGGGCGCGGTGCTGGAGGCGTCGCTGGCGGTGCTGGCCGGGGTGCTGGTGCTGGTCGGTCCGTATGCGCTGCGGATGTGGCAGGACCTGGGCGCCGAGCGCCGGGAGCGGATCAGGGCGCAGGAGCGGGCCGAGATCGCCGCGCACATCCATGACTCGGTGCTGCACACCCTCACCCTGATCCAGCGCAACGCCGAGGACGCCAAGGAGGTGGCCCGGCTGGCCCGTGCCCAGGAGCGGGAGCTGCGGGTGTGGCTCTACCGCCCCGAGGCGGCGGCGGACAATCCGGACACCCTGGCGGAGTCGGTGCGCAAGGTGGCGGCCGAGGTGGAGGATCTCCACGGGGTGCCCGTGGAGGTGGTCTGCGTGGGCGACTGCCCGATGGACGAGGGCCTCGCGGCGCAGCTGCAGGCCGCGCGTGAGGCCATGGTGAACGCCGCCAAGTACGGTGGCGGGGGACCGGTCCAGGTCTACGCCGAGGTGGAGGGGGCGACGGTGTGGGTGTTCGTACGCGACCGCGGCCCCGGCTTCGACCCCGACGCGGTGCCCGAGGACCGGATGGGCGTACGGGAGTCGATCATCGGCCGGATGCGGCGCAACGGCGGGCATGCGCGGGTGCGGCCCGCCCCGGCCGGAGGCACCGAGGTCGAGTTGGAGATGGAGAGGGCGGACGCATGACCGGGACCGAGGAAGCGGCAGGGGCGGGGCAGGACCGGCAGGTCCGGGTGGTGCTGGTCGACGACCACCGGATGTTCCGCACCGGGGTGCGGGCCGAGATCGGCGAGACCGGGCGCACCGGTATCGACGTCGTCGGCGAGGCCGACGACGTGGAGCAGGCCGTGGCGGTGGTCACCGCCGCCCGTCCGGACGTGGTGCTGCTCGATGTGCATCTGCCCGGCGGCGGCGGGGTGGAGGTGCTGCGCCGCTGCGCGCCGCTGATGACCGAGGGCGCGGACGGCCGCGCGGCGGTCCGCTTCCTCGCGCTGTCGGTGTCCGACGCGGCCGAGGACGTGATCGGGGTGATCCGCGGTGGTGCCCGCGGCTATGTCACCAAGACCATCACCGGCAGCGACCTGGTCGCGGCGATCTTCCGGGTGTCCGACGGCGACGCGGTGTTCTCGCCCAGGCTGGCCGGGTTCGTCCTGGACGCCTTCGCGGCCACGGACACCCCTCCGGTGGACGAGGACCTGGACCGCCTCACGCAGCGGGAACGCGAGGTGCTTCGGCTGATAGCGCGGGGGTATGCGTACAAGGAGATCGCCAAGCAGCTCTTCATCTCGGTCAAGACGGTGGAGAGTCATGTCTCGGCGGTGCTGCGCAAGCTGCAGTTGAGCAACCGGCACGAGCTGACCCGCTGGGCGACCGCCCGCCGACTGGTCTGACCGGCCGCCCGCTCCCTGCGCCCCGCCCGCCGGGCCCGGCGGGCGGGGCGCAGGGACGAGTGGTGCCGACTGTGTGAGGGTCTCTCCACGTCGGCAGTGCAGGTCCTAGGTCGGGGCGGACGCCGTGGGTAGGGTCGATCGGGTCGTTGCCCAGCGCGGCGGCAGGCAGAAGCCCCCGATCCCGACCCGGAGAGACCCGGCCCTATGCCACCCACCGTCACACCGGTACGCCCGGACCAGCAGGACCATCAGGACAGCCAGGACGGCCAGGACCCCCAGGATCGCGGTGCCGAGCCGGGATCCCCACCGGGGCCGGCGCCCGCAGGGCGGAGCCAGGGCTCCGGCTCCCTGCGCAGACGGTCCGGCCGCCCCCGTCTCCCCGTGCTCGACGGCCTGCGGCTGCTGGCCGCCCTGGGAGTGCTGGCCTGGCACTACACCGGCATCCAGGAGGCCCGGGTCATCTGGGGCGGCCGGACGAAGGAGACCGTCCCGGCCGCGCACGTGGTCGGACAGTACGGCTGGCTCGGCGTCGAGCTGTTCTTCCTGATCAGCGGCTTTGTGATCTGCATGTCCTGCTGGGGCCGCACCGCCAAGGACTTCTTCCGCTCCCGGGTGACGCGGCTGATGCCGGGCTACTGGGTCTGCATGCTGGCCACCGCGGTGGCGCTCTTCCTGGTCCGGCCGCCGTGGGTGCCGGGCAGTGAACTGACGCTCAGCAGGGTGCTCAGCAACATGACGATGTCCCAGGCCGGTCTGAAGGTCACCGACGTCGACCCGGTGTACTGGACCCTCTGGGTCGAGCTCCGCTTCTATGTGCTGTTCGGCATCGTCGTGGCGATGGGCCTGACCTACCGGCGGGTGGTGCTCTTCTGCGGCCTCTGGATGCTCGCCGTACTGCTGACCCCGCGGGCGCAGCTGCCGCTGCTGGACCTGGTGGTCATGCCGATGTACGCGCCGTTCTTCATCGCCGGGGTGGCGATGTACCTGATGCACCGGCTGGGACCCAACCCGCTGCTGTGGGGCATCGTCGGCTTCTCCTGGCTGGTCGCCCAGCACGAGATGCACCCCCTGATGGCGCCCTATGTCAGCGGCTCGGGGCACCCGCTGTCCTTCCCGGTGGTGCTGTCCCTGGTGGGCGTGGCGTTCCTGCTGGTCCTGGGTGCCGCGCTGGGGGCCTTCGACCGGGTGCGCTGGCGGTGGCTGACGGCCGCCGGGGCGCTCACCTACCCGCTGTACCTGCTGCACGAGGAGATCGGCTGGATCGCGCTGATGAAGCTGCACGACACCATGCCCCCGTATCTGCTGCTGGCGGCGGTCTGCGCCGCGATGCTGGGCGCCGCCTGGCTGGTGAACCGGTGGGTGGAGCGGCCCGCGGCGCGGGTGCTGCGGCGCTGGCTCGACTCGTCGTTCGACGCCCTGCACCGGGCCGACGGCATCGAGCGCAAGGAGCGCGCCGAGGCCCGCGGCGCCGTCTGACCGCCCGCGTGGCCCGGCGGCCGGGGCGTGTCCCGGCCGCCGGGGGCGCGGGCGGGCGGTCCGGGGCGCGTGGATAGCATCGGCCGGGTGAACGTCCTCATCAACTTCTTCGTCGCCCTGCACATCATCGGCATCGCCTCGCTGCTCGGCGGTTTCCTCACCCAGCTGAAGGCGCTCCGGGCCGGCGAGGCCCGGGTGGTGACCGCCATGGTGCACGGCGCGCTGACCATGCTGGTCACCGGTCTGCTGCTGGTGGGCCTGAACGAGGCGAACCACCACCACCCCAACATGATCAAGATCGGCCTCAAGCTGGCCGTCCTGGTGGTGATCCTGCTGCTGGTCTGGGTCAACCGGGACGAGGAGAAGGCCCCGAACGGGGTCGTCGGCGCCATCGGCGGCCTGACCGCCGTCAACATCTTCATCGCCACCCTCTGGACCTGATCCGGCCCCTGCGTCCGGGTGGCCCTCCGCCCCCGGGCGCGCGGCGGTCCATGCCGCCCTCCGCCCCCGGACGCGCGGCGGTCCATGCCGCCCTCCGCGCTCCCGGGTGGCTGGCCGCGTTCCGGCGCCGGACACTGGACGCCGAGAGGGTGAGCGCGAGATGACCGAGGCGACCGCGACGAAGGACGCGCTGGCGGCGGCGGGAGTGCCGGAGCTGGACGCGGTGCTGGCCGAGGAGGTGGACCAGCCGCTGATCTTCGTCGCGGTCGCCGGCGCCCATCTGTACGGCTTCCCCTCCGCCGACTCCGACGTGGACCTGCGCGGTGCCCATCTGCTGCCGGTCGAGGAACTCATCGGCCTGGACACCCCGCGCGACACCATCAGCCGGATGTGGCTGCGCGAGGGCTTGGAACTGGACATGGTCACCCATGACCTGGCCAAGTTCGCCCGGCTGATGCTGCGGCGCAACGGCTATGTACTGGAGCAGCTGCTCTCCCCGCTGGTGGTGCGCACCAGCCCCGTGCACCAGGAGCTGAAGGCGCTGGCCCCCGTCGTCCTCACCCGCCGCCACGCCCGGCACTACCAGGACTTCGCCCGCGCCCAGTGGCGGCTGTTCGAGCGCACCGACGAGCTCAAGCCGCTGCTCTACACCTTCCGCGCCCTGCTCACCGGCATCCATCTGATGCGCAGCGGCGAGGTGCAGTCCCATCTGCCGACCCTGCTGGACGAGACCCCGTCCGAGCGGTCCTGTCTGCGGGAGCTGGCGGCGGCGAAGGCGTCCGCCGAGCACGGGCTGCGGTCGGAACTGGCGGGGGCGCCCGACCGGGAGCGGCTGCGGACGCTGGTGCGGGAGATGCAGGCCGAGCTGGCGGCCGCGGAGCAGGCCAGCGCCCTGCCGGAGCGGCAGGGCGGCCACCGGGAGCTGCACGAGCTGGTGGTGCGGGCGAGGCTGGGATCGGGTGAGCGGCCAACCGCTGTCGCAGGCAGGTCATAGACTCGGGGGGCGATGAGTAGCCTCTTTGACGACATCCCCCTCCCCGGTCTCGACGGGCCCGCCGCAGGGCCCAGGGCGTCCGCTGCCCGGCGTACGGCGTCCGGGGCCCCCGCGGCGCCGGCGGCTTCCGGGGGCTTCGCCGCCCCTGCGGACTTCGCCGCCCCCGGGGGCTTCGCCGACTTCGCCGCGGAGGAGCCGCCCCCGCACCCGGAGGACGACTCCCCCTACGAGGAGGCCATCCCCGACGACCTCTTCCAGGGCGACTTCACGGCCCCGGTCGACCGGGACGCGTACCACGGCAACGGCGCACCGCGCACCGTGGTCGACCCGGTGCAGCTGCTGGACGGGATGAACCCGCAGCAGCGCGAGGCCGTGGTGCACTCCGGCTCCCCGCTGCTCATCGTCGCAGGCGCGGGTTCCGGCAAGACCAGGGTGCTCACCCACCGCATCGCCCATCTGCTGGCCGCCCGGGGGGTGCGGCCGGGGGAGATCCTGGCGATCACCTTCACCAACAAGGCCGCCGGCGAGATGCGCGAGCGCGTCGAGCACCTGGTGGGTCCGCAGGCCAAGGCCATGTGGGTCTCCACCTTCCACAGCGCCTGTGTGCGCATCCTGCGCCGGGAGAGCAAGCGGCTGGGCTTCACCTCCAGCTTCTCCATCTACGACGCCGCGGACGCGCAGCGGCTGATGGCGCTGGTCTGCCGCGACCTGGACCTGGACCCCAAGCAGTTCCCCCCGAAGTCCTTCACCGCGCAGGTCTCCAATCTGAAGAACGAGCTGGTCGACGAGGAGACCTTCGCCGACCGGGCGGCCAACCCGATGGAGAAGAAGCTGGCCGAGGCCTACGCCCTCTACCAGCGGCGGCTCCGCGAGGCCAACGCGCTGGACTTCGACGACATCATCATGACCACGGTGCACCTGCTGCAGGCCTTCCCCGACGTGGCGGAGCACTACCGGCGGCGGTTCCGGCACATCCTGGTGGACGAGTACCAGGACACCAACCACGCCCAGTACATGCTGGTGCGCGAGCTCACCGGCGGCGCGGTGGGCCAGGCCCCCAGGCGGACCGTCGACGGCGACCTGGTCAACCCCGCCGCGGCGGGCCTGGCCGAGGTGCCCCCGGCAGAGCTGTGCGTGGTGGGCGACGCCGACCAGTCGATCTACGCCTTCCGCGGCGCCACCATCCGCAACATCCTCCAGTTCGAGGAGGACTACCCGGACGCCACCACCATCCTGCTGGAGCAGAACTACCGCTCCACCCAGACCATCCTCACCGCGGCCAACGCGGTCATCGAGCGCAACACCAACCGCCGCCCCAAGAACCTCTGGACGGCCGGCGACGACGGCGCCCGGATCGTCGGCTATGTCGCCGACGACGAGCACGGGGAGGCGCAGTTCGTCGCCGAGGAGATAGACCGGCTGACGGACGCGGGCGACGCGCGCCCCGGCGACGTCGCGGTCTTCTACCGCACCAACGCGCAGTCCCGGGTCTTCGAGGAGGTGTTCATCCGGGTCGGCCTGCCGTACAAGGTGGTCGGCGGGGTGCGCTTCTACGAGCGCAAGGAGGTGCGGGACGTCCTCGCCTATCTGCGGGTGCTCGCCAACCCCGAGGACACCGTTCCGCTGCGCCGTATCCTCAACGTCCCCAAGCGCGGCATCGGCGACCGCGCCGAGGCGATGATCGAGGCGCTGGCCCTGCGCGAGCGGATCTCCTTCGCCCAGGCCCTGCGCCGGGTCGACGAGGCCTACGGCATGGCCGCCCGCTCCGCCAACGCGGTACGGAAGTTCAACGACCTGCTGGAGAAGCTGCGGGGCGTGGCGGAGAGCGGCGCCGGCCCGGCGGTCGTGCTGGAGGCCATCCTGGAGGAGACCGGCTATCTGGCCGAACTCCAGGCCTCCACCGACCCCCAGGACGAGACCCGGATCGAGAACCTGCAGGAACTCGCCGCGGTGGCCCTGGAGTTCGAGCAGGAGACGGAGGCCGGCACCCTGGCCGACTTCCTGGAACGGGTCGCGCTCGTCGCCGACTCCGACCAGATCCCGGACTCCGAGGACGGCGAGGCCCAGGGGGTGATCACCCTGATGACCCTGCACACCGCGAAGGGCCTGGAGTTCCCGGTGGTCTTCCTCACCGGCATGGAGGACGGCGTCTTCCCGCACATGCGGGCGCTCGGCCAAGCCAAGGAGCTGGAGGAGGAACGGCGGCTCGCCTATGTCGGGGTGACCCGCGCGCGGGAGCGGCTCTACCTCACCCGCTCGGTGATGCGCAGCGCCTGGGGGCAGCCGTCCTACAACCCGGCCTCGCGCTTCCTGGAGGAGATCCCGGAGTCACTGGTCGACTGGAAGCGGTCCGGTGCCGCGGCACCGCCGTCCTCCGGCGGCTCGGTCGGCGGCGGGCGCTCCGGTGCCTCGTCCCCGCCCACCGGCTGGGGCAGGTCGGCGCGCAAGGTGCAGGAGCGGGAGGTGGTCGCCCTCTCCGTCGGCGACCGGGTCACCCATGACACCTTCGGGCTGGGCACGGTGGTCGAGGCCACCGGGATCGGCGACAAGGCGCAGGCGACCATCGACTTCGGCGCGGCGGGTCGCAAGCGGCTGCTGCTGCGCTACGCACCGGTCGAGAAGCTGTAGTCCCCGGACGCGGGGAGTCGCGGGTCCGGCCCCTCGGGGCCGGGCCGGCGGGGTGTCCCTGGGGCGTCCGGCGGGGTGCGTCCGGCGGGGCCGGGCCGTCGGCGGTCGGCGCGGTCTCTCGCGGCCGGAGGTGCTGGGCCGCAGGGGTGTGTGGGGCACCGGTTTCGGCACGGCGGTGGGCGGCGCCCCGGGATGCGTAGGCTGCTAGCGGGGGTCGAGCCCGTGGCTGAGCAGCCAGGGGATCGGGTCCACCGCGGGGGTGCCCTCCCCGCCGGGGTGGACCTCGAAGTGCAGGTGAGGTCCGGTGCTGTTGCCGCTGCTGCCGGAGTAGGCGATGGTGTCGCCGGCCTTCACCTTGCCCGAGCGGATCTTGTACGAGCTGAGGTGGCAGTACCAGGTCTCACTGCCGTCGGCAGCGGTGACGATCGCCATGTAGCCGTAGGCCGAGTTCCACTGGGTGCGCACGGTGCCGTCGGTGGCGGCGTGGACGCTGGTCCCCCAGCTCACCGGGAAGTCGATACCGGTGTGCAGCGCCGCCCAGTGGGTGCCGGCCATGCCGAAGGTGGCGGACAGGCCGCGCTCGGTCACGGGCAGCACGAACTTGGGCCGCAGCGCCTCCTTGCGGGCCTTCGCCGCCGCCTGCCGCGCCTTGAGGTCGATGCGGGCCTGGTTGCGGCTCACCCGGCCGGCGAAGTCGTCGGCGTCCTTGCGCAGGCCCGCCAGCTGGGTGTCGAGCTTGGAGGCGGTGGCAGCCGTCCTGGGCGAGGCGGTGGCGTCCGGGCTGCCGGCGGCCGTCTCATGGGTGGAGCCCTGGTCGGGCACGCTCACGGTGACGGCGGCGGCCGCAGCCACCCCCATCACGGCGACCGACGGGACCGCGATGGTCAGCAGCGCGGAGCGCCTGGCGGTGCGGGGCCTGCCGCGGGACGCGGCCCGGGCGGCGGCGCGGCCGCCGGAGGGAGCCGCCGCGATGCCGGTGTCGGGGTGGTCGCCGGTCTGCGCCGGAAGCTCGGCGTCGTCGAGCGGACCGGCCTGGGCCGGCTCCTCGCCGTCGGCCTGGTCGCCTTCGTACGGGTACTCGTAGGAGTCGTACTCGTATGCCTCGTACGCCTCGTAGGAGAAGTCCCCCGACTCGCCGTCCTCCTGCGCCGCCGGAGTCTCGGCCGGCATCTCCTCGTACGGCTGGGCGTCGTCGTACTGCCCGGTCTCCCCGTACTGCTGGGCCTCGTCCTGCGGCTGCGACTGCGACGTCTGCGCCGGGTCGTCCACGTAGTACGCGGTCCCGGCAGCCGGGGTCTGGTCGTAGCCGGCGTACTGCTGGTAGCCCTGCTCGGCGGTGTAGTCCCCGTAACCGGTGGCCGCGTAGAGGTCCTGCACGGTGTACTGGCCGGTTGCGTCGGGGGAGGTGAAGGCGGCGGTGCCCCAGGAGACGGTCGCGGCGGGGGCCGTGGGGTCCGTGGTCGCGGCGGCGTAGTCGTAGCTGTGGCCGTAGGCGCCCTGGTACTGCTGCTGCCATTCCTGCGCGGCAGGCCAGGTGGCGGTCTGCTCAGCGGTGACTCCGCCGTAGCCGTACCAGGTGCCCGTGGTGTCGTAGGAGGTCTCGGCATACAGGGGGTCATGCGCGGCAGGGGGCGGAAACACAGCCCCAGCACCATGGCCTTCGTATGCCACCGGCTCCACTTTCGCCTCGACAGCAGGAGAATCAGCGGCGACTGTATCCCCGAAGGCGGACCGGCGACAATCTTTCCAGGCAGACCGATCGGCGGCCGGGGCCGGACGGAGCCCGGTCCGCGGCCGCCGGAATCTGTCAGGCAGTCAGCCTGCCGGGCGGCTGGAGGCCCTGCCGGACGGGGCGGTCCTCGCAGGTGGGCTGCTGCAGCAGGAACCTCCTGACACCGGTCAGCACCGCACCGTGGACGGTCAGCGTCAGATGCCCGACGTCGGGCACCAGGATGTTCTCCGCCTTCAGATCGGGATGGTCCAGACGGGCGAATCGGGCGGGAAGTATCAACTGGTCCAGATCACTCCAGAACGCGGCGAAACGTGTCCGGCAGTCCGGTGCGGCCTCCTCGAGTTCCCTGAACAGGTCGCTCTCCGGCCGCAGTTGGCGGGTGATCGGCGGCAGGCCGGGCAGCCGGGCGGCGAGCGTCCCCCGATGCGGGGTCCCCAGTGTCACCAGTGCGTGGACATGCTCGTCGCCGCCCAGCCGCTGCACGTAGTAGCGGCCGATCAGCCCGCCGAGGCTGTGGCCGACCACCGCGATCCGCTGGTCCCCGTGGATCCGCCGGGCCTGCTCCACATGCCGCCCCAGCAGCACCGCGGCGGCGCGGACGTCCTGGGTGAACGGGCTGTAGTTGAGCGCGTGGACATGCTGCCAGCCGTGCCTCAGCAGATCCCGGCGCAGCACGGAGAAGACGGAGCGGTTGTCGACGAAGCCGTGCAACAGCAGTACCGGCCCCGGCCCCGGCGCGCAGGCCGTCGGAGTGTGCGCCGCCGTTGCAGGGTGCGCCGCTGCCGTGGTGTGCGCCGACGCCGTCGCCGGGGTGGGCATGGCCTCCGGTGCGGATGCCGGCGGCGGTACGGACGCGTGGTGCGGCGGGCACGGTGGCTGAAGCAGGGCCCACTGCTCCTGGGCGAGGCCTGCCGGGTACCGCAGCAGATGCCCGGCGAGGGCGGCGGCCTCTCCCCCCACGGCGCGGGCCGCGGCGGCGGCCCTGCGGAACGGGACGGTCATGCCCCCCACCTCCCCGGCGTGCGGCTGGGGGCGCCGATGCCCCCGTGCCCGACCAGCGGGCAGCCGGCAGCGGCGCGGCACCGCCCGCAGGCGCCCGGGCATGCCGGAGCGTGCCCGGCCAGGGCGGAGGCGTGGTGGAGTGCGGCTCCCCGGTGCGACGCGCTCCGCAGGCCCGCCGCCGGCCGGGATGGTGGCCCGCTGACCGGACGGCTCGCCGAGGCGGGAGCGCGTTCTGAATCCTCTTGTGATTTTCCCCTCTGCTGTGTTCGCGAAACGGCGCGGTGGCGCAGGTGGCGCTACCCTCCCTCCAGGGTTGTTATTGAGTGTTAACGCAAGTCGGAGAAGATGCTGGAGGCAGGAATGGGAGTGTCCGGACCGATCCGCGTGGTCGTCGCCAAGCCGGGTCTCGACGGCCACGACCGCGGGGCCAAGGTCATCGCGCGGGCGCTGCGTGACGCGGGTATGGAGGTCATCTACACCGGCCTGCACCAGACCCCGGAGCAGATCGTGGACACCGCCATCCAGGAGGACGCCGACGGGATCGGTCTGTCCATCCTCTCCGGTGCCCATATGACGCTCTGCGCCAAGGTGGTGGCCCTGCTCAAGGAGCAGGACGCCGCCGACATCAAGGTCTTCGCGGGCGGCATCATCCCCGACGGCGACATTCCCGAGCTCAAGGCGATGGGTGTCGCCGACATCTTCACCCCCGGCACCCCCACCCGTGACGTGGTCGCCTGGGTCGAGGCCAACCTCCGTACCACTCCGGCCGCCTGACGCCCCGTTCCTTCTCGCAGCTCCTTCGCGCGGTTGCTTCTCCTTGCTCGTGTGTCGCCCCGGTTCTCGGGGCGACCGTCACTCCCCGCCCAGCTCGCTCAGCATGGCGGCGCGGAACCGCAGGGTGCCCGCGAGCCGGGTGAAGGTCTCGGCCCAGGCCGCCCCGCCCTCCGTGCACCCCTCCACCGAGGTCGCGGCCTCCGGGGCCAGTGCGCGCTCCGCCATGCCCAGCACCCCGCTGTGGCTCCATGGATAGGCCCCGGAGCCGGCGGCCCGCCGCAGAGCGGTGACCACGGCCGCCCCCAGCCGCGGTGACCAGGGCGAGGCGCAGGCGCCCAGCATCTGGAACGCCTCGCCCAGCCCGTGGACATCCACAAAGGCCGCCGTCCAGTGGGCCCGCTCCTCCGGTGGCAGCACCGCCAGCAGCTTGGCCGGCGCACCGGCCGGACGCCCCGCCGCCCGGTCCCCCGGGCGGGGCGGCGGCCCCAGCAGTGCGCGGGCCCAGTCGGCGTCGTGCTGCCGTACCGCAGCCCGGGCCCAGGCCTCCCGCAGATCGTCGCCCCAGCCGTCGGCCACCGGAACGGCCAGCAGCCGCTCCGGTGGGTGGCCGGTGCTGTCCGTCCACAGTGCGAGCGGCGCGGCGGCCACGATCTCGCCCAGCCACCAGGCCCGTTCGCCGCGCCCGGTGGGCGACTTGGCGGCTATGCCGTCCCGCTGCATGGCCTCGTCGCAGACCGTGGGCGGGTTGACGGTGAACACCTCCGCCTCGCCGGAGCCGTGCAGTCGTACGGCCTCCCGGGCGCGCCGGGCCATCCGGTGGGCCAGCGCCGAACCGGGAAGGGTGGAGAGCAGTTCGGCGGCGGTCGTCCGTACGTTCCTGCTGCGGTCGCCCAGAGCGGCCTCCAGGAACGGCTCGTCGTCGCCTGAGATCCGCTCCTGGAGGGCGTCCAGAAAGAGCAGCCGGTCCTCGGCGCGTTCACTGGCCCAGGTGGAGCGGAGCAGCGCCAGGGCGGCTGCCGGATCCCGGCGGCGCAGTCTGGTGAGATGGGTGACCCGCTCGGCGAACAGGCCCTCGTGCCAGACCGATTCGTCGTCCGCCGCCCCGCCCGGACCGGTCGGGGACTCCGGGACCGTCCGCAGCACGAAGCGCCAGTCGGGGTTCTGCCCGGCGAGCCACCGGCCGAGCGGGCCGGCCAGCGACACGGCGTCCCCGCGCAGCTCGCTCCGGGCCCGGGCGGCGTCCAGCAGCGACGGCACCAGCGGTGGGGGCACCCGGAACCCCCTGGCCCGTGCGGCACAGAGCCACTGCGGGAGCAGCTCCGCGAGATTGGCCGGTCCTCCGGAGGCGCCGGCCCGCTCGGAGAGCAGCACCGCCAGCCGGCGCCCGGCGGCTTCGGGCAGCGGCGGCCGTGGATCGTCCGGTGCGGGTTCCGGGAGGCCGCCGGCTGCTGCCGGGCGGAGCCCGGCACGCCGATGGACGGTGCCGAGCGCCGCCAGCGCGAGCAGCGCGGCGCCGGGGTCGCCGGCGACCGCCGCCGCGGCGCCGGCCAGTGCGGCCGTACCTCCGACCCGGGGCGGCGGTCGCCGGTCCGTGCCGAGCAGGGCGGTCGCCACCAGGGCATCCCAGGAGTCGGTCTGCTGTGCGGTCATCGGTTCCTCACTTCCCGGTGCTGCCGGTGGACGCCACCGGGGCTGCACCCGCGCGGGACGCGCGGGGGAGTACGCCCCCGGCTTCCCACCGGCCGGGGCGTGCCCGGTACGGCGGATCCGTGGGCGACGGGGACGGGGGCGGGAG
>NZ_LIQR01000560.1 GCF_001418575.1 Peterkaempfera griseoplana
CGGCACGGGGGCGGGCGGCAGCAGATCGGCGGACTCGTCGGCGGGCGCCCCGAGGGGCGTGGTGCCGAACAGTTCGGCGGCGCGGGCCTGGTGCCGGTGGTCGAGGCCGTCGGCGGCGGCGCGCAGCTCGGGCAGCACTCCGTCGCCCGCGTGCTTTATATGACGTGCCATCAGACTCAGGGCGCGCTCCTGGATCGCGGTGTCCTCGTGGCCGAGCGCGTCGGCGGCCGCGAGCACCACCGCTGCCGCCTGCGAGCGGTCGCGGCGGCCGGCCCGGTCCAGCCAGGAGAGCTGGGCGCGGACCAGCTTCTTCTCGCTGCGGAAGAGCACGGCCCGGGAGGCCTCGGTCAGCTGCTCGGCGTCGATCCGGCCCGCGTCGTCCAGCGCGACCAGGACCTGCTGGGCGTGTCCGGCGACCGTGGAGTGGGCGTCGGGGAGCAGCCGCAGGTAGGTCGGCACACGGTCCGCCTGCTCGTCCGGGGTCGGCGCGAGCGCCTCCAGGACATCCAGGAAGCTGCGCATCTCTCCGGGGCGTCCGCCGCGCAGCAGTCGGGCCAGGCAGCGGTCGATCAGGTCCGCGCGGTCCAGCACGCCCTCCTCGGCGAGCCGGGCGAGCGCCCCGGGCCAGGTGTCGTCGGCGTGGTCGCGCCGCCACCGCGCATTGAGGAGGGTGCCGATGTCGGCCACCTCGAAGAGCCGGGGTGCCAGTACGGGAAGCCAGCTGTCGGCCCGCAGCCGTTCCACCAGTGTGGTGCCGGACGGCAGGGCCGCCCGCCAGCTCTCCCCGGCCGCATCCGGTCGGCGGTGCTGCCAGCTGCGGTCCTGGGCCCAGCGGCTCACCCAGGGATCGGAGGTCGGCACGGCGCTGCCGGTGGTCCGCAGCAGATACTCCACCAGCGGATACTCACCCCAGCCCCACGCGGACTCCGGGCGGTCGGCGAGCCGCCAGGCCACCGTTTGCTGCCATGCCGGGTCGTGCGCGGCGAAGACCCTGATGAGCGCGGGGAAGTCGGACTCCGCAAGGCCGTCCCGGGTACCGCGGGCGATCCACTGGGCCGCCGCCACCGCCCCGGTGGTGCAGCCCGCGCCGGCCAGCAGCAGCGCCGCCCTCTGCCGTCGGACCGCGTCTCCCCACTGACCCCGGAGCTCCTTGCGGATCTCCTTGAGCTGCGGCAGGCAGCCGCGGCGGGCGGCCTGGTCCAGCTCCGGCAGCAGCCGCAGCACCTCTTCGGCGCGGCCCTCCCGGACGGCCGTCACCAGCCGCATGCCTGGGGCGGCCGGCGGAGCGGCGTCCTGCGGAGCCGTGCCGGTGCCCCGCGGGACCATCCTGGCCAGCGCCCCGGCCATCCGGGACCGCAGCCCGCCTGCGGGGTGCTCACTGCCGGAGTCGGGGGCCGCCTGCGGGGCGGCGTCGGTGGTGGACATGGGAGCCTGCCTTGCTGCTCGTCGGGAGCGGTCGGTCGGTGACATGGGAGGACGGGAGGACGGGGGGACGGGGTCGCGGTGCCCGGTCGGTGGCTGCGGGCCCGGTGGCCCGGCGGTGGCGACGGCGAGGTCAGCGCGAGGGCGGGGCCGGGGTGTTCGTGGAACCAGCGGGTGAGCCTGCCGGAAGGGGTGTGCGGGCCGCGCTTCACGACCCGGCCGGGGTGAGCGCGCAGCGCCGCACACCGTCCGGTGCCCGTGCCGCCGGGCACCCGGGGGGAGGGACGCCGCCGGTCAGCCTGCGGTGCGGCGCAGGATGCGGACGGCGAGGACGTGTTTGCAGGGCCCGCGCCCGCCCCGGTACTTGGCCCACCACAGGCAGGTGCAGCTGAGCCGCCCGTCCGCGGAGCGGACCCGATGGTGGTGGTCGTCCACGGTGACGGTGGCCAGGGCTTCGTCGTCCAGCCGTACGGCGCCCGCGTCCAGCAGGGCCCGCGCTGCGCGCAGCCGGGGGTTGTGGCGCTCGGCCCGCTCGGCGTCGTAGGGGAGTTCGCGATGGAAGTGGGCGGCCTCGGCGGTGTCGTAGCCGATGCGGCCCGCTGTGCCGAGGCGGGTGAGCGCCGCCCGTACCCGCTCGGGGGTCAGTCCGGACTGAGCGGCGAGGTCCGCCACATCGACCCTGGGCTCCCAGGCGAGCAGCACGGAGACCAGCTCGGCGTCCTCGGCCGCCTCGCCGGTGGCCAGGGCGTCCAGCACCGCCCCCTCTCCCGAGAAGCCGCGCGAGGCGTCCGGGGAGAGGGTCAGGGTGAGTCGCATCCCGGGCAGTTCGACCTCCCAGGCGGAGGCGGCGGACGCGCCGTGGGCGGCGACGGGGGGCCCGTACACCCGCAGGGCGAGCGCATGCCGCAGCACCCGCTGCAGGGCGGCCAGCCGCTCGGGGCCGGGGAGGCAGACCGCACCGGGCACCGGCCGGGTGGTGGGTCGCAGCGTACGGCCGGCGGGCACCACCCACTGGGCGCCGCCGGAGGCACCGCGTGCGCCGCCGCGCGGCAGGGCGCGCAGGAAGCGCACGGCCTCGGCCGCGGGGAGTTCGGCACGCAGGTCGAAGCCGGCGGCGATGACCTGGGTCTCGGCGAAGCCGCGCAGCCAGCGGTCGGGCAGCGGGACCTTCTTCTCGACCACCGGCCCGTCGAAGGTGGTGACGGTGAGGTCGTCCGGTCCCACCCTGAGGTGCAGCGGGTCGGCGGAGCCGATGCGGGCGAGCGCATCCCGTAGCGGGTTGTTGACGTCCACATTGGTGGTGCCGTGGCCGATGTCGTCGCCGTCCAGGCCTGCGGAGAGCACGTCGAGCCGTGCGTAGACACCGCAGCAGCCGGAGAAGGACTCGAACCGCAGCCGGTCGCCGTTGCCGGTGACCACCGGGTCCAGGGAGGCCGGCAACAGCGGGCGGTAGTAGCGGGCGGCTGCCACGTCGGCCACCGCCAGCAGGGCCGCGGCGGCGGCCTGGGGGCTGGTGAGGAAGCCGTCGAAGAAGCGCGGGTGGGCGACGAGGCCCGCGGGGGTCGCCCCGCCGGAGGTCTCCAGGGCCAGGCTGCTGCCGCCGGGGGCGCTCTGGACAGCGGACGGGCGGAGATAGGCGTACGTTTGTACGGCTTGCGTCATGGCCGGAAACATAGGCGAGCCCACTGACAGCCCCTCGGCGCGCGGCGCCGTCCGTGCACCTTTCCCGGCAGCCACGGGCCCGTGTTCCGCAGCTTCCGGAAGGCCTCCGACACGTTCGGGTGACATCCGGCCTCCACCAGGCCCGGTGCCCCGTCCCCGGTGTGCGCCGGATGCCTCACCGGGCGCCACCCACGTTCCGCCGCTCCGGGGCCCGCCGGCCCCCTGCCGAGTCCTCATCTCAGATGTGAGATACGGTTCTGGTGTGACAGATGACTACCTCGCTCGCATCGGCAGGCTCATCCGGGACGCCCGCAAGCACCGGGGCTGGACCCAAATGCAGCTGGCGGAGGCGCTGGCCACCAGTCAGAGTGCGGTCAACCGCATCGAGCGCGGCGGGCAGAACATCAGCCTTGAGATGATCGCCCGCATCGGCGAGGCCCTGGACAGCGAGATCGTCTCCCTGGGATACGCGGGTCCGATGCATCTGCGGGTCGTGGGCGGGCGCCGCCTCTCCGGCAGCATCGACGTCAAGACCAGCAAGAACGCCTGTGTCGCCCTGCTGTGCGCCGCCCTGCTCAACTCGGGCCGGACCACCCTGCGCAGGGTGGCGCGGATCGAGGAGGTCTACCGGATCCTGGAGGTGCTGGCCAGCATCGGCGTCCGCACCCGGTGGATCAACGGCGGCCGGGACCTGGAGATCGACCCCCCGGAGCAGCTGCGGCTGGCCGAGATGGACACCGACGCCGCGCGCCGCACCCGCAGCGTCATCATGTTCCTGGGTCCGCTGATGCACCGCGCGGACCGCTTCCGCATCCCGTACGCGGGCGGCTGCGACCTGGGCACCCGCACCGTGCAGCCGCATGTCAGCGCGCTGCGCCACTTCGGCCTGGAGATCACCGCGACCGGCGGCATCTACCACGCCGAGGTCGACCGGGGCGTCTCCCCGCAGCGCCCCATCGTGCTGACCGAGCGCGGCGACACCGTGACCGAGAACGCGCTGCTGGCGGCGGCCCGCCACGACGGCGTGACGGTGATCCGCAACGCCAGCTCCAACTACATGGTGCAGGACCTCTGCTTCTTCCTCGAGGAACTGGGCGTCAAGGTGGAGGGCATCGGCTCCACCACCCTGACCGTGCACGGTATGCCGCGGATCGACCGCGATGTGGACTACTGGCCGTCCGAGGACCCGGTGGAGGCGATGAGTCTGCTCGCAGCCGCGGTGGTGACCTCCTCGGAGCTGACGATCCGCCGGGTGCCGATCGAGTTCCTGGAGATCGAGCTGGCGGTGCTGGAGGAGATGGGTCTGGACCACGAGCGGGGGCACGAGTACACCGCCGACAACGGCCGCACCAGGCTGATGGACCTGACGGTGCGCCCGTCGAAGCTGCGCTCCCCCATCGACAAGATCCACCCGATGCCCTTCCCCGGGCTCAACATCGACAATGTGCCGTTCTTCGCAGCGATCGCGGCCTCGGCCCAGGGGTCCACGCTGATCCACGACTGGGTCTACGACAACCGGGCCATCTACCTCACCGAGCTCACCCGGCTCGGCGCCGCGGTCAAGCTGCTGGACCCGCACCGGGTGCTGGTCGAGGGTCCGACCCGGTGGCGTGCGGCGGAGATGATGTGCCCGCCCGCGCTGCGGCCGGCGGTGGTGGTGCTGCTGGCGATGATGGCGGCTGAGGGCACCTCGGTGCTGCGCAACGTCTATGTCATCAACCGCGGTTACGAGGAGTTGGCCGAGCGGCTCAACTCGGTCGGCGCCCAGATCGAGATCTTCCGCGACATCTGACGCCCGAACCGGCCGGTCCGGGCCGGCGCCGCGGCCCGGACCGGTGGGCACCGCAGCTGCGGAAACGGGCCGCGCCTCGGTCGCGGACTGCCGCGCCGGCCTCAGCACACGAGAAGGCCGGGCAGTGACGCAGCCTGCACTGCCGGCGGCGGTCTTGACGGTTCGGCGTCCGTCCTGGACGTCGTGGGTTACCTTCCTGCCATGCCCGACCGTTTCCCTGAGATCACCTCCGTCGAGGAGTTCATACGGCTGCGTCTGAGTGAGGACCCCGCCGAGTACGACCGCTCGGCGTGGGCGGCGATGCCGCTGCCGGTGTGGTGGGAGCTGGTGCGCAACCATCCGGAGATGCGGTTCTGGGCCGCCCACAACCGCACCGCGCCCGTGGAGATCCTCGCCGAGCTGATCCGGGACGCGGACTGGCGGGTGCGCTCGCGGGTGCTCAGCAAGAACGCAGGCCCGCCCGAACTGCTGGAGCAGTCGGTGGACGACCCCCATGACGCTGTCCGCCACACCGTCGCCGCACACCGCAACTCTCCCCGGACAGCGGTGGCCCGGCTGGTCAACGACCCGTGGCCGGTGATCGCCGAGCAGGCACGGGCCCGGCTCGCCTCCTGGCCAGAACCGGCCCCACCGGCCTGAGCCCGGCATCGAACCACCTTCCGCCGGTAGTACGCACCGGACCTGCGGACGATCAGCCCTTTGCGGATGATGCGAGGGACGGCGGTGATCAGGTCGTCGCCGTAAAGGACCCGCGCCCGAGGCGCCACGACCCCCGGCGCGAAGGTCCTGACGGCCACCGAATACCCCTGGCCGGCCCGCCGGTTGGCCGAAGCTCTCGAACGCGCTCGGGGTCGCCGACTCGCGGGGTCAACGCCTCCCGGGCCGGGCGGTCCGGCGGCGGCGCCGGGCTGCCCACCGCGGCAGCCCCGGCGCGGACCGCAGCCGGCGGGGGATCACGGCCTCGGCGGATGGGCCCACCCGTCGTCGGCGCTCCTCGCCAGGCCCGCAGCCCCGACCGCGGTGCCCGGCCGGGCGAGCCAGCGCTGCTCCGCGGAGCCCGTACGCACCTTGAGCACCGCTTCGGCACCGTCGCCCCGGGTGAGCGGGGTGAGGGCGAGGGTCGGCGCGATCCTCGGCACCAGCAGTCCCTGGACGGTCAGTTCGTAGCGCAGCCGGTCCGCCGTCCCAGCGGTGGGGCAGGGGCCCAGGCCGGCGCCCAGCGACGGGTCGCCGCGCGAGTCCAGGCAGAGCCGCGGGTCGCCCAGGTTGCGCAGCAGCGCATCGGCGCCGTACGCCCACTGCTGGGTCGCCGCGCCGTCGCAACGGACCGCGACCACGTCGGCGCCCTCCTGGGCCGAGCCGCCCCGGACGTCCAGGCAGCCGCCGGTGGCCGCGTTGCGCAGCTCCGTGCGGAAGGTACCGGGTGCGGGCTCGGGGAGCAGGGTGCCGGCCGGAGCGGTGGAGCCGGTCGGGCCGGGCGGGGCAGCGGTGGTGGCGAGCCCGGTGGCGGCGCCGACCGCGCCGCCGTGCGGGTCGGCGCCCGCCTCGGTGACCCGCAGCGTGGCGGCGACCACCACGGCGGCGGCCAGGCCGATCAGCACCGCCG
>NZ_LIQR01000561.1 GCF_001418575.1 Peterkaempfera griseoplana
GGCCCCCACCCCGCTGGCCCCGACCGGCATCGCCGCCTGACCCGCCGGGTCGCAGGACAAGGAGAAACCTCGTGCAGATCAAGTGGGGTGCGCTCGCCGGCACGGCGGGTGTCAGCTTCGGTGTCACGGTCGCGATCGTCGCGGTCTTCGCCCTGGGCACCCTCGCCCTCTCCCGCCACGAGGCCGCCCGCGAGGCTGCGGCCGCCGAGGGCGGCAGCGGAGGCGGCTCGGCCGCGCTGGGCATGGCCGCGGTCTGCTTCGCCGCCTGCGCGGCGGCGGTGGGCTACGGGCTGTACCTGATCGCCGTCCGCTGAGCCGGACGGCACCACCGGCACCAACACCGGCGCGGGGCGGGCTTCGGCCCGCCCCGCGCCCGCCGTTTCCCCCAAGCCCTCGTCAGGTGTTCTCGATGAGGCTGTTGAAGCGGTGCAGCAGGCTGGCGAAGACGGCCACGTCGTCCGGCTCCCAGGTGCCCAGCATGGAGCGGAAACTGCCCATCCGGGCGTCGCGGGCGCTGCTGTAGCGGCGGTCGCCCTCCTCGGTCAGTGAGACCAGGGAGACCCTGCCGTCCAGCGGGTCGGACTCCCGGCGCACCAGGCCGAGCTCCTCCAGCGCCTTGATCTGGCGGCTCACCGTGGCCTTGCCCACACCGAAGTGGACGCCGATGTCGGTGAGGCGCACCTTGCCGGAGTCCTCGATGTAGGCGAGCAGCGGATAGGCGCTGCCCTCCAGTTCCGGGTGCACCTCGCGGGCCATCTCGGCCGCGCGGGCCCTGGCGCGCCGGAAGAGCAGTGCCAGTTCACGTTCCACCGAGCCGAAGGCGTCCTCAGCCACCCGGTCGCCCACGTCCACGCCGCCGTCCTCCGGTCGTCATCCACGGCCGATGCCGGCCCAAGTATCCCCTGCCCGGCCGGCCGGCCGGCGCGGCCCTCACTGCCCGGCGACCCGGCCCGGGTCCTCCACGATGGCCCGCACCACCCCGGCGGCGGCCCCCAGCAGCGGCCCGCGACGCCCCAGCGAGGAGACCGCGAGCCAGTCGTCGGACCACGGCCGCACCGTGACCCTGGCCGAGAGCTCGCGCCGCATCCCGGGAACCAGCCAGTCCCCCAGGTCCGCGTAGCCGCCGCCGAGTATCACCGCGTCGGGGTCGATCAGGTTGACCGCCCCGGCGACCGCCGTGCCCAGAGCGGTGCCCGCCCGGTCCAGGGCCGCCAGGACCGGCGGGTCGCCCTCGGCCGCGCGCTCGGCGAGCAGGGTGACCCAGTCGCGGCCCGTGCCGTGGGTGCCCGCCGCCGTCAGCACCGCCCGCTCCCCCGCGTACTGCTCCAGGCAGCCGCGGGAGCCGCAGGCGCACGGCGGCCCGCTGGGCTCCACCGGGACGTGGCCCAGCTCACCCGCGAACCCCCGGGCGCCGCGGAAGAGCCGCCCCGCGACGATCAGCGCCGCACCGATACCGGCCTCCGCCGAGATGTGGACGAAGTCACCGGTGCCGGCGTGCTCGCCCAGCCACAGCTCTGCGAGGCCGCCCAGGTTGGCCTCGTTGTCGACCTCGGCGGGCAGCCCCGCCAGCTCCGCGAACCCCGCCCGGCGCAGCTCCGAGCGGAGCACGGCTATCACCGGCACCTGGGACCACCCGAGGTTGGCGGCCCGGATGACCAGTCCGTGCTCGGCGCCGACCAGACCGGGGACGGCGATCCCCAGCCCGGCCGGACGCAGCTGCGGACCCGCCTCGGCGGTGACCCGGCCCAGCAGCGCAGCCAGGTCGGCGAGCACCTCGGAGGCGGGTCGCCCGCGGTTGTCCGCGGGGATCCGCTGCCAGGCCCGGGGCTCACCGCCCAGGTCCACCACGCAGGCGGCCAGGTGCTCCACCCCGATCTCCGCGCCGAGCCCGGCGGGACCCTCGGGGTTGAGGGTGAGCGCGTTGCCGGGGCGGCCGACCCGGCCGCTGGGGGCCGGGCCCAGCTCGGCGAGCAGTCCGGCACCGATCAGCTCCTCGACCAGTGAGGAGACCGCGGCGCGGGTGAGCCCGCTGGCCGCGGCGACCTCCGCGCGGGAGAGCGGCGCCCGGGCCGCGACCTCCTGCAGGACGAGCGCGAGGTTCTGCCGCCGCATGGTCTGCTGCGAGGCCGGGGCGGGGCGCTTGCGGGTCCCGCCGTTCGCGGTCGGCTGGTGCACGTTCTGCTTCACCTTCTCCTGGCGGTCAGCGGGTCGGGGCCTCGAAGAGCCGTCCGGCCCTGTGCAGGGTATCCGCGATGCGCTCCAGCGCTTCCTCGTCCCTGGGCAGCGGGTCCAGCAGCGGTCCGTCGGCGGTGCCCCAGCGGCGGGCCACCTCGGCGGGCTCCTCCCCGGTGACCAGTCCGGCGGCCTGGGCGGCGGCGCCCAGCGCCACCAGCTCGGCCGCGCGGGGCAGCTGGACGGCGCGGCCGGAGAGCCGGCGGACGGTGTTCTGCCAGGCGGTGCCGCGGGCGCCGCCGCCGATCAGCAGGATCGGTGCGTCGCTGGAGGTCTCGCCGCCGTGCCGCAGGACGTCGTCCAGGGCGGTGAGCAGGGCGTGGGCGGCGCCGTCGTAGGCGGCCTGGAGCAGCTGGCCGGCCGTGGTGTCGTGGCGCAGGCCGTGGAAGAGGCCGGAGGAGTAGGGCAGGTCGGGGGTGCGCTCGCCGTCGAGGAAGGGCAGCACCACGGCGGTCCCGCCGGGCTCGACATCGGCGCGGTCCCGGCCGAGCAGGGCGGCGATCCGGTCGACGGCCAGGGTGCAGTTGAGCGTGCATGCCAGCGGCAGCCAGCCGCCGGAGGCGTCGGCGAAGCCGGCCACGATGCCGCTCTCGTCAGCGGGGCGGCCGCGGGTGACGGCGTAGACGGTGCCCGAGGTGCCCAGGGAGAGGGCGGGCAGGCCCGGGGTGAGGCCCAGGCCCAGGGCCGCGGCCATGTTGTCGCCGGTGCCGGCGGCGACCGGGATGCCGGCGGGCAGCGGGGAGCCGGGGCGTACGGTGCCTGCGGCGTGGCCCGGCTCGATCACCTCGGGGAGGCGGCCCTCGTCCAGGCCGACCAGGTCGAGGATCTCCTTGTCGTAGCCGTTCTCGCCCCACCAGCCGGTGCCGGAGGCGTCGCCCCGGTCGGTGGTGCCGGCGCCGGTGAGGCGGCCGGTGAGGTAGTCGTGGGGCAGCCGTACGGCGGCGGTGCGCTCGGCGGCCTCGGGCGCGTTCTCCCGCAGCCAGGCCCACTTGGCGACGGTGAAGGCGGCGGTGGGCACCGAACCGGTGCGGCGGGCCCACTCGGCGCGGCCGAGCCGCTCGGTGAGGGCGGCGGCCTGCGGGGCGGAGCGGGTGTCGTTCCAGAGCATCGCCGGGTGGACCGGGGTGCCGTCCGCGTCCAGGGCCACCAGGCCGTGCTGCTGTCCGCCGACGGCGACGGCGAGCGCCCGGTCGGCGTGGCCGGTCGCGGCCACCGCCTCGGTGAAGGCCTGCCACCACTGCTGGGGGTCGCTCTCCCGGGCGCCGCCCGTTCCGGTGACCGTGTGAGCTGCACGACCCTCGGCCAGCACCTCGCCGCTGTCGATGTCGACGGCCACGGCCTTGGTGGACTGGGTGGAGCTGTCGACCCCGATGACGACCCGCTGACTTGCGTTCATGCCCGCTCCTTCTGCGGCTTTTGCACCCTGGGACTTCCGTATGGCGCCTCCGCATACTAATTTGTTTTCTGGCCTGACGAATAGAGGAGCCGCAACATGAGCATCACCCCGACCCCCGCAGACAAGTTCACCTTCGGCCTCTGGACGGTCGGCTGGCAGGGCCGCGACCCGTTCGGCGACGCCACCCGCCCGGCACTGGACCCGGTCGAGACCGTGACCCGCCTCGCGGAGCTCGGCGCCTACGGCATCACCTTCCACGACGACGACCTGATCCCCTTCGGCTCCTCGGACGCCGAGCGGGAGGCCATCATCAAGCGCTTCCGCCAGGCGCTGGACACCGCGGGCCTGAAGGTCCCCATGGCCACCACCAACCTCTTCACCCACCCGGTGTTCAAGGACGGCGGCTTCACCTCCAACGACCGCGACATCCGCCGCTACGCCCTGCGCAAGGTCATCCGCAACATCGACCTGGCCGCCGAGCTCGGCGCCACCACCTATGTCGCCTGGGGCGGCCGCGAGGGTGCCGAGTCGGGTGCCGCCAAGGACATCCGGGTGGCGCTCGACCGCCTCAAGGAGGCCTTCGACCTGCTCGGCGACTACGTCGTCTCCCAGGGCTACGACATGCGCTTCGCCATCGAGCCCAAGCCCAACGAGCCCCGCGGCGACATCCTCCTGCCGACGGTCGGCCACGCCCTGGCGTTCATCAACGAGCTGGAGCACGCCGACCGCGTGGGCCTCAACCCCGAGGTCGGCCACGAGCAGATGGCCGGGCTGAACTTCCCGCACGGCATCGCCCAGGCGCTGTGGCACGGCAAGCTGTTCCACATCGACCTCAACGGCCAGTCCGGCATCAAGTACGACCAGGACCTCCGCTTCGGCGCCGGCGACCTCCGCCAGGCGTTCTGGCTGGTGGACCTGCTGGAGTCGTCGGACTACCAGGGCCCGCGCCACTTCGACTTCAAGCCCCCGCGCACCGAGGACTTCGACGGTGTCTGGGCGTCGGCGGCCGGCTGCATGCGCAACTACCTGATCCTCAAGGAGCGCGCGCTCGCCTTCCGCGCCGACCCGGCCGTCCAGGAGGCGCTGCGCGCAGCCCGCCTGAACGAGCTGGCCCAGCCCACCCTGAACAAGGGCGAGACCGCCGCCGACCTGCTGGCCGACCGCTCCGCGTTCGAGGACTTCGACGTGGAGGCGGCCGCCGCCCGCGGCATGGCCTTCGAGCAGCTGGACCAGCTCGCGATGGACCACCTGCTCGGCGTGCGCTGACACACCCGTCCGGGGGCGGCCCGCGGCGGCCGGCCGCCCCCGGACGGCCCATCACCGGCATGAAGGCGATGCCTGCCGGTGACGCTTGCCTGCATGGACGACCCCTCCAGGGACGCGGGCACGGCCGCCCGCCTGATCCCGCTCTGGCTGGCGGAAGCCGCCGAGAACGACCCGCGCACCGCCGAGGCGTACCGGCGTGCCTGGGAGGACGGCGGCCGGGTGCTGCCCGAGGCCGCCCAGGAACTCGCCGACTGGACCACCGCCCGGGTCACCGACACCGGTTTCAACGAGGACGAGGGCCCGATCCGCCCCGGCCCCCGGATCACCGTGGCCGACAAGGAGGCGGTGCACCGCTGGCTGCGCGCCGGGGGACACCGCGTCTGAGGCCCCCGGGAGGCCCGGCTGCGCACGCCCAGCGCGGCTCTTGCCCGTCCCGTACCGGGGGCGCACCCTGGGGACGCGGGGGCAGTGAAGACCCGAACCACCCGAGGAAGTGGACGCCATGCGCCACGAATGGGACGTCCGGCTGTTCTTCGACGAGGACGGCAGGCACACCGAGTGCGAAGCCCGGCTGGTGGGGGTCAGGGCCCCCGGAGTGGCCGCCCGAGGCGCCTCCACCTGCAGTGACAGCGACCACCCCGAGCCGCGGATCGGCGAGGAGCTGGCGGCGGCGCGAGCCCTGAACTCACTCGCCCGCAAGATGCTGGCGCAGGCCTCCGGGGACATCGAGGACGAGGTGCGCCACCCCGTCCACCTGCTCCGCTGAACCCCCGCCCCGGGCCCGCGGAGGGTCGGCCGGTACCGCCGGCCTCCTCGCGGGGCGGCGGCCCGTACCTCAGTGCTTGGCGGCCGTGTGGTGGGCTGCGGCGTCGGCCACCAGTCGCGCGGCCTTGGCGCGGATGACCGGCAGCACGGCGTAGAGGGAGTCGCCGGGGCACTCGGTGTAGACGGCGTCACGGTGCCCCGAGATGACGTTGAGGACGACCTTGGTGCCCTTGCGGTACCGGGTGGCGCTGTCCTGGGACACCATGACCGCCCGTCCCGTCGGCGAGATCCCGGCCAGCGAGAGCTTCCAGGCGGCCAGGCGGGCGATGGCGTCGATCATGGGCTGGGGCACCGGATGGCCCGCCCGGAAGTCCCCGATGGCGGCGATGCCCATGGAGCCGATGTTGAAGCCCATGGTGTGGCCGCCGACCACCGGACGGTCGACCCCTCCGGCGCGGCCCTCGTAGATGGTGCCGCAGCGGTCGACCAGGAAGTTGTAGCCGATGTCGTCCCAGGCCAGCTCGGTGACGTGGTACTGGTACATGGCCCGGATCATCTCCGGCACCTCGGAGCAGGAGTAGCCGTTGGGGTTGTCGGTGTGGTGGATGAAGATCATCCGCACCCCGGGCGAGTAGATCGGCGCCTTGTGCCGCAGCGACTCGTCCGCCCGCCAGCCGGACCGGCCGACCATGGCGGGACGCGGCACCGTGTAGCGGACCTTGACCGCCGGCGCGGCGGGGGCGTGGTGCAGCAGCAGCCAGCTGGGCGGGCCGCCGGGCACGGCCGGCTGTGCGGCGGGACCGCCGGGGTCCACCAGGGCGAGGCGCAGTCCGGTGGGCAGGGTGCCGCCGCTGGGCGGGCCGACCACGACCTGCACCCCGTTGGAGGGGCCGACCCACAGGGGGCTGGTGTAGCCGCGGGCCTGCTCCTTGTCCGCGGAGGGGCCGGGCCGTTCGTGGTCCTCGGCACGGAGGGTCTGCCAGGCGCTCCAGCGGCCGTGGTCCCGGTCGCGGGTACGGATCCTGACGACGGCGTTCAGCGGGCTGCGGGCGTCGTCCCAGACCACGCCGAGCATGGAGAAGGGCCTGGTGGTGTGCGCCGGGACGGCCCGTGGGGCCGTGGCTCCCCCGGGCGTCCGGGTGACCAGCGGCAGGGTGTAGGAGGAGGCGGGCCGGGGTGTCCCGTGCGCCACCCGCCCCGCGGCGGCGCCGGAGCGGACCGGTACGGACGGGGGCGCGGCACACGCCGCCAGGGCGACCAGACCGAGGACCGCGGCACCGGCCGCTGCGGACGGGGCCGACCGAAGAACGCGCATACGCCGGATCCTATGGCCTGATTCGTCGGATTTGCCCGACAAGTGGGCCGAGCGGGTCACCCGGTTTCGCGGACCACCGCGGCCGGCCTCAGAACCGGGGCGGCCGCCGCTCCAGGAAGGCCGCCAGCCCCTCCCGCACATCGGGCGCATGCCGTGACCTGCGCTCCCAGGGCTCCACCGCGGCCTGTGGATCCCCGCCCTCGGTGGCGGCGGCCACCACGGCCTTCGCCGCACCCAGCGTCTGCGGTGAGCGCGCCGCCACCGTGCGGGCGAACTCCAGCGCCCTGGCCTCCAGGCCGTCCCCCGCCACGACCTCCTCCACCAGGCCCAGCAGCTGCGCCCGGACCCCGTCCACCAGCTCCGCGGAGTAGAGCAGGTACTTGGCGCGGGCCGGCCCCACCAGCCGGGCCAGCCGGGCGGTGGGAACCGCCGGATAGACCACCCCCAGGCGGGCCGGGGTGATCCCCAGCCGGGCGTCGGCCGCCGCGAACCGCAGGTCGCACGCGACCGCCAGCTGGCAGCCGCCGCCCACCGCGGCGCCCCGCAGCACCGCCACGGTGGGGTGCGGAAAGGCCGCCAGAGCCTCCTCGGCCGCCACGTTGTCCCGGTGGTACGCGTCGGCCCGCGCGGGGTCCGCGTACACCTCCAGCAGTTCGGCGATGTCCGCCCCGGCCGAGAAGGTCCCCCCGGACCCGGCCAGCAGCAGCACCCGCACCCGGGGGTCGTCCGCCAGCCGGCCGAGCAGGCCGGGCAGGCCGCGCCACATGGCGAGCGTGAGGGCGTTGCGCTTGGCCGGCCGGTCGATCAGCAGCACCGCCACCCCGTCCGCCCCGGTGTACGCCCGCAGAC
>NZ_LIQR01000562.1 GCF_001418575.1 Peterkaempfera griseoplana
GCCGGGGTGCCGAAGGTGGTCCAGGCGGTGCGGGCGGGCAGGCGGAGCACGGTGCGGCCGGTGGCGGCGTTGAGGATGGTGGCGGCGCGCCAGGCGCCCAGGGTGAGGTCGGGCGCTCCCACGCCGTGGCTGTGCATCTCGGCGTTCTGCACGAAGAGCGTGCCGCCGACGCGGGGGTCCAGGGCGACGCGGTACTCGCCGTCGACCCGGTAGCGGCCCCGGTCGTCCCAGTCGACCAGGTCGGCGATGGGGTCGAGGAAGGACGGGCGCGCCGCGGCGTAGCCGGTGGCGAGGACGATCCGGTCGGTGCGCACGGTGAAGTGGGCTCCGTCCTGGGTGTGGCGGCAGCTCAGCAGGTACCCGTCACCGTCGCGTTCGGCGGCGGTGATCGCGGTGGCGGGGTGCAACGCGGCGCGCGGCGGGCCGCCGCCGATGGTCCGTTCGTACAGCTCGTCGTGGATCTCGCCGAGGGTCTCGCCGCTGACCCCCTTGTAGAGCTGCCACTGCTCGCCGACCAGGCGGTCCCGCACCGTCTCGGGCAGCCGCCGGAACCACCGGATGTAGTCGGGGGTGAAGTGCTCCAGGCCGAGCTTGGAGTACTCCATGGGGGCGAAGGCGCTGGAGCGGGCCAGCCAGCGGACGTAGGGTCCGCCGCCGGCGCCGTCCTGGCGGCGCAGCAGGTCCAGCAGCACCTCGGCGCCGGACTGCCCGGCACCCACCACGGTGACGTCCGCCGCCCCGGCCAGGGCCTCGCGGTGGCCCCGGTAGTCGGCGCTGTGCAGCACCCGGCCGGGGGCCAGCAGCGGCCGCAGCGGTTCGGGGACGACGGGCCGGGTGCCCACCCCCAGCACCACCTGCCGGGCCAGCACCCGGCGCGGCCCCGCCGGACCGCCGTGCACCACGGCGAAGGCGCCGGCGGCGGCGTCCCACTCCAGGGCGGTGACGGGGGCGTCGAAGCGGCAGCTGGGCAGTTGCTCGGCGACCCAGCGGCAGTAGTGGTCGTACTCCCGGCGCGGGATGTGGAACCGCTCGGAGAAGAAGAAGGGGAAGAGCCGGTCGTGGGCGCGCAGGTAGTTGAGGAAGGACCAGCGGCTGGTGGGGTCGGCCATGGTGACCAGGTCCGCGAGGAAGGGCACCTGGAGGGTGGTGCCCTCCAGCAGCAGTCCGGGGTGCCAGGAGAAGGCGGGTTTGGAGTCCAGGAAGAGGGTGTGCAGCCCGGGGACGCCGTCGGCGAGCGCTGCCAGGGAGAGGTTGAACGGGCCGATGCCGACGCCGACGAGGTCGTGGACGCGCCGGTCCGGGGCGGTGGGGTGGGGCACGGTCACCGGGCTGTCTC
>NZ_LIQR01000563.1 GCF_001418575.1 Peterkaempfera griseoplana
GGCGCCGCGCTGCGGCGCAGCCGCTGCTCCCCCGGCCCTGCGGGCGCCGATCAGACCGTCGAGCAGCGGACACAGCCGGGGGTCCGGGGTCGCGTACTGCTCCGTGCCGCCGCCCGGGGACCCGGTCCAGCCGGCCGGTACCCGGGCGGCGGCGGGCAGGGAGGGCAGTCCGGTGGCGATCAGCGCGCCGGCCGGCAGCACTCCGATGGCCAGCAGGCGGTTGGCACGTACGCCCCGTCCTCGTTCGGGCCGTACGGCGGGCGCGGGCGGGCCGCCCTGCGGCCGCGACGGCCGGGTGACGGATCTCCGTGACGCCTTGCGGACCGTGCTCGGCCCGGTCGCGGTGGTGTCCGGGTCCCCGGCCCCGGCCGCCGGGTCGCCCTTCGCGCCTCCCGGCTCAGCCGGGCCGTCCGGGATGTCGGGTGTCCCGCCCGGCCCTCCGCCGCCGGGAGGCGGTCCCGGCCCGTCGGTACCGCTCGCGCGGGTCGTCGGGCGGCTGTCCGGTGTCCAGCCGACCGCCATCGCGCCGCCCAGCACCGCGAGGAGGAAACCCAGCAGGAACCCGCCGAGGTTGGACAGGACCAGGGAGGCGACGGCGAGGACCAGCGAGGCGATCCCGGCGAAGACCCGGTGGCCGGGGGCGAGCCAGTGGGTGAGTCCGAGGACCACGAGGAAGACGCCCACCAGGATCCCGGAGACCCCGGCGACCCCCTCATGGATCATCAGGGAGAGCGGCGCCCAGGGGACGGAGAAGATCTCCACTCCGGCCGCCAGGGTCCACACCCCGGCCCAGCCGGGCCGGCTCCGCCACCAGCACCGGAGCGGCGGCCTCCGGCCGATTGCTGCGCCTGTGTGCACATCGCTCATCTGACGGCTCCCCGAGGAGGGTCGACTCTGCCGGACGTGGTGGTGAGGGCCGGCTCAGTAACAGGAGCGGTCCCCACGCAGCACCTGGAGGTCGAGCCCCGGCATCCGCATGGTCGCCGCGCTGAGGGCGCGGGTGTCCTGGCGCAGGTGCCTGATGGTCACGGCGGACGCCTGCTCGCCGAAGGCACCCGGCGGACCCTCGAGCCCGGGAAACTCCGTCAGGGTCGAGGCGTCCTGGCCGAAGTTGATGTTCCGGAACAGGGTGTCGCCGCGCAGCCGGTGGAGGTCGGCCACCAGGCGGTCGGCGTGCACCGGCTCGGCGCCGCGCCCGGCGGTCAGTCGCAGGGTGACCGGACCCAGGATCGGAACGTCCTGCACCACCGACTGGCAGAGCCCGTAGATGTCCGCGGTGCGGATACCGGTGAGCGCCTCGGGATACACCTCGTGCTTCCCGCGGGCGAGGGTGCCGAACTGCTCCAGTCCCCGGCCCTCGAGCAGGCGTGCGGAGATCTGGAAGCTGGCGCCCGAGACGGTGAAGGAGTCCGCCGAGACGCCGAACGACGCCGCGAGCGCACCCTCGGCCATGGCCCCGAACAGGCAGCCGGAGACGGCCAGTGTGGGCACCGTCACCAGGGCCACCCGACGCCACCTGGTCCGGCCGAACCCCTGGGCGTGGACGGTTCGGTCGGACATCGGTCTCTCCCCGGGGCGCGCGCTCTGTTCGTGCCGCGGACCTCGCGGGCGTACGGTGCCGCCGGCGCGGATCAGCGGCCACCAGGCTTGCATCCGGTGTTCCGCGGCCCGACCAACCGCGCCGCCACGGCCGATAATCCGACATGAAGATCACCCGATCGGCCAAGCCCGCGATACGGCCCGCTCACCGGACCGGGCGACGGCCCGGCCACCCCGGGCCACGGAGCGCCGGGGCCACGCCACCGTCTGGCACGAGGCCCGCACCGCCCTCGGCTACAGCACCGCGTAGCCCGGGCGCCTCCCGAAGGGTGAGCCGCCCTGCTCGAAGGCCACCGCCGCACCGGCCTCCCCGGCCTGGCCGTGGAGGTGACCCGCTGCGAGACCGCCGTCCGGAACCCGGAACCCGGAACTCGACGCGTGCAGCGACGAGGAACCGGCCACCGTCGCCGGCCTGCCCGGACATCCCGCGCCGACCGACGCCGCAGCAGCCCCCGTCGCGGCTGTCCGGCCTGGCAGCACACCGTCAGGTCCCGGGCCGCGCCGCGGCGGCGACCTCCCCGGCGGTGCGGCTGACGGATCGCACGGCGGCCGGCGGTCACCTCCGCCCCTGGGCGGGAGCCTGCCCGTTGTACGCCGTACCGGGCCGTGACCGCGGCGGCGGCGTGTCACCTGCGCCGGCGCGAAGGGTGCGTGGGTGATGGTGGAGGTCCGCGCATGCGGCGCGGGACCGGGCGGACGGAGGACCCGCAGTGCTCCAGGCCGATGTCGCCGTCGTCGGGGCGGGCGCGGCGGGGCTCTCCCTGACCCGCCGGCTCTCCCGCTCCGCGGCGACCGGGCGGGAGTGCTCGGTGGTGCTGATCGAGGCGCCGCCCGGCCCGCTGCGGCCGCCACGGCGGACCTGGTGCTTCTGGGAGGACGAGCACGGCGAGTACGACCGCGCCGTGACCGCCTCCTGGCCCGCGCTGAGGGTGCACGGACCCGAGGGCCGCGCGGTGGTGGGCCGGCCCGCACCGCTGCGCTACAAGATGATCCGCTCGGACGTCTTCGACGAGCTGCTCACCGCGGAACTGGCCCTGCGCCCCCTCGTACGGCGCGTCGAGGCCACCGTCCAGGGGGTACGGGACGTGCCGGGCGGCGCCGAGGTCCGGGGCACCATGCCCGACGGCGCCCCCCTGGCGGTACGCGCCCGCTGGGTCTTCGACTCCCGCCCCCCGGGCAGCCTGCCTCCCGCCCGCACCACGCTGCTGCAGCACTTCCGCGGCTGGTTCGTCCGCACCTCGCGGCCCGCCTTCGACCCGCAGGTGGCGGACCTGATGGACTTCCGCACCCCGCAGCCGGCACGGGGCCTGTCGTTCGGCTATGTGCTGCCCACCGGTCCCTGCGAGGCACTGGTGGAGTACACGGAGTTCTCACCCGCCGCTCTGACCGCGGACGCCTACGAGGCCGCCCTGCTGCACTACACGCAGGAGATCCTCGCTCTCGGGCCGTTGCAGGTCACCGCGGCGGAGACGGGCGTGATCCCGATGACCGACGCGGTCTTCGGCCGGCGTGCCGGGCGCTCGGTGTTCCGGATCGGGGCCGCGGGCGGTGCCACCCGCCCGTCGACCGGCTACACCTTCGCCGCCGTGCAGCGCCAGACCCGTGCCGTCGCCGACGCACTCCGCCGGGGACGGCCGCCGGTGCCTCCGCCCGCCCACTCCGCCCGGTCCCGGGCCATGGACGCGGTGCTGCTGCGGGCCCTGGACAGCAGGCGGGTGGACGGGGCGCTGTTCTTCTCCCGCCTGTTCCACCAGGTGCCCACCGAGCGGCTGCTGCGTTTCCTGGACGGCCGCACCCGGCTGCACGAGGACCTCGCCATCGGCCTCCGCACCCCTGTCCTGCCGATGCTGCGCACCGCCGCCGAGCTGCCCTGGCTGCCGCGCCGGCAGCCGACCGTCCGCCCGGTCCCGGCGGCGGCACCCCCCGGCGGCCCGAGACCGGAGGTCCATGATGACCCTGCTGCGCGATGACGCCCTGTCAGCCGCCTTCGACCACGCCTCCCTCAGCTATGACCGGCTGGTGGCGGCCAACCCCGGATACCACGCCCACCTGCGGCGTTCGGCCCGGCGACTCGGCCTGCCGGGCGGTGGCGCCGGCCTGCGCGTCCTGGACCTGGGGTGCGGTACCGGCGCGTCGACGGCGGCGCTGCTCCACGTCCTGCCCGCTGCGGAGATCACGGCGGTGGACGCCTCCGCGGGCATGCTGGCCAGGGCGACCGCCAAACGGTGGTCGCCCAGGGTGGCGTTCGTCCACGCCCCGGCGGAGCGGCTCTCCGACGCGGGCGTGCACGGGCCGTTCGACGCGGTCCTGGCGGCGTACCTGTTCCGCAACCTCGCCGACCCGGGGGCAGTGCTCGGCACGGTACGCAACCTGCTGACCCCTGGCGGAAGGCTTGCGGTCCACGAGTACCTGCTGAGCGGCCGGCCGGTGCACCGCTGGGTCTGGACCGCGGTCTGCAGGGGGATCGTGCTGCCCGCCGGGATCGCCGTCGGCGACGGCCGGCTGTACCGCCATCTGTGGCGCAGCGTCGTCGACTTCGACACCGCCCCGCAGTTCCGGGACCGGATGCAGCGTGCGGGCTTCACCGGTGTACGGGTGCTGCCCCTGCCGGGATGGCAGACGGGCATCACCCACACTGTCGTCGGCCGGGTGCCCCCGCACTCCGGCACGCCGGCGGGCGAGGAGGAGCGGGCATGAACCGCAGGGCGGGGAGCGCACCCCGGCGCGGCCGGGACCGGCGCGCCCGGGTCCTCCTCCCCCGGCCGGGCCGCCCCCGGTTCGACGGGGAGCCGCCCGCGGTCGCCGTCGTCGGCGGCGGTGTCGCGGGCCTCGCAGCCGCGACCGCGCTCGCGGAACGCGGCGCGCGGGTCACCCTCTACGAACGCGAGCCCCAGCTCGGCGGGCGGCTCGCCGGGTGGTCCACCGTGCTGGCGGACGGGTCCGCCGTCACCATGAGCCGCGGCTTCCACGCCTTCTTCCGCCAGTACTACAACCTGCGTGGGCTGTTGCGCCGCGCGGACCCCGGCCTGCGCATGCTCACCGGACTGCCCGACTACCCGCTGCGGCACAGCGGCGGGCTGCACGACGGCTTCCGGCGCGTCCCGCGGACGCCGCCGTGGAACGCCATGGCGTTCGCCGCGCTCAGCCCCACCTTCACCCCACGGGGCCTGCTGGGGATGGACCCGGTCGCGGCGCTCCCGCTGCTGGACGTGCGCACCCCCGGCGTGTACGAGCGGCTGGACGCGGTGAGCGCCCACGACTTCCTGGACGCGATCCGCTTTCCCGGGGCCGCCCGCCATCTGGCGTTCGAGGTGTTCTCCCGCAGCTTCTTCGCCGACCCCCGGGAGCTGTCCGCGGCGGAGCTGGCGCTGATGTTCCACATCTACTTCCTCGGCTCCAGCGAGGGCCTGCTCTTCGACGTACCCGACGAGCCCTTCCCGCGGGCCCTGTGGGACCCACTCGCCCGCTATCTGGACGGCCACCGGGCCGTTCTGCATACGGGCACCGCGGTGGAGAGGGCGGAGCCGCTGCCGCACGGCGGCTTCGAGGTCTCCGCCGACGGCGCCACGCAGCGCCATGACGCGCTGGTCCTCGCCCTGGACACCGACGGGCTGCGCACACTCACCGCCCGGTCGCCGCGCCTGGGCGACGCTGCGTGGCGCGCCCGTGTCGCCCGGCTGCGCACCGCCCCGCCGTTCCTGGTCTCCCGCCTGTGGCTGGACCGCCCCGTCGCACCGGGCCGCCCGGGGTTCGCGGGCACCAGCGGCTACGGCACCCTGGACAACGTCAGCGTGCTGGAGCGCTGGGAGGGGGAGGCCGCCCGCTGGTCGGCCCGCACCGGCGGTTCGGTGGTGGAACTGCATGCGTACGCCCTTCCCGACGGCGCCGACCGCGGCGCCGCCCAGCAGGACCTGCTGCGGCAGCTGCACCTGGTCTGTCCCGAGACCCGCGCCGCGCGGGTGCTGGACGTGCGGCACGAGTGGCGCGCGGACTGCCCCCTGTTCCCCGTGGGCGGCTTCACCGACCGGCCCACCGTGCGCACTCCGCACCCCGCGCTGGTGGTGGCGGGCGACCTGGTGCGCTGCGACCTGCCGGTGGCCCTGATGGAACGCGCCGCGACCACGGGCTTCCTGGCCGCCAACGCCCTCCTGGAAGGCTGGGGCGTGCGCGGCCAGACGCTGTGGACCGTCCCCGCCCGGGGCCGCTCGGCCGCTCTGCGCGCCCTCGCCGGGCTGGTGGGCGGGTAGCGCGGAGCACCCGTCCACCGCAGTGCCCGGCGCTCCCCCGGATGCGGCACGCCGGCTGCGGGGGTCAGCCAGGGAAGCGGCCGGTGCTGCGCAGTTGCCACCGGCGTTCGGCGTACGCCAGGTCGTCGCGCCACAGGCGCGCGGCGGCCGCCCGCACAGCGGGGCGGAGCAGCGGCGAGACCGCGCGGACGGCGGCGAAGCCCCGGCGGTCGGAGGTGGCCGCGATCGCCTCCACGACCGCGGTGCGCGGGCGGCCGCGGTGGTCGGCGCCGAGGGGCGTGGCATGGGTCTCGACCACGGATCCCCGCCCCTCTCCTTCGGCGATGCGCATCACCACCGTGCGGGGTTCGGGGGCGGTGAAGACCGCGCGCACCGGCACGACCGCGCGCCCGGCGACCTTGAAGGAGACGTCCACGACGATGCCGTCGTCACCGTCGCTCCCGGCGGATGCCTCAAGGACGGTCAGGTCGACGAAGGAGTACGGGTGGAACCAGGCGCCGTGCCAGGGGTCGAGACGGTTGGCGACCACATCCTCGGGCTCGCAGGTGCCGATGCCGGTGTAGACGGCCGTGACCGTGCGCTCCAGCGGCGGCCGGGCGGCGATCACCGGCTGCTCCAGCGGCTGCTCGCCACCGGCGTCGTCCAGGCGTGCCCAGGCCAGGATGCCGTCGTCATGGGCGGGGAAGGGCTCCCACCCGGCGCGCGCGGTGCCGTCCAGGGCCAGCCCGTGCCAGTGGCAGACGAGCCTGCCGCAGCGGACCGGGCTGCGGCCCAGGGGCGCGCCCAGGTGGGGGCAGGACCCGGGCCCGGCGACCAGGCGCCCGGCGGCGTTCCGCCAGACGACGACCTCCCGTCCGGCGATCGTGCGGGCCAGCGGGCGGCCGGGGGTGATGTCCCGCACGGCTCCGACGACGAACCAGTTGCCCGACGGCCGGGCAAGGGCCCTTCGCAGCGCGGCGTCGATCAGGCCGGGTCTGGCCTCGCGCCAGGTGGGGTGCTGGCGCTCCCAGGGGACCGCACGGCGGCGCAGCCGCAGCGGGTAGCGTCCGCGGGCGGGGAGCGGGCCTGTGGTCATGTGCTCGCCGCCGCGGGGCTCGGCGGGGCGCCGGCCGGCCGCTTCGCGGGCCGCGCCGCAGCCGGGCTGCGCGGCGGCCGTGGGGTCCGGTCGGCCCGCAGCCGGGCTGCGCCCACCCGGAGCAGCCCGTCCAGCGCCACCGCCGCGCGCCGGCGGCGGGAGACGACGGCGCGGCGGTGGAGGGCGGCGTACCCGTCCGCGGCGACGGCGTCCAGGATGGCGCCGTAGAGCACGGCCGCGGTGCGGATGCAGGGCCGGGAGACGGGGTCGAGCATGGCCAGACCCGGTGCCGCCTGGCGGTAGACGTCGCGGGTGAGGTCCGCGGCGGAGCTGAGCACGGCGGTGATGCGCCGGTCGCGGCGGCCGGTGGTTCTGCTCCACTCCAGCAGCGCGCGGTCGGCGCCGTGGGCGCGCAGCAGGTCGGCGGGGAGGTAGACGCGGCCCCGTTCGAGGTCCTCGCCCACGTCCCGCAGGAAGTTGGTGAGCTGGAAGGCCACGCCGAGGGCGGCGGCGTGCGGAGCGGCCTCCTCGCGGGGGACGACGGTGCCGAGGACCGGCAGCATCTGCAGTCCGATGGCCGCTGCCGAGCCGTGCATGTAGGCGCGCAGTTCGGCGTAGGTGCGGTACTCGGTCACCTCCAGGTCGCTGCGCATGGAGGCCATGAAGTCGCTGAAGTGCCGGTGGTCGATGCGGTACGCGGCGGTGGTGTGGGCGAGCGCCCTGACCACCGGTTCGCTGCTCCGCCCGTGCCGCAGTCCGCGTTCCAGCTGCCCCTGGAGCCGGGTGAGGGCGGCCCGGCGCTCGGCGGGGCAGGCGTCGCTGCCGAGGTCGTCCACGATGTCGTCGGCCCAGCGCGCGAAGCCGTACAGGGCGTGCACGGCCGGCCGCCGGGACGGCGGCAGGAGGCGGGTGGCGAGGAAGTAGGTCCTGCCGTGCCGGGCGTTGAGCCGGCGGCAGTGGGTGTAGGCGTCGCGCAGTACGGGGTCGGTGATGCCCGCGGCGTCCAGTTCACGTGCGGTCACCGGCGGCCGCCCGCCGGGGCCGTACCTCGGCTGCGCGGCCCGCCGCCGGGCGTCCGGAGGCCGGTGATGCGGGCGGCCGCGAGCTTCCCGGACAGCAGGACCGTCGGCACGCCGACGCCCGGTGTGGTGCCGCAGCCGGCGAGGACGGCGTTCTCGGTTCCTGCCACCAGGTTGCGCGGGCGGAAGGGACCGGTCTGCGCGAAGGTGTGGGCCACCGAGAAGGGGGTGCCCGCGGAGTGCCCCTGGGCGTGCCAGTCGGCGGGGGTCACCAGGCACTCCTCCTCGATGGCCGAGGCGAGTCCGTCCAGTCCGCGGCGTTCCAGTTCGGCCAGCAGACTGTCGCGGTAGCGGGGGGCCAGGTCCGCCCACTCACGGACGCCCGGGCCGAGGTCGGTGTTGGGGCAGGGCGCCAGGATGTAGTGCAGATGGCGGCCGGGCGGGGCGAGGTGCGGGTCGGTGGCGGTGGGCCTGGTGATGAGCAGCGAGGGGTCGGTCATCAGCTCTCCGGTGCGGGTCAGTTCGCGGAAGGTGCTCTTCCAGGCGGCACCGAAGGACAGGGTGTGGTGGGCCAGCCGGGGCCAGGTGCGGTCGGTGCCCGCGTGCAGGACCACGGCCGAGGGCGAGTGGCGCAGCCGGGCGGGACGGCGGGGCCGGCGTCCCAGCAGGCGATAGGCGGTGGGCAGTTCGGGGGTGAGCACGACCGCGTCACAGGTGATGCGGTGCTGGTCGGTGACCACCGCGGTGACCCTGGGCCCGGAGCGCTCCAGGCGGATGACGTCCTGGCCGTACCGCAGGTCCGCGCCGGCTGCGGCGGCCGCGTCGGCCATGGCCTGCGGCAGGGCGTGCATACCGCCGCGGGGGAAGTACACACCGGCGACGGTGTCCATGTAGGCGATGACGGCGTACGCGGCCAGGGCGCGGCTGGGCGGCACCCCCGCGTACAGCGCCTGGAAGGAGAAGACCCGGCGCAGGCGCTCGTCCTTGAGGTGGCGGCCGATCCGCGCCTCCAGGCGGCCGAAGCCGCCGAGCGCGGCCAGCCGGGCGAGGTCGGGGTGGAGGAGTTGCAGCGGCGAGTCGAAGTTGGCGTCGATGAAGCGGCGCATCTGGACGGCGTGCAGCCGGGTGAGCCAGCGGCGCAGCCGGCGGTAGCCGACCGCTTCGCGCGCTCCGGCGAAGCGCTCGACCTCGGCCTCCATCGCGTCGGCCCCGGTGTGCACGTCCAGTTCGCTGCCGTCGGCGAACCGCGCCCGGTAGGCGGGGTGCAGCGGGAGGAGTTCCAGGTGGTCGCGCAGGTTGTGGCCGACGGCGGCGAAGGCCTCCTCGACGAGGTCGGGCATGGTCAGCACGGTCGGGCCGGTGTCGATGCGGTAGCCGCCGCGTTCCAGGCGCCCGGCGCGGCCGCCGGGGAGTGCGCCGCGCTCGACCACGGTGACCCGCCGTCCGGCGCTGAGCAGGTGCAGGGTCGCGGACAGCCCGGCGAGTCCGGCGCCGACCACCACGACATGGCCGGTGGGACCGGGGAGCGCCCTCATCGGCTTCCCCTCCCGGCTCCGGCGGCCCGGCGCGACGGCGTCCGGGACATCCCTGGGCCGTACGGGGGCGCTGCTCCGGGTGCGGGTGCCGCTCCGGGCGCGGGTGCTGGTGCTGCTCCGGGCGCGGGTGCGGTACGGGCAACGTGGTCGGCGCCGGCCATGGTGCACACCAGCTCGCGCAGGCGGTGGAGGGCGCCGCTCTCCGGGGCGGCTTCCGCCAGATGGCGGAGGCTGCGGGCCACCAGCCGTCCGATCCGGTCCTCGACCGCGGCGCGGGCCCCGGTGGACACCAGCACCCGCCGTACCTCGGCCAGCTCGGCGGCCGACAGGTCGCGGACTCCGACGGCCCGGTCCAGCACGGCCAGCGAGGCCCGGTCGCCGCGCGCGGCGGCGTTGGCCCGGGCGACGGCCGTGAGATAGGTGGGCTTGCCCTCCCGGACGTCGTCGCCCGACGGCTTCCCGGTGCGCCTCGGGTCTCCGAACACGTCCTCGAGGTCGTCGCGCAGCTGGAAGGCGATCCCGGCGCACCGCCCGGCCGAGCGCAGCGCCCGGGTGGCGGCGGCTTCGGCTCCGGCCAGGGCGGCGCCGAGGGCGAGGGGCCGCTCCACCGAGTACAGGGCGCTCTTCAGCCAGGCGATGCGCACCGCCCGGGCCGCCGACCGGCAGGCGGTGGCCTGGCCCTGCAGGTCGAGGTACTGGCCCGCGACCATCTCCGTGCGCATCGCCCTCCAGATGCCGTGCACCCGGTGGGCGGTCCCGGGTTCCAGGCCGGCGTCGGCGAGGGTGTCGTCGGCCCAGGCCAGGGCGAGGTCTCCGGCCAGGACCGCCGCGGAGACGCCGAAGGAGCCGCCCGCCCCCGGCGGGACCGAGGCGGCGTACTGGGCGGCGAAGTCGGTGTGCAGGGCGGGGCGGCCGCGGCGCAGCGGGGAGTGGTCCATGACGTCGTCGTGGACCAGCGCGCAGGTCTGGACGAGTTCCAGGGCGGCGGCGACGTGCAGGGCACGGTCCGTCCCGGCCGCGTCCGTTCCTCCTCCGCAGGCCCGCAGGCTCCACCACAGCAGCCGGGAGCGCATGCGTTTGCCGCCGTCCAGGGTGAAGCGGGCGACCCGTTCGGCGACGTCACGGGCGAAGACGCCGTCGAGGGCGGCGGCCTGGGCGGTGTGGCGGCGCAGGATGTCGGCGAGCACGCGGCCGACCGCCGCGGGCACATCGGCGTCCACCGCGGCCGGGCTGAAGGCCGCGGGGGCGGTGTCGGGGGCAGGGGGTGCGCTGTCGGGTCGCTGCCCGGGTGCCGCGGGCCCCGGGGTGGAGGGAGCAGCCCACGGGCCGTCGTCGACCGGATCGGCCCCCGGCCTCAGGTCCGGTTCCGGCGGCTGCCCGGGCGCGAGGCCCGCCTCGGCCGGGGTGCGGCGCATACCGGC
>NZ_LIQR01000564.1:0-11843 GCF_001418575.1 Peterkaempfera griseoplana
CCGGGGGCGCGCGCGTCCCCGCCCACGCCCCGGGGAGCCGTGCAACGATGGTGGACATGTCCGCGCCGCAGCCCGTGCTCAGCCCGCTGACCAGTGCGTCCCTGTTCCTCGTCCTCACCGTCGAGCCGGGCGGCGAGCCCGTCGTACGGGAACTGCTCGCGGACCTCGCGGGCCTCCAGCGGGCGGTCGGCTTCGGCCACCCCGAGGGCAGGCTGGGAGTCGTCGCCGGGATCGGCTCCGAGGCCTGGGACCGGCTGGTGGACGGGCCCCGTCCGGCGGAACTGCGCCCCTTCCGGGAGCTGCGAGGCGGCCGCCACCACGCCCCGGCCACCCCGGGCGACCTCCTCTTCCACATCCGGGCCGCCCGGCAGGACCTCTGCTTCTCCCTGGGCTCAGAGATCATGAACCGGCTGCGCGGCGTGGTCGCCGTCGCCGACGAGGTCACCGGCTTCACCTATCTGGACCAGCGCGACCTGCTCGGCTTCGTCGACGGCACCGAGAACCCCGAGGGACAGGAGGCCGCCGACGCGGTCCTGGTCGGCGCCGAGGACCCGGACTTCACGGGGGGCTCCTATGTGATCGTGCAGAAGTACCTGCACGACCTGGACGCCTGGAACCGCCTCCCGGTCGAGCAGCAGGAGCAGATCATCGGCCGCCGCAAGCTCACCAACGTCGAGATCGACGCACCCGGCTCCCACGTCGAGCTCAACACCGTCACCGACCCGGACGGAACCGAGCGGCAGATCCTGCGCGACAACATGCCCTTCGGCAGCCCCGGCAGCGGGGAGTTCGGCACCTACTTCATCGGCTATTCGCGCACCCCCGCGGTGACCGAGGAGATGCTGCGACACATGTTCCTCGGCGACGGGCCGTTCAGCCACGACCGCATCCTCGACTTCTCCACGGCGGTCACCGGGACCCTGTTCTTCGTGCCCGCCGCCGACCTCCTCGAGGACCTCGGCGACGACGCGCCCGCCACGGCGGAGCAGGGCTCCTCCCTGGGGATCGGCGGGCTGAGGGGCCGTTGACAGCAGCGGAGCAGAGCGACAGGAGAACCACCCCATGGACAACCTGCACCGGGAACTCGCCCCGATCTCCGCGGCCGCGTGGGCCGACCTGGAACAGGAGGCGAGGCGCACGTTCACCCGGCACGTGGCGGCCCGCCGCATCGTCGACACGCCCGAGGCGGCGGGCCCGGAGCTCGCGGCGGTCAACACCGGCCACCTCGACGACATCGAAGCCCCGGCCCCGGGCGTGCGGGCCCGGCTGCGCCGTGCCCGGCAGCTGGTGGAGCTGCGGGTGCCCTTCACCGTGAGCCGCCAGGAGGTGGACGACGTGGCCCGGGGCGCGCAGGACGCGGACTGGGGCCCGGTGAAGGAGGCCGCCCGGCGCATCGCCTTCGCCGAGGACCGCGCGGTCTTCGAGGGGTACCCGGCGGCCGGCATCACCGGGCTGCGCACCGCCTCCAGCAATCCGGCGCTGACCCTGCCCGCGGACCCGCGGCTGTACCCCAACGTCATCAGCCAGGCCGTCTCGGAGCTGCGCCTGGCCGGTGTCGGCGGCGCCTACACGCTCGCGCTCAGCGCGGACGCCTACACCGCGGTCAGCGAGACCTCGGACCACGGCTACCCCATCCACGAGCACCTGCGCCGTCTGCTCGACGGCGAGATCATCTGGGCGCCCGCGGTGGACGGCGCCTTCCTGGTGTCCACCCGGGGCGGGGACTTCACCCTCCAACTGGGACAGGACCTGTCCATCGGCTATCTGTCCCATGACGCGGAGAACGTCCAGCTGTACTTCCAGGAGTCCCTCACCTTCCTCGTCCACACCGACGAGGCGGTCGTGCCCATCGGGGCCGCCCCGCAGGCGTGAGCCCGCTGCCACGCCCCGGCCCGGTCCTCGACTGATGGCACCGGGTTCCGGCACGCCGGGAGGGCGGCCCGTACCGTCAGTCGAGCCTGGACACCTGGTAGTGGCCGATGTACCACTGCCCGGCGACACGGCGCAGCGTCACCCCGAGAGTGACCCTGAGCGTCGGCCGGTCGGTGAACGAGAAGTCGACGCTGAGGTACCCCAGCATGGCGTCGTCGCCGAGCTGCCGGGTCTCCAGCACCCGGTAGTCCGCGGCCAGCCCGAGCGGCTGGGAGGCGTAGTACTCCGTGACGCCCTGGCGGCCGACGCTGTACGGACGGACCCCCTGGAAGATCGCGTCCTCGGTGAAGCAGGAGGCGACCTGCTGCGGCTCGTGCGCATCGACCGCGGACTTCCAGCGGTCCATGACGTCGCGCAGGATCGCCTCGCGGGCTGCTGCGGTGTTCATCGGTTCCTCTTCTCGGGGCGGGTCCGCACCTGGCGGTACCCGGGGGTGAAGGCTGTGCCGCCGGACGGGCGGACCGGCCGGGGAGCCCGGTGGCGGGGCGTGGTGGCGGGCCGGGTCAGGCGGTGCTGCCCGGGTCGTTGGGGTGCGACTGCAGGGCGGTGACCACGGCGGTCATCCAGGGCCACAGGGGCAGGGTCCCGAGGACCTCGGTGCGCAGCTCCGCCTCGTCGCCGGCCCGCCACAGGCCGAGACTGCGCAGCTCTCCGACGGGGCGCCAGAGCCGTACCAGGTTGCCGGAGGCGGCGAGCTCCCGGGCGCGGACGGCCTCGGCGGCGCGACGCCGGTCGACCTCGGCGGGGTCGGTGCCCTCGGGCACGGTGGTGGTGAGCTCGACCAGGAACTCCTTCATGGTCTCTTCCTCTCGTCTGCGTGCGGGCGATGCGGGGACGGCCGAACCGCCCGCGGGATGCCGGGGTCAGTAGACGACCGCCTGTCTAAAAAGTAGACGACCGGTCTAGAAAAGTAAAGCAAGGCCGTCCGTCCGAGGGGTGGGCGCGGGCCCTACCGCCCGACCGGCCCCGCGCCCGGAGCCCAGACGTGCGGACCACGGCCGACGGGGAGATCGCCGACGCCGTCGCTGAGCGCCTCGACGGTGGCCAGCACCGCCGGCCGGACCTCGTTCCGGCGCCAGACCACGGACCACGGCCAGTAGACCTCGGGGGCGACCACCGGGCACACCGCCAGATCCGGCGGAAGCGGAGTGGCCTGCCCCTTGGGGGAGTTGATGACCGGCCGCCGGCTGCGGCGGACGTGGTCGAAGAACGCCGGTCCGGTGATCCCGCCGTCGGAGATGTGCTCGGTGCGGGCTCCGGTGTCGCGGGCCAGCTGCTCGGCATAGCGGTTCCAGGACGCCCAGTAGGTGCTGCCGTCGTCCACGAGTACGGCGGTGTCCCCCGCGCGCACCTCGCCGCCGCCGTCCCCCGTGGTGACCGCATGGAGCCGGTCCGCGCCGATCAGCCGGGCGTCGAGGCCGAGCCGGTCCAGGTCGTGGGCGCCCACCCAGCACGCCGCGAGGTCCAGGCTCCTGTCGGCGACCCGGGCGGCCTGCGCATGGGAGGGGGCGACCCAGGGGTCGATGTGCAGCTGGGCGACGGCGGAGGTGCGGGCGGTCAGGTCCGGGGGCAGCCAGTTGACGTAGCCGAACCGCACGGGTTCGGAGCCGGAGATCTGGGCCGCGCGCCGTCGCAGGTCCTCGGCCTGCCCCAGCAGCGTACGGGCCTGCGGCAGCAGCGCCGCCCCGGCCGGGGTCAGGGCCACCGAGCGCCGGTCGCGGTCGAAGAGCCTGACGCCGAGGTCGCGCTCCAGGGCCTTGATCTGCTGGGACAGCGAGGGCCCGGCGATCAGCAGCCGTTCGGCGGCGCGGCCGAAGTTCAGCTCCTCGGCGACCGCGACGAAGTACCGCAGCTGGCGCAGTTCCACGCTCGCCATGCTACGTGCGCGGGGAGGCACGCCCTACCGGCGGGAGGGCATCCGGTCGCGGTGGCGGCCCGCTGTGCGCGCCGCCGGACCTGCGATCCGCAGGGCCGCACCCCCGCCCTGGGGGCCCCAGCCTTCCGCTCGGGCTGCCGGCTACGCGAGGACCTTGAGCAGTTCCTGCGCGAGAGGTGCCGCGGAGGCGGGGTTCTGGCCCGTGTACAGGTTGCGGTCCACCACCGTGTACGGCTTCCAGATCTCGCCGCGGGAGAACTGGACGCCCAGCTCGCGCAGTTCGTCCTCCAGCAGCCAGCGGGCCCTGGAGGCGAGGCCGACGGCCTCCTCCTCGTCATTGGTGTAGCCCGTGACGCGGTACCCGACGAAGGGGGACACCCCCTTGACCCGGGTGGCGAGCAGCGCGACCGGCGCATGGCAGACGATCGCCAGGGGCTTGCCCGAGGCGAGGGCCGCGGTCAGCAGCCGGCCGGAGTCGGCGTCGACGCAGAGATCCTCCATCGGGCCGTGGCCGCCGGGGTAGTAGACCGCGTCGTAGTCCTCCAGGCGGGCGTCCGCCAGCTGGAGCGGATGCCGCAGCTCCTCGGCGGAACGCAGCACACCCTCCAGTTCCAGGGCGATCTGCTCGCTGCCGGCCATCGAGGGACGCAGGCTCATCACGTCCACGTGCGGCACCACGCCGCCGGGGGTGGCCACCACGACGGTGTGGCCGGCCTCGGTGAGCGCGCTGTACGGGGCTGCGAACTCCTCGGCCCAGTAGCCGGTCGGGTGCCGGGTGCCGTCCTTGAGCGTCCAGAAGCTCGCTCCGGTGACCACGAAGAGAATCCTGGCCATGGGAGAACCGCCTCCCTCATTGCTTATGCGGAGAATTGCTGACATAAGAGTCTAATCAGGCATCGGTGTGCCGGGCATGATGCCGCCGCCGGTGGCACTCACCGCACGGCCGCGGTCCGGGGTGTGCCCGGACGGGCGGCCGCCGCTCGCGAAACCGGGCGGCGTACGCCCCGTTCCTTGACCAGTCAAGCGGCTACAGTGGTGCGATGTCGTCCGAAGAGCAGCCGCTGCGCCCACTCGACCCCGAGGAGGAGGCGTTTCTGCGTGCGCTGGGCCGGGTGATCCTGGTGCTGCCCCGGCTTGTCGACGCCGACATGGTGCGCGAAGCGGGTCTGCCGCTCTCCGAGTACACCGCACTGCGGCACCTGTCCGAGACCTCGGAGAAGGCGCTGCGGATGAGCGAACTCGCCGCAGCCTGCGACCTCTCGCTCAGCGGGATGACCCGGGTCGTCATGCGGCTTGAGAAGCAGGGCTGGGTCAGGCGGGTCAAGTGCGTCGAGGACGGGCGCGGCTGGAACGCCGTACTGACCGACGCCGGACTCGCCCGTCTGGAGCGGGCCTGGCCGGCGCACCTGGCCAGCGTCCGGCGGCATCTCATGGACCGCTTGGCCGGCGAGGACCTCACCGAACTCACGGCCGCGCTCCGGCGGGTCACCGCCGACCACCCCGTCCGCAGCTGACCCCCGCGCCTCGCCCCGGCAGCGACGACGCGGGACGGCGCGCCCTTCAGCGGGGGAGTGCCCGGCGGTCCGCCGTGGGTGCGGCCCGCTGCGAGGGGTGCACAGGCATCCCGGAGCGGGCCGCCGCGGTGGTGCCGGGCCGGTCAGAAGACCTGGGCGAAGCAGCCCAGTGAGACGGCCAGCGAGAGCACCGCCAGTGACACGGCCAGGACGGGCTTGGGAATGCGCATGGGAACTCTCCGGGTGCAGGTCGGGGGAGGGGGCTGGGAGTGAGGGTGGCTCACAGGCAGTAGCGGACGAGCCACTCGTCGGAGCTGTAGGCGTCCCGGGCCGGGTCCGGCAGCGTCGCCGCCCGTTCCTCGACCATCTCCTCGGGACGGATGCGTTCCGGCAGAGCGCCGAATCGGGCGCGGCGCACCGCTTCGGCGGTTTCGGGCGGGTTGGGTGCGGACCGCATGGCATCGACTCCTCGGTGGGGTGGGCGGCGATGCGTGCGCCTGCCCGTCCGTTGAGACTGCGCCACGGCGCATCACCTGTCAAGGAGGTGATTTACGGTGACCGGCGCTGTGCGGGGTGTGAGCCCCTGGCCCCGCCGGGGCATGGCGGGGTACGGACACGGGTGCGGAGACGTACCGGTGCGGGGGAGGCGGGCGGTCACCCGGATGGCCGCGGAGGCGCGCGGGCGGACATGCTTGCCGTGTCAGTCGTCACCCGCCAAAATGGTGAGATGATGCATGCCTTTCCCTGCGGCACCCCGATCCTGGACTTCGTGGGGACCCTGCGCGCCCGGCGCAACCCCAGACCCCTGGAAATGCTCACCTCGCCGGAGAGCCTTGACGCCTGGTTCCGCGAGTCCGGAGTCATCGACGGCGGAGAGGCCTGCCGGCCCTCGGACGTCACCGAGGCTGTGGCTCTCCGCGAGGCGGTCCATGCGCTTCTGGTCGCCAGGCTGACCGGTGCGGACTACGACTCCGGGGCCCTCGCCGTGGTCAACCGTGCGGCGCGCGAGCCGTCCGCGGTACCGCAGCTCGGCGCGGAGGGGCGCCGCGTCCAGGCGGACCCCGGGCAGGCGCTCTCCTCGCTCGCCCGGCAGGCCATCGACGTCCTCAGCGGGCCGGAGGGGGCGCTGCTGAAGGAGTGCAGCCGGCCCGAGTGCACACAGATCTACCTCGACCGCTCACGCGGAGGCAGGCGGGAGTGGTGCGCCATGGACCCGTGCGGAAACCGGGTCAAGGCCGCCGCCTACCGCGCCCGCAAGAAGGCGGGCGCATCCGCCTCCCCCGCCTCGGCCCGATAGGGCGAGTGGGTCCGCACGGCAGGGCCGGAGCCGCCCGTCCGGGAGGCCCTGGACGGAGCCGCGGCAGCGGCGGGCGAGCGGCCGACGGTCCGGCGCTCCCTGGCGCCGGCGCCTTTCTGGGAGGTTCCGCCTTCCAGGAGTGAGGAAGTCGGTCCTGGCGCCCGCCCCGGCTCCCGGCGCAGGCTCGAGTCATGGGAATCCGGCAGTGCATCACCTGGAAGGCGAAGGCCACCGGCGCGGGGAAAGCGGCCGACGGACCGGCCGCCCGCTACGGCGCCGGCGGCCGGCCGCCGACGACCGGCCCCCGTGTTCGGAGCGGCCCGGCCCGCCACCGGCGCCGCCCGTGCGCTCCGCGGCCGCGGCCCCGTACGGCGTGGTGCCGCGCCGCTCGCACCGCCCCGACGAGGACCAGCTCATGACCACGGCATCCGTCCGGTACGGCGCCGCCGCCCCCCGCTCACCGTGGATGCACGTCGCCCGGGCCGCCGCCGCACTGGCGGCGGGTATGGGCGTCGGCCGCTTCGTCTACACCCCGATCCTTCCGCTGATGCACGCCCAGGCCGGCCTGTCGGCCGGAGCGGGCGCCAATCTGGCCGTCGCCAACTACGCGGGATACCTCGTGGGCGCCCTGGCCGGGATCGCTCTGCCCGGGCTGGTGCGCTCCCCGGCCGTACTGCGCGGTTGCCTGGTGGTTCTGACCCTCAGCCTCGCCGCGATGCCGCTGACGCACGCCGTCCCCGTCTGGCTGCTGCTGCGGCTGGTCGCGGGGGTCGCCAGCGCCCTGGTCTTCGTGATCGCGGTCAGCTCCCTCCTCAGCCGTCTGCGTGACCAGCCGGCCCATCTGCCCGGCTGGGGCTTCGGCGGGGTCGGCGCCGGGATCGCCCTCTCCGGCCTGCTCGTCCTGGCCCTGCGCACCGTCGCGGACTGGCAGGTCGCCTGGTGGGCCTCGGCGGCCCTGTCCGCGCTCCTCACCGTTCCGTCGTGGAGCCTGCGGCCGGAGCCGGCCCAGCCGGGGTCCGACCGGCCGGAGCCGGCCGGGCGCGGTACGGAGCCCGCGGCCAGGGGTCCGCGTACGCACCGCTGGTTCGCCGTGCTCCTCACGTCCTACACCCTGGAGGGGATCGGCTACATCATCGCCGGCACGTTCCTGGTCGCCGCCATCGGACAGAGCGCGCCGGGCTGGATCGGCAGCGCCGCGTGGGTGCTGGTGGGCCTGGCGGCCGTCCCCTCCGCCGCGCTGTGGGCGGGGCTGGGCAGGCGCTGGTCCCGTCCGGGCCTGCTGCTGGCCGCGCTGACCGTGCAGGCCGCCGGTATCGCGCTGCCCGCCCTGGTCGGCGGCGTGGCGCCGGCACTGGTCTCGGCGGTCCTCTTCGGTGCGACCTTCATCGGTGTCAGCACCCTCGCCCTCGCCGCGGGCGCGCATCTGCGGTTCCCGCGCTCCGTGGCGTTGCTGACGGCGGGTTACTCCGTCGGCCAGATCCTCGGCCCGCTGGTGGCCGCGCCCCTGCTCCACCACGGCTACCGCCAGGCCCTCCTGCCGGCCGCGTGCATCGTCCTGGCCGCGGCCGCGGCAGCCGCCGTCCTCCGTGTCGGGTACCCGCACCGCATTCCTGCGCCGGGCGGCCCGGTCCGGGGCACGGAACCCGGGGCGGAGCCGGGGCCCGGTGCCGGGCGCCGGTTGGCGTCCGCCGGTTGCGGCGGGACCGGCGCGGACTGACCGCGGCGGGGCGTGTGCCGGGAGCGTGCCCGACGGCCCTGACCCGATACCGGCCGTCGGGCACGGGCCGTCGCCCCCGGCGGCTTCACGGCCGGAAGACATGGGGAACGGTGGTGCTCAGGGCGGTGAACCCCAGGCGTTGCAGGATCGGGCGGCTCTGGCTGGAAGCGTCGACCTGCAGATAGCGGCAGCCCGACTCGGCCGCGATCCGGGCGCGGTGGGCGACCAGCGCCCGGTAGATGCCGCGGCCCCGCCAGGCGGGGACGGTCCCGCCACCCCACAGGCTGGCGAAACCGGTGCCCGGGTGGAGTTCCATGCGGGCGGCGCACACCGGCACGTCCCCGGCCATCGCGACGGCCATGCTGAAGGTCTCCGGTCTGCCGCCCAGTTGGGAGAGGAGGCGGTGACGCAGGTGGTCGGCGCCGGTCTCGAACGCCTGCTCGTGGACGGCGACGGCGAGTTCCACCCCGGAGGCGTCGACGACGGGCTGCAGGCGTACGCCGTCCGGGAGTTCGGCGTCGGCTGTGATCGCCTCGATCTCGGCGACCATCAGGGTCTCCGCCGGCTCGGTGGAGAAACCCGCGGCGAGCAGCCGGCCGGAGAGGTCGGCGGGCAGGTCGTGCGTGTAGAGCTTCCACTCGAACTCGCGCCCCAGCGAGGTGAAGTGGGCGACCTGCGCGGCGATCGCCGCATCCGCGGTCGCTTCGTCCAGGCCGGACCAGAGCACGCCGTTCCAGTCGTCGGCACTCGCGCCGACCTGGCGCACCACGTCACCGGTGCGCTCGATCCGCACCGCCGGGTCGTCCGGCTGCGCATTGCGCCGCATCCGCTCGTCGAAGAGGGCGAGTACCTTCTGCTGATCCACCGGGACACTCCACCATCGGCGACCGGAACAGGGCAACTGCATTCCGCTTGCGCTTCCGGCCCTCTCGGACGGCGGGCACCAGGGGCGAGACGTCCGTCCCGGCCGTCCCGCCGTGGGCGCGCTCGCCCGGGCAGGGGGCGCCGTCGGCGGCCCCGCGGCCGCATGGCACGGCGGTGTCCCGTCCGTACCATGCGGCCGTTCCGCCGCGCCGGCCGAGTGGGCGCCGGGCTGGTCAGCGGGTGGCGGTGAGCACCGGTTCGGCGGCTGCCGGGACCGTCGCGGCACTGCGGCCCGGGACGGCCAGCGCCGCGACCGCCCCGGCGAGCGACAGTGCGCCGCTGACCGCGACCGCAGCGGCGAAGCCGTCGCTGAAGGCGGCCGGACCCGCGTAGCTCCCGGCCCTGCCGAACACCAGGGCGAGCACCGCGACGCCGAACACCCCGCCCAGCTGCCGCCCGGTGTTGAACACCCCCGACGCCTTGCCGATCTGGTCCGGTGCGACCGCGTTGAGCACCGCGGTCTGGGCCGCGGGCATCGCCATGCTCACACCGGCCCCCGCCACGAGCATGGGCGCGACCAGTTGCCAGTAGGGCACCGACGGGGTGGCGACAAGCGCCAGCCACCCCATCCCGGCGGCCTGCAGGGCGAGCCCGAGCGCGGCCGGCAGCCGGGCCCCGACCCGGTTCACCAGCCGTCCCGCCGCCGGCGCCACCAGTGTCACCGAGGCGGTCCAGGCGAGCAGGTGCAGCCCGGCAGCCAGCGGCTTGTCCCCGCGCCCCGTCTGGAAGTACTGCGACGAGAAGAACAAGGACCCGTAGAGCGAGGCGTAGAGGAACACCCCGGCGGCGTTGCCCGCAGCGAAGCCGCGGAGGCGGAACAGCCGCAGGGGCACCATCGGCCGGGCGGCGGCCCGCTGCCGGAGTACGAAGAGGACGCCACTGACCGCGCCCCCGGCGAGCGTCCCGGCCACCTCGCCGCTGCCCCACCCCGCCGCGTGCGAGCGGACCAGCCCCCACACCAGGCCGAGGGCGGCGCCGGTGAACAGCACCAGTCCGCCGAGGTCCACGGCGGCCTCACCACCGCGGCTCTCCGGGACCCGGCCCAGTACCAGCGGGATGACCACCAGGCCGATCGGCAGGTTGAGCCAGAAGATCCACTGCCAGGCGAGCCCCTGGGTGACCGCCCCGCCCACCACCGGGCCCGCGACCACCGCCAGCCCGGTCAGCCCCGCGAAGAGCCCCAGCGCCTTCGGCCGGTCCGCCGGTGGATAGGCAGCGCTGAGCAACGCCATCGCCAGCGGCATCACCAGGGCCGCACCGGCGCCCTGCACCGCCCGCGCCGCGACCAGCCAGCCCACGCCGGGTGCGAGCGCGCAGGCCGCGGAGGCGGCGGTGAAGAGCGCCAGCCCGGCCGTGAAGACCCGCCGCCGTCCCAACCGGTCGCCCAGCACGGCGCCGGTCATCAGCAGCACGGCGAAGCTCAGACTGTAGGCGTTCACCGTCCATTCGAGCTCTTCCGTGGAGGTGCCGAGATCCGTCCGGATCCGGCTGAGTGCCGTCGTCACCACGGTGGCGTCCAGCGCCACCATCACCGAGGCCGCGGATGCGAGCCCCAGAACCCATTTTCTGTCCATGCGAGTACCGACCGGCCGGCCCGGCGGAATTCGCCGGGCCGGACCCGATGAATCCGGCGGCCCGGCGGTGTCTGCACAAGAGAGGGAGGTACATCAGGTGACCATCGTTGAGCAGCCGCAGGACGAGTTCGGGCGGCTGACCGAGCCGTTCCGGCGCGAACTGCTGACCCACTGCTACCGGATGCTGGGGTCGGTGCAGGACGCCGAGGACGTCGTGCAGGAGACCTATCTGCGGGCCTGGCGGGCGTACCAGGACTTCGAGGGCCGTTCCTCGCTGCGTACCTGGCTCTACCGGATCGCCACCAACGCCTGCCTGAACGCCCTGCGGCACGGCAGCCGGCGGGTGCTGCCCGCCGGGCTGGGCGGCCCGGCCACCGACCCGGGCGCGGCGGGCCCGCGCGATCCGGAGATCCCGTGGCTGGAGCCGATACCCGACGCCCGGGCCGATCCGGCGGCCATCGTCGCCGGGCGGACCGGGCTGCGGCTGGCGCTCATCGCGGCGCTGCAGCATCTGCCCGTGCAGCAGCGGACGGTGCTCATCCTGCGGGACGTGCTGGCCTGGCCGGCCGAGGAGGCCGCCGGTGTACTCGGCATCACCCCGGCCGCAGTGCACAGCACGCTGCAGCGGGCACGGGCCCGGCTGGACCGGCTGGAACCGGCCATCGACGACATCGCCGAGCCCACCGAGCAGGAGCAGCGGGAGCTGCTCGACCGGTACGCCGACGCCTTCGAGCGGGCCGACATCGCCACGCTCACCCGGCTGCTCACGGAGGACGCGGTGTGGCAGATGCCGCCCAACCCCGCGTGGTACGCCGGCCGTGCGAACGTCGTCCGGTTGCTGGAGGCCAGGCTGAACGGCAAGCGCAGCCGGCTGGTCCCGGTCCGGGCCAACGGGCAGCCGGGCTTTGCGATGTACCTGGACGGCGAGGCCTTCGCCATCCAGGTCGTCTCACTGCGCGGCCCGGCCGTCGCGGCCGTCACCACCTTCCATGACGCCGCTCTGGTGCGG
>NZ_LIQR01000564.1:11868-16677 GCF_001418575.1 Peterkaempfera griseoplana
CCGGGTGCGACCGGACGTGATCTGTTCATGTCGGGAGCGGTGCTTTTTTACACGCAGCCCTTACGGCACGGTGCTAACTTCTTGTCAGTTGGCAGTGGCCGAGCGAGGGTGGACCATTGGCAGTCTCTCCGCACGTCGAGCAGTTCGCCGCATATCTGCGCATGTTGAAGAACCGCAGCGGCCACGGTTTCGACCGGCTGGGGAAGCAGGCGGGCGTCAGCGGCTCAAGCCTCCACCGGTACTGCTCCGGACACAGCGTTCCGGCGGACTACGGGGTCGCCCACAGCTTCGCCAAGGTCTGCGGCGCCAGCGCGGTGGAGCTCCGGGAGCTCCACCGCCTGTGGGCGCTGGCGGACACCTTCCGTGACACCCCGCCGGCGCCCGCCGCCGCAGCTCCGGCCGCCGCACCCCTGAGGCCGGAGCTGCGGCCGCAGCAGCGGACAGAGGCAGTCGCCGTGCGGATCACCCGCTATGCGGGATTCGCCGCGGCTGCCGCGGGGGCGCTGGCGGTCGGCGGACTCCTCCTGCGGGCCCGGCGCCCGGCGGGGCCGCGCCGGCACTGAGCCGTCCGCAGGCCGCCGGGAGCGCAGACCGCCGGGCCGACGCGACCCTCACCGGCGGTCAGACGGTGCCGTCCTCCCACCACCACGCCCGGCCGAGGTCGGCCCGGCTGTCCACATGCTGGTGGTCGGCGGTGTAGGTCTCCAGGCCGGAGAACCCACTGGTCTCCGCCTTCTGGTAGACGGTCCGGTTGGCCACCCCGGGCACGTCCAGGTCGGCCGCCGTGCCGTACAGGTGCATGCTGTCGCTGGCCCCGCCGACATCGGCGTTGTGGGAGATGCTCCGGAAGCCGGAGTTGACGGTGATCGCTGTGTTGCCCAGCTTCTTGCGCAGCGCCTCCAGCTTGTACATCAGCCGTCGTACGTTCTCCTTGGTGGCTGCGGCACTGAGCTTCCCGCCCGAGAAGTCGCCGCTCACCCGGTCGGTGAACTCGCTCCAGGCGAAGTGCACCGTGGAGCCGTCCGCGTCCTGCAGCGCATTGAGCTGCGCCTGGGTGGCGGGACCGACGACCGCGTCCACGGAGAGGCCGTAGGCGGCCTGGAAGCGGCGTACCGCGGCGGCGGTGCCCGGCCCGAAGTCGCCGTCGACCGACACCCGGGTCTGGGCGGCACTGTCAGCCGCCCAGCCCGCGACCCTGATCTGCAGCTCGGTGACGTCCGCCCCGGTGGCGCCCTGCTGCAGCGTACGCGACCACGTGTAGGCCTGTGCGACCCCGGCGGACAGCACCGGGCCCAGCACCAGGGCGGCGCCGGTCCCCAGCGCCCCGCGCAGCACGGCACGGCGGCTCGGTGACGGAAAGGAGGTAGTCATCGCGATCCCCTTCTCAACGGTCCAGGTATGCCGGCGGAAGCTCCACGATCTGTGCGGCGGCAGCCGCCGACGTGCGCGTCCACCCGCTCCGCCCGCGTCGGGCGGGGGACCGGCGCGCAGCTCAGGGTGGCAGCGGGCGCCCGGTCGTGACCCCTCGCCGGCCGCACTCGGGAAGGCGGAACGGGGCGCACACCTCCGACCTGGCAGGACGCAGCGGCGCCGGGACGCGTCTGGGACGGCGCCGGGCCGGGCCCGCCTGCCGCCCGGCGGCCCGGCCCTGGTGGCCGTCGCGCGGCGGTCGCGGCCCGGCGGCCCGCCCGTGCTCAGACGGCGACGCCGAGGCTCCGCCCCCAGGCGTCGACGGTGGTGACCTCGCCGCGCCGCGCCAGGACCTTGGTGACCAGGGTGTGGTGCAGGTCGGGGTCGGGGTCGGCGCAGGCGTCGGACAGGACGGTGATCCGGTAGTCGAGGTCGGCGGCCTGCAGCGCGGTGGACAGGACGATCCCTCCGGTGGCGATGCCCGCCAGGACCAGGTGGTCGACGTCCTGGGCGGCCAGGATCTGCCGGAGGTCGTTGCCGGCGAAGGCGCTGACCCGGTTCTTGTGGACGACGGTCTCGCCGTCGGCGGGGGCGACGTCGGGGTGGATGGCGGCACCGGGGTCGTCGGCGGTGAAGAGGTGCGACGGAAGGACCCCGAAGGTCCTGTTGCGGGGGTGGACGTCGGTGTGGCCGCGGCGCAGCCGGAGGGCCACATGGATGACCGGGACGCCGGCGGCGCGGGCGGTGCCGAGCGCCCGCACCGCATGGGGCAGGTAGTCGGCGGGCATCCGGGCGAGGTGGGCGGCCTGGAGGTCCATGAGGAGCAGCGCGGTGCGGGACACGGTGGTGCCTTTCGGGGTTCGACGGGGGCTCAGGGCTGCGGCCCCGGGGCGATGCGGGCGGCGCGAACGGGGCCGCGGGGCCGCGCTGTTCGGGTGCTCTACTTCGCCGTCCGGGCGTCGGCCGGTGCCGCGGTCGCCCGTCCGAGGGTGCGGTCGAAGAGGGTCAGCAGGAGGTAGAGCACTCCGGCGCCGAGCATGACCCAGGCGAGCTGGTGCATGCCGCCGGTGTCGGCGCGCTGTCCGAAGGACGCGGCGGTCGCGGAGGAGGCGACCATCGAGCCGATGTAGGCGAAGGTGCGCAGCAGCCCGGCGGAGGAGGCGGTGCGCTCGGGGTCGGCCTGGAAGTACACGGAGTTCTGCAGGGCGAGGTTGTTCAGCCCCTGCGGGACGCCGAAGATCAGGGCGACGCCGACCAGCGTCCACACGGGGCTCCTGCCCGTGAGCGTCAGCAGCACCAGGCAGGCCGCGATCTGTCCGGCCGCGCCGAGAAGCAGCTTGCCGCGTACGCCGCTGCGGCGCCCCGAGACGACGGAGACACCGATCGCCATGAGGAACATGGGTATCTGCACCAGCCCGGCGTGGAAGGGCGTCAGCCCGTGGCCCTCCTCGGTCCACTGGCTGAAGCCGTAGAGGAAGGCGTATGCGACGACGTAGGCGACGAGCGCGCGTCCGTAGGTGGCCAGCAGTGGTCTGTTGCCGCCGAGCACCCGCAGGTCGATGAAGGGGGTGGTGGCCCGCAGCTCCCGTACCGTGAACGCGGTTCCCGCGGCGGCGGCGACCAGTAGCAGGTACCAGGTGCGCGGATGCAGGTTCATCAGGAAGAGCAGCAGCGAGACGAGGGTCGCGGCGAACAGCCCCATGCCGGGCAGGTCGAGCCGGGCGGCCAGGTGTCCGCGCCGCGGGGGCCGGGCGGTGGCGGCCGGCTTGGGCAGCCGCAGCAGCCCCAGCAGCACGGATGCGACGGCCAGCGGCACATTGAGGGCGAAGGTGGCACGCCAGCCGCCCACGGCGATCAGCAGACCGCCCAGCAGCGGGCCGACGACGGCGATGGTCTGGTTGGCGACCGCCAGGGCGGTCAGCACCCCGCCGGGACTGTCCCGTCCGGTGCGCGCGGCCTCGCTGCGCAGCAGCGCCATCGCGGCCGGGTAGCCGGCGCAGGTGCCGAGACCGAGCAGGACGCGCGCCGCGATCAGCATGCCGAGGCCGGGTGCCAGAGTGCCGGCGACGCCCGCGACGCCGACGAGGCCGGTGCTGAGGAGGAAGAGCCTGCGGGGCCCGAAGAGGTCGATGAGCCGGCCCATGACCGGCTGTCCGAGCGAGGTGGCCAGGTAGAGGGCGGAGACCAGCCATGCGGTCTGCGAGGCCGGTGCGCCCAGGGCCCTGCCGATGGGTACCAGCGCGACCGAGATGATCGTCGAGTTGATCGGGTTCAGCACCGAGCCCAGGATCATCGGCGGCAGCAGCCGCCGGTCGAAGCCCGGCCGGGAGTCCGTCGTCGGTGCGGCGTCCGTCCTCGCCTCAGTCATGGGTCAGCCGCGCCAGTACGGCCATGGCGGCGATCACCGCTTGGCGCTCCTCCTCGGTGCATCGCTCCTGCAGCCGGACGGCGAGCCACTCCGTCCGGGCCTGCCGCCCCTCCTCGACCCGGCGGCGGCCCTCCGCGGTCAGGGTGATCAGCAGGCGCCGCCCGTCGTCCGGGTCGGGGTCCCGCTGCACCAGCCCGCGTGCGGCGAGCGATGCGACGGCCGCCGTCATCGACTGGTGCCGTACCCCTTCGGCGGTGGCCAGCTCGCTGGCGGTGACGCCCGGGGTGTCGGACAGGCGGGCCAGGACGGATGCCTGACCCAGGGTCAGATCCTCGGCCTCCGAGGCCTGCAGGATGCGTCGCCGCAGGCGACTGATGACCGTACGGACCGTGCGTGACGCCTGGACCGCAGAGGGCGGCAGGCCGGTGTGCTCGCTCATGCCTGCCACGCTAATGTATACAGCCTTAGCTGTACAGATTGCCTGTACAGCTTCTGCTTGGTCGCTCACCGTCATCGCGGTCGGCCGCGCCCCGTCCCCGCGGCCCCGCACCCGGGGGACACCGGCTGAGCAGCCGGTCCGCTCCCGGCATCGGGGAGGGGGAGGCGACGAGGACGCCGCGGTCCGCCGGCGAAAGGAGCAAAGAACCTTAACGAGAGAGAACCTTCCGGCCAACAAACGCTGCCCCGAGTCGCACAGCTCTGTTCGGTTTCGTGCGGGCACGTAGGTTTGTCGCGCGCCCGGGCCGGAGCCGGAGCTCAGGGCGCACGGACGAGGCGACGAGGGGGTGCCGGTGAATGGGTCGGGCAGGGGCGCGGGCAGGCCGACGGGCAGTGGACGGCTCACGGTGGAGAGGTCCGTGTCCGGCTACTACCAGTGGCGGTTACAGGCCTCCAACGGTCGTACGGTCGCCGTCTCCGCCGCTGAGTACCGTACGTCGGAGGAGGCGGACCGGGCGCTGAGCGAGCTGCGCCGGGATGCCGTCGAGCAGCTGGCCCGCATCACCCATGTGAAGGAGGGGGCGGGGTGGGTC
>NZ_LIQR01000565.1 GCF_001418575.1 Peterkaempfera griseoplana
CGCGATGACCGACCCCACCGCCGCCCCCCTCGTCCGCCGCACGGTCGAGGGGGCGGTCGCCACCCTCACCCTGGACTCCCCGCACAACCGCAACGCCCTCTCCACCCGCCTGATGGACGAACTGGAGCAGGGCCTCGCCGAGGCAGCCGAGGACCCGGCGGTGCGGGCCGTGGTCCTCACCCACACCGGCAAGGTCTTCTGCGCCGGGGCCGACCTCTCCGAGGCCACCTCCGGGGACCCCACCGCCGGCCCCCGCCGGCTGGTGCGGATCCTGCGGGCCGTGGTGGAGTGCCCCAAACCCGTGGTCGCCCGCGCCGACGGGCACGTCCGGGCGGGCGGCCTCGGCCTGCTCGGTGCCTGTGACATCGCGGTGGCCGGACCCGCCGCCACCTTCGCCTTCACCGAGGTCCGCCTGGGCCTCGCCCCCGCGGTGATCTCGCTGCCGCTGCGGCCCAGGCTCGACCCGCGGGCCGCCTCCCGCTACTACCTCACCGGCGAGACCTTCGACGCCGCCGAGGCCGTGCGGATCGGCCTGGTCACCGTGGCCGCCGAGGACACCGGGGCGGCCCTGGAGCCGATCCTTGAGGCGCTGCGGCTGGCCTCCCCGCAGGGCCTGGCCGAGTCCAAGCGGCTGGTCGCCGCCGATGTGCTGCGCTCCTTCGACCAGGACGGCGAGGACCGGGTGGCCGCCTCGGCGCTGCTCTTCGGCAGCGCGGAGGCCCGCGAGGGCATGACCGCCTTCCTGGAGCGCCGCCCTCCCTCCTGGGCCCGCTGACCCGCACCCGCACCCGCACCCGCACCCCGGACGGCCCTGGCAGCCCGGATCGCCCCGCACCGTGACAAGGAGCACCCGCACCCCATGACCATCCAGGCGGCCTCCCGCATGCCGCAGCAGGACCGCAGCCGCGCCACCCGCCGCCGGCTGCTGGAGGCCGCCGTGGAGTGTCTCGCCGCCCACGGGTGGGCGGGCAGCACCGTCTCCGTGGTCGCGGAGCGCGCCGGGGTCTCCCGCGGCGCGGCCCAGCACCACTTCCCCACCAGGGAGGACCTTTTCACCGCCGCGGTGGAGCATGTCGCCGACGAGCTGCTCGCCGGGGTACGCGAGCAGCTGTCGCCGCAGAACCGGGGCGACACCCCCCGCACCGAGACCGTGGTGGAGGTCATCGTGCGGATGTACACGGGCGAACTGTTCCGCGCCGCGCTGCACCTGTGGGTGGCGGCCGCCCGCGAGGAGCCGCTGCGGACGCGGATCATCGCCCTGGAGAACCGGGTCGGCCGGGAGGCGCACCGCGCCGCCGTGGAGTTCCTCGGCGTCGACGAACGCGCCCCCGGCGTACGGGAGACCGTGCAGGCCACCCTGGACATGGCCCGTGGCCTGGGCCTGGCCAACCTGCTCACCGACGACGGCGCGCGGCGTGCCCGGGTGGTCCGCCAGTGGGCCCGGATCCTGGACGGCGTCCTGGGCTGACCCGCCGTCCGCCCGGCGTCAGCGCACCTGTGCGGTCGCGCTCCACAGGTCCAGCAGCGACCGGTCCCCGGCGACCTCGATCCCGTGTTCCGGATCTGCGGGCCGCCGGTTCCACAGCGCCGCGTAGAGGTCGGCGGCCCGGCCGCTGACGGTGCAGTCGGCCGGACCGGCCTCCCGGCGGACCACCACCGGTCCGCCGCTGATCGACACCGTCAGCTCGCCGCGCCCGTCCGCGGCGTCCGTGATCCGTACCAGCAGGGTGCGCGGCCGCTCGGAGCGCAGCCGGGAGACCGGGCGCACCAGGAACCCGCAGAGCAGCTCGTCGACGCCGTCCTCGGCGAAGGCGCCCGCCACGGGGACGGGCGCCCGGCCCGCCGCGGACTCGGCGTCCATCCGGTGCACCGCGGTCTCGTGGGCCTGCCGCCGCGCCCAGAAGGCCGGCGGCGACGGTGCGGGCAGGAAGGACCAGCACACCAGGTCGGCGGGCGCCTTCTCCAGGGTGGCGACCAGCTGCTCATGGCCCTCCCGGAACCAGTCCAGCAGCGCGCCGTCCCCGGGCTTCGGCCCCCAGGCGGCCTCGCTCCCGGCCTCGTCCAGCGGCTCGGTGCGGGCCTCGGCGACATGCGCGGCGGCCCAGCGGTGCACACGGCCGGTGTGGTGCACCAGGTCCCGCAGCAGCCACCCCGGACAGGTCGGGACGGGCGCGTCCCAGGGGGTCCCGGCGGCGGCCCGGGCGAGCAACCGCCCCTCCTGGCGCAGGGCTTCGATGTGGTCGGCCATCTCCATGGGGGGAGTGTGCCAGTGGGGCGGCCACGGCGCGCGCCCCGGGGTGTGACGTTGCTCCCCTGCCTGATCACGGCCGCCCCGCGGCGGCTACGGTGTGGCCATGCTCTCTCCGCGCTCGCTGCTCTCCACCGTCCGGGACCGCCGCCGCCGCGCCGTCGGCCGGCTGGTGCACCGCGGGTGGCGATGGGTGCAGGAGCACGGCGCGGTCTCCGCCGACCGGCCGGGGCCGTACCGCTTCGGCAGCCTCGGTGACGGCACCAGACTCGCCTTCCCGCTGGGCACGGTCTTCAACGAGGCCTGGATCCACCTGGGGCCGTTCTGCATCGTCGGGGAGCAGGTGACCCTGTCCGCGGGTTTCCTGCCGGGGCTGGACCTGGGCCCCGAGCCGATCGTGCGGATCGGTGGCGGCTGTGTGATCGGCCGTGAGAGCCATGTCGTCGGCCATCAGTCGATCGTGATCGGCGACGACGTCTGGACCGGACCCCGGGTGTACATCACCGACCAGGGTCATGAGTACCGCGATCCGGAGCTGCCGATCGGCAAGCAGTGGCCGCGCAACGAGCCGGTGGAGATCGGTTCGGGCAGCTGGATCGGCACCGGGGCGGTGATCCTGCCCGGGTCCCGCATCGGGCGCAATGTGGTGGTCGCGGCGGGCGCCGTGGTGCGCGGGGAGGTCCCCGACCACAGTGTGGTCGCCGGGGCGCCCGCCAGGGTCGTCCGCCGCTGGACCCCGGAGGACGGCTGGGAGCCGCCGATCCGTACGCCCGCCCCCCGCCCGGTGCCCGACGGTGTCACGGCGGAGCAGCTGCGGGCCCTGGTGGGCTGGGATCTGCATCTGCCGGGGGAGCCGCCGCAGGGGACCGGGGACCCCACCGCGGCGCCCTGAACCCCTGACCCCGGAGGCCCAGACCCCGGAGGCCCTGACCCGCCGGCTCCCGGTCCCGTGGCGGCCCGGCCCGTCGGGCCGCCTGGCGGCCCGTCAGCCGCGGCGGCGGTCGGTGCCGACCGCGATGGCCCCGGAGACCGCGGCCAGCACCGCGACCGTGGTGAGCGCCCCGGGCAGGCCCAGGCCGTCCGCCAGGAAGCCGATGACCGGCGGGCCGATCAGCATGCCCGCATAGCCGAGCGTGGAGGCCGTGGCCACGCCCTGCGGCCCGGCCAGCGTGCCGGCCCTGGCGATGGCCAGCGGGAACATGTTGGCCAGCCCCAGGCCCACCAGGACGAACCCGGCCAGCACCACCGGCACCGCCGGTGCCAGAGCGGCCGTCAGCATGCCCACGCAGGCGAGCATGCCGCCGCCGGCCATCACCCTGGTCTGGCCCAGCCGCATCGACATCCAGGTGCCGCTCAGCCGGCCCGCCGTCATGGCGAAGGCGAAGGCTCCGTAGCCGGCCGCGGCCAGGCCCGCGG
>NZ_LIQR01000566.1 GCF_001418575.1 Peterkaempfera griseoplana
CCCCGCCACCCAGATCAAGTGGGCCCTGACCTACACGAACGACCGCTACGGCAGCCCCGACGCCGCCGGGAACTTCTGGCAGACCGACCACTGGTACTGAGCCACCCCCCAGCACCACCCAGGCCCCCGAGCACCCACCACGTGCCCGGGGGCCCACCCCTGTCCAGCAACCACCGTGCGGCAGGCGTCAGTGCGATCCCCGGAGGTTCAGCACCACGACGCCGACGATGACCAGGACGATGCCGAGCCACTGCAACCGGCCGAGCTGCTCGCCGAAGGCCACCACGCCGATCGCCGCGACCGCGGCCGTGCCCGCACCGGACCACAGGGCGTAGGCCACGGACACCGGAATGTGCTTGAGCGCCCGGCCCAGCAGCAGGAAGGAGAGGGCATAGCCGGTCGCCACCGCGAGGCTGGGCAGCAGCCGGCTGAACCCGTCGGTGAGCTTGAGGCAGGTCGTCGCACAGACCTCGGCGGAGATGGCCAGGGCGAGCAGCAGATACGGCATGGGCTCCTCCACGACGGCGGACGGCGAACGGCAGACGGCAGACGGCAGACGGCAGACGTGCGGCGTCACAGAGGTCGCGGAGCAGCCACCCGGTCCCCGGATGTACGGGGTCGACAACACCCGCATCAAGGCGAAGGGGCCGGGGCCGGGTGTCCTACCCACCCCGGCCCCAACCCCTCACCGACGGCACTCGTTTACGCCTTCCCCGGTCCTTTCCCGGTCCTCGCCCGGGCCGGTGTGCCAACCGGCCCGGACGAGGCCCCCGCCCCCGGGATTTCGATGCCGCTCAGGCCCCGGACGCCGCCGCACGCCGCCGGGAGAGCGCGTCCACGCCCGCCGCGACGACCAGGACCAGCCCGGTGACCACGAACTTGACGCCCGAGCTGTACCCGAGCAGGCCCATGCCGTTGTCGATGACTGCCACCACGGCACCGCCCACCACGGCGTCCACGATCCGGCCGCGGCCGCCGAAGAGGCTGGTGCCGCCGATGACCGCCGCGCCGACCGCGTAGAGCAGGGTGTTGCTGCCGCCCGCGTTGGGGTCGACGGAGTTCGCCCGGGAGGCGGCGAAGATTCCCGCGACCGCGGCCATGGTGGAGCAGATGACGAAGACCGACGTGCGGATCCGGGCCACCTTGATGCCCGCCCGGCGGGCGGCCTCGGCGTTGCCGCCGACGGCGTAGATGTGCAGCCCGTAGCGGGTGTAACCGAGGACGAAGGTCCCCAGGGCCAGCAGCACCACTATGACGGGCACCACGATCGGCACGCCCTTGAGGCTGACCACCATGACGTTGCGGCTGCGCTCCTCGTTGAGGACGGCGACGGCCGCGGCCGTGATCGCCACCACGCCGGCCACCTTGACCGCGGAGACCACCAGCGGCTCGGTGTCCAGTCCCTTGCGCCGGCGGGAGCGCGCCACCAGCACCCGGGTCGCGGCGTACCCGGCGGCGACCAGGGCGAAGAGCACCCAGCCCAGGGCGGGAGAGAGGTTGTTGTTCTGGATCGCCAACACGGTCTCGTTGGTGATGGGGATGTTGCCGCCCTGCCCGATGATGATCAGAACCACACCCTGGAAGGCGAGGAAACCGCCCAGGGTCACCACGAAGGACGGTATGCCGACCCGGGCGACCAGGGTGCCCAGGACGAGCCCGATGACCACTCCGGTGACGATCGTCGCCGCCAGGGCGACGGGCAGCGGCCAGCCGTGCTTGGTCAGCGTCACCGCCAGCACCGCCCCGGCGACGCCGCTGGCGAAGCCCGCCGAGAGGTCGATCTCTCCCAGCAGCAGGACGAAGATCAGACCCATGGCGATGGTGGTGATCACCGCGCCCTGGGTGAAGAGGTTGGCGAAGTTGCCCGCCGTCAGGAACGCCGGCCGCAGCGTGCCGAAGACGGCGCAGAGCACGACCAGTCCGAGTGCGGCGGGGAGGGAGCCCATGTCTCCCCCGCGGACCCGGGCCGTGTAGGCCTGGAGATGGCCCTTGAGCTCGTCGGCGGGCGAGCGGCGGGGGCCGCCCACGGCCGGCTTCTCGGCCGGGCCGTCCAGCTGGGGGGCTTCCGGGGTTACGGAGGTCATGCGGGCACCTCGTCGTCCGTGTCCGTTGCGGTGGGGGTCTCGGCGGGGCCCGCGGGCTCCACGACCGGGCCGATCGCATCACCGGGGCGGATCGCGTCGGCCTCGCCGGCCGGGTCGGACCCACCCGCGGCCGGGGTCGCGTCCGGGTCGCCGGTCTCCCCGGTCTGCTCGGGCGCCAGGCCCAGGTCGCCGGAGCGTCCGGTGGTGATCAGCTCCACGATCCGGGTGTGGTCGATGTCGGCCCGGCGGACCTCGGCGGCCATCCGGCCGAGGTAGAGCGCCGAGATCCGGTCGGCCACCGAGAGCACGTCATTCATGTTGTGGGAGATGAGGATGACGGCGAGTCCGGCGTCGGCGAGCCGGCGGACCAGGTCGAGGACCTGCTTGGTCTGGGCCACGCCCAGCGCCGCCGTGGGCTCGTCCAGGATGACCACTTTGCTGTTCCACAGCACGGCACGGGCGATGGCCACCGTCTGCCGCTGACCGCCGGAGAGCGAGGCGACCCGCTGGCGGACGGAGGTGACGGTGCGCACGGACAGCCCGGCGAGGGTCTGCAGCGCGCGCTCCTCCATGGAGGCGCGGTCCAGCACCATGCCGGAGCGCTCCTCGCGGCCCAGGAACATGTTCTGGACGATGTCCAGGTTGTCGCAGAGCGCGAGGTCCTGATAGACGATCTCGATGCCGAGCGCGGAGGCGTCCCGCGGTTCGTGCACCCGGACGGGCCGGCCGTCGAACTCGTAGCTGCCGGAGTCGATCGGGTGGATGCCCCCGATGCACTTGGTCAGGGTGGACTTGCCCGCGCCGTTGTCGCCGACCAGTGCCATGACCTCGCCGGGGTAGGCGTTGAAGTCCACGTCCTTGAGGACGTGCGCGGGGCCGAAGCTCTTGTTCACCTGCCGGAGGGACAGGATGGGTTCAGTCATGTGTCTTCCTGGGTCGTCGTGCGAGCCCCGGTGCCGTGGGAGGCAGACCCGGCACCGGGGCGGTCTCGGAGGTTCCGTTACTGGATTCCGGCCTTGGCGCACTTGTCGGCGTACTCGCCCTTGCAGAGCTCGTCCTTGGTGACGTAGCCGTCGTCGACCACGGCCTTGACGTTGTCCTTGGTGATCGCCTCGGGCTGGAGCAGCACGGACGGGACGTCCCGGTTGCCCTCGGGGTCGTGGACGGTGCCGGTGGTCTGGCCCTCGGTGCCGTTGGCCAGGGAGATGGCGAGCTGCGAGGCGGCGTCCGCCTCCTTCTTGACGGCCTTGTAGACGGTCATGCACTGGTCGCCGTTGAGGATGTTCTGCAGGCCCTGGACGGTGGCGTCCTGGCCGGTGACCGGGACCTTGCCGTTGACGTGGTTCTTCTTCAGCACGGCGATGGCCGCGGCGCCGAGTCCGTCGTTGGCGGCCAGCACTCCGTCGATCTTGCCGCTCTGCTGGGTGTACATCTGCTCGAAGATGGTGCCGGCCTGCTGGTTGTCCCAGTCGGGGACGGACTGGTCGGCGACCTTCTGGTAGCCGGACACCTTGGACAGCACCCCGTCGTAGCCCTGCTTGAACAGCGTCGCGTTGTTGTCGGTGGGCGAGCCGTTGAGGTAGACGATCTTCGCGTCCTTCTTGCCCTCGTCGGTGAGGCACTTCTGCAGGCCCTCGCCCTGCAGCTTGCCGACCGCGACGTTGTCGAAGGAGACGTAGTACTTGGCGCTGCCGCCGAGGGTGAGCCGGTCGTAGTCGATGGTGGCCACGCCCTGCTGCTTGGCCTTGTCGAGGACGGCCTTGCCGGTTCCGCTGTCCAGGTTGACGATGATCAGCACGGTGACACCGCTGGTCAGCATCTGGTCGGCGATGGTCTGGAACTGGGCCTTGTCACCCTGGGCGTTCTGGATGTCGTACTGCACGCCGGCCGCCTTGAAGGCCTGCTCCAGGTACTTGCGGTCGGCCCCCTCCCACCGGGCGGAGGACTTGGTGTCGGGGAGGATGACGCCGATCTTCCCCTTGGCCGCCGGCTTGCTGCTGCTGCCGCTGCTGCTGCCGCCGGCCGGCGTCGATCCGCCGTTCGAGCCGCACGCGGCCAGGGCCAGCACCAGCGGAAGCCCCGCCGCCAACAGCACACCCGATCGCTTGAGCATGGAAGTCGCCCCTCTCCAAAAGCCCTGACTATTTGTCAACGCGCAAAACTTATGATTAAGGCGGATCAGTGTCCATGTGAACTTCGATAACGATTGCAAAACACATTCCGGCGCCGCAGACACCCCAGGTCAGGCCCCAACTGCCGCGAAAAGGAGGCGTCCTGGCCGGATGTCCGCCGGGCGCTGCGCCGAGCGGCTGGAGTCCGCACGACACCGCTCCCGGCGACCGGTATCCGTTTCTGCACGACCGGCACAGGTGAGAGCCTGCCCTCCAGGGACGAGACTTCGCGTCCCCGGGCCGCGCCACCCCCGCACCACCGGCGCGCGCCCCCGCGAGCGCCCAGGAGGCATGAGGACGATGCAGTACGTCAAACTCGGATCCACCGGCATGGATGTCTCCCGGCTCTGCCTCGGGTGCATGAGCTACGGCGTCCCGGAGCGCGGCAACCACGAGTGGACCCTGGACGAGGAGCGGTCCCGGCCGCTGATCAGGCAGGCGGTCGAGGCCGGTGTCACCTTCTTCGACACCGCCAATGTGTACTCCGACGGCACCAGCGAGGAGATCGTCGGCCGGGCGCTCGCCGAGTTCGCCCGCCGCGAGGAGATCGTGATCGCCACCAAGGTCCATGGGGTGATGCGGCCGGGGCCCAACGGCCGCGGGCTGTCGCGCAAGGCGATCATGACCGAGATCGACAACAGTCTGCGCCGGCTGGGCACGGACTACGTCGACCTCTACCAGATCCACCGCTGGGACCCCCGCACTCCGATCGAGGAGACCATGGAGGCCCTGCACGACGTGGTCAAGGCCGGCAAGGCCCGCTACATCGGCGCCAGCTCGATGTACGCCTGGCAGTTCGCCAAGGCCCAGTACACCGCGGAACGGCACGGCTGGACGCGGTTCGTCTCCATGCAGAACCACTACAACCTGCTGTACCGCGAGGAGGAGCGGGAGATGCTCCCGCTCTGCGCCGACCAGGGCGTGGGCGTCCTCCCCTGGAGCCCGCTGGCCCGCGGCCGGCTCACCCGCGAGTGGGGCACCGACACCCTCCGGGCCCGCACCGACGAGTTCGGCAAGGGCCTCTACCCCGAGGGCGACCGGGAGATCGTGGAGGCGGTCGGCCGGATCGCCGAGGCACGCGGGGCCACCCGCGCCCAGGTGGCTCTGGCCTGGCTGCTCCGGCAGCCCACGGTGACCGCTCCGATCATCGGCGCCACCAAGGAGCACCATCTGCAGGACGCCCTGGCCGCCCTGGACCTCCAGCTGGACGACAAGGAGGCCGAGCAGCTGGAGCAGCCCTACACCCCGCACGCCGTCAGCGGCCACTGAGCCCCGGCCCGCCGGCCCACCACCGGCGGCGCACCCCTGACACACCGGCGGCCCGCCTGCCGCCCCACCCCGACGGTCCGCCCGTCGCACACCGACGGCCCGCCCGGCGACCGGTCTCCGGTCCGCCGGGCGGGCTTCGGCGATTCCGGGCGGCGGACCCCGTCGTCGGCCTTGACCCCATCATTGGTCTATGCCAATCTCCGAATGGTCTGGACCAGCGGGGGATTTTGTCGGACGGTGCGTCAGGGACGCCGCCGCATCGGCAGGATGCCGAACGGAAGGCGGCATGGCAGTGACCTTGGTGGCGTATGCGGCGGCGACCTCCTGCAGACAGGGCGAAGGCCTCCGCTTCACGGTGACCGGCGAGGGGCCCGGTGACATGCCCGGCCGGGTGACGGTCGAGGACGCCGTGGACGGACGCACGGTGCACCGGGCGGCGGTGACCTGCGGCAGCTGGGTACTCGACGTCCCGCACAGCTGGCGCAGCTCCCTCTACCGGGCGGTCTTCAGCCCCGGCCGGGGCGAGGACAGCGAGGTCTGGTTCGTGGTGCGGCCGGCCGAGGCCGGCCCCCGGGCGCGGACCCTGCTCTCGGTGCCGTTCGCCACCTGGCAGGCCTACAACCGCAGCGGAGTGCCCGGCGAGGGCCTCTACTGGACCGAGGACCCCGCCCGCGCCGCCCGGGTCAGCTTCGACCGCCCCGGCGGCGGGCCGCCTCCCGAACGCTGGGAGGAGGGCCTGATGCGCTGGCTGCGCGCCCACGGCCCGGACGTCGACTACTGCTCCAACCTCGATCTGCACCTCGACCCGCACACCCTGCACGGCCACCGGCTGCTGGTGGTCAACGGCCACGACGAGTACTGGACCTGGGAGATGCGGGACCGGGTGGAGGACTTCGTCCGCGCCGGGGGCAACCTCGCCGTCTTCGGGGCCAACACAGCCTGGTGGCAGATGCGGCTGGAGGACGACGGCCGCACCATGGTCTGTCACCGGGACGCCGCGGCCGACCCTATGGCCGCCACGGCGCCCGAGCGGACCACGGTGGAGTGGTCCAGCGATCCGGTGAACCGCCCGGAGAACACCCTCACCGGACTGAGCTTCCGCACCGGAGCCGGCTGCTGGGGCCCGGCGATGGACGAGGTGTAGGCCTCGCGCCGCATCTCGTCCATCGCCGGGCCCCAGCAGCCGG
>NZ_LIQR01000567.1 GCF_001418575.1 Peterkaempfera griseoplana
GCAGCGAGGTGGCCTCGTCCAGCACCAGGGTGTGCGGGTCGGCCAGGACCAGGCGGGCCAGTGCCAGCTGCTGGGCCTGCGGCGGGGTGAGGGCGGTTCCGCCGGAGCCGACCTCGGTGTCCAGGCCGGCCGGCAGTGCCTCGACCCACGGCCCCGCGTCGACGGAGTCCAGAGCCTCGCGCAGCTCGCTGTCGTCCGCGGTAGGGCGGGCGAGCAGCAGATTGTCCCGCAGGGTGCCCACGAAGACGTGGTGCTCCTGGTTGACCAGGGCGACATGGGAGCGGACCCGTTCGGCGGGCATCTCGGCGAGCGCCGCACCGCCGAGGGTGACCCGTCCGCGCCTCGGTGCGTAGATGCCGGCGAGCAGCCGGCCGAGGGTGGACTTGCCGGCCCCCGAGGGCCCCACCAGCGCCAGCCGGGCGCCCGGCTGGACGTCCAGGCTGATGCCGTGCAGCACGTCGGCGCCCTCCCGGTAGCCGAAGCGCACCTCGTCGGCGCGGACCCGGCGGCCGTCGGGTGCGATGGTGTGGTCCACCTCGGTGTCCTCGATCTCCCGGACGCCCACCAGCCGGGCCAGCGAGGCCTGCCCCACCTGCAGTTCGTCGTACCAGCGCAGGATCAGGTCGACCGGCTCGATCAGCATCTGCGCATAGAGCACCCCGGCGGTGAGCTGTCCGACGCCCAGCCAGCCGTGGAGGGTGTAGACGCCGCCGAGGGTGAGGGTGGCGACGGTCGCCAGGACGTAGGGCAGGTCGACGGTGGGGAAGTACCGGGTGCGCAGCCACATGGTGTAGCGCTCCCAGGAGAGCCAGGTGCGGATCCGCTGGTCGGTCAGGGCGACCCGCTGGTCGCCGAGGCGCAGCGCCTCCACGGTGCGCCCGGCGTCGACGGTCTCGGCGAGGACGGTGTTGACGGCCGCGTAGGAGGCCGACTCGGCGCGGTACGACTGCGGGGCGCGGCGGAAGTACCAGCGGGAGCCGGCCAGCAGCACGGGGAGGCCGACCAGTGAGGTGAGCGCGAGCAGCGGTGAGGTGAGGGCGAGGGCGCCGAGCACCAGCAGCACCGAGACCACGGCCACCGAGAGTTCGGGCATCGCGTCGCGCACCGACCGGGAGAGCCGGTCGACGTCGGTGGTGGCGCGGGACACCAGGTCTCCGGTGCCGGCCCGCTCCAGCACGCCCGGCGGCAGGGCCACCGAGCGGACCAGGAAGTCCTCCCGGAGGTCGGCGAGCACCTGCTCGCCGAGGACGGCGGCGCGCAGCCGTGACATGCCGGTGAAGGCGGACTGCACCGCGAGGGCCAGCAGGTACCAGAGGGCCGCCTGGGCGATCCGGCCCTCGGTGGTGTGGGAGTCCAGCTGGTCGACCAGCCGGCCGAGGACCCAGGGGCCGACCAGTCCGGCCACGGCGCCCACGGCGTGCAGGCCCACCACCGCGGCGAAGCGTCCCCGGTGGCGGGAGGCCAGCAGACGGACATAGCTGCGTACTGCGGCCCGGGAGCCCACCGGCAGCAGGCTCGCCGCCTCGCGTTCCTGGGCCGCGGGATCGGCCGGGGGCTTCATACGGTCTCCTCGAGGGCGGCGGTCTCCTCGCGGGTGACCACCATGCGGTAGCGGGGCTCGGTGTGCATCAGCTCGCGGTGGGTGCCGGTGGCGACCACTCTGCCGTCCTGCACCAGGGCGACCTGGTCGGCGCGGTCCAGCAGCAGCGGGCTGGTGGCGAGGACCACGGTGGTGCGTCCTCGGCGGATCTCCTTGAGGCCGTCGGCGATCCGGGACTCGGTGTGGGCGTCGACGGCGCTGGTGGGTTCGTCGAGGACGAGCACCGGCGGGTCGGCGACCAGCGAGCGGGCGAGGGCCAGGCGCTGGCGCTGGCCGCCGGAGAGCGATCTGCCGCGCTCGGTGATCCGCGACCGCATGGGGTCGCCGCCGGACTCGGGGGAGTTGTCCACCAGGGCGTCGAGGGCGTCGTCCGCGCGGACGGCGGCCAGTGCCTCGGGGGGAGTGACCCGGCCTGAGGAGGGGACGGCGAAGAGCTCGGCGAGGGTGCCGGAGAGCAGTACCGGTTCCTTGTCGTGGACCAGCACGGCGGCGCGGGCGTCGGCGAGCGGCAGTGCGTCCAGGGGGACGCCGCCCAGCCGGGCCGAGGGCGCGCGGGGGCCGTCCTGGGCCGCCGCGGGGTCCTCCGCCGTCGCAGGCAGGCTGACCGCGGTGGTCCGCCGCTCCGCCGCATCGGCGGGGTCGTGGTCCGCGCCGTCCGCACGGGCGGCGCCCGGCAGATGGCCGCCGAGCCGCTCGGCCAGCGCCCCTGCCACATCGGGGTCGCCGCAGACCACGGCGGTCAGCCGGCCCGCGGCGGCCGTGAGGCCGGTGGCGGGGTCGTGGAGGTCGGAGCGGGCCGCCCGGTCGGGGCTGAGCACGGCGGTGCCGGCCTCACCGCCGCCGTCGGTACGGGCGAGGCTGAGCACCCTGACGGCGCGCCCGGCGGAGACCCGGGCGACGGTCCAGGCGTGGGCGGCCTCGCCGAGCACCCGCAGCGGTCCGGCCAGGAACGCGGTGGCGCCGTACACGGCGATCAGCTCGCCGATGCCCATGGCGCCGGTGACCACCAGATGGGCGCCGTACCAGGTGACGCCCACCACGAAAGCGCCCGGCAGCAGCACCTGCTGGGCCCGCATCACGGCCCAGACCCGGGCGGCGCGTACGGCTGCGGCGCGGACCTTCTGCGAGGCCTCGCGGTAGCGGGCGAGGAAGAGCTCCTCCCCGCCGATGCCGCGCAGCACCCGCAGTCCGGCCACGGTGTCCGCGGCCAGTTCACTGGCCTTGCCGCCGAGGGACCGCTGCTGGTCGAAGCGGCGCTCGAAGGGGCCGATCAGCGGCCAGATGGAGACGGCGAGCACCGGCACACCCAGCAGGACGGCGAGGCCGAGGACGGGCTGACGGGCGAGCACCACCGCGGAGACGGCGAGCCAGACGGCGACGGCGGCCCACAGCCGGGCGGTGATCTCGACGAACCAGCCGATCTTCTCCACGTCGCCGGAGCTGACGGCCACGACCTCGCCGGTGGCGATGCGGTGGGAGAGACCTCCGCCGAGTCTGGAGGCCTGACGGGCCACCAGCTGGCGGATCTGGGAGGCGGCGGTGATCCAGTTCCACACCGCCTGGCGGTGCAGCATGGTGGCGGCGGCGGCCTGGACGGCGCCCAGCAGGAAGGCGCCGGCGCCGCAGAGCCAGATGGCGTCCGGGTCGCGGTCGACGGCGGCCTGGACGCCCCGGCCGATCAGCAGCGGGATGGCCGCCTGGGCGCCCATCTGCAGCACGCCCCACAGGACGGCCAGCAGCTGTCCGCGCCGCTGGGAGCGGCGCAGCCAGCGCAGGAAGCGCGATGGTGAGGTGAGGTCGGGACTGCCGGGGTCGGACATCGGCAGCTGGATGAGCGACATGACGCTCCGTTGAGGGGTGCGGTCGGGGGTGCGGTGGCCGGCGCCCGCCACACGCCCGGTGCGGGCCGTACGGAGGCGTGCCGAGAACCCCGCCGTGCTGGACGGCCGGGTCTGGTGGGGGAGACGGTGCAGGATGGCCGGCCGGGTCACTGCCGGGCGGCGGCAGATGTCAGGAGTTCGCCATGGTCACCGAGCGTGCCCGCCACGGCGCCGAACCGCAACCGGTTTTCCGGGCCTGTGGACAACTGTGCGGTGCCGCCGCCGGGAGACTCCCTGCGACGGCACCGCTCGATCGACGGGACGGGGGTGAACGGCCGCTTCCCTCCGGTCACGGCTTGTCACCTTGGGGGGCGCTGCCCCCGGGGCCGCTTCAGGCGGCGGTGTCCAGCTCCTTGGAGGCCGTCCACAGCGCCTGAAGCGCCACCAGGTAGACGCCCTGCAGGTCGGCGAGGGTGGCCGACTGGCGGTCGCTCCAGGAGGGACGCGCGCCCTGCTGAGCGCCGCCACATCGCCGCAGCTCACCCTCGACCTCCGCCACGTAGGCGCGCACCGCGTCGTTGGCGCGGTCCACGGCACGCTGGAGGTCGCCGAGGGCACCGAGGTGGCTCAGATCTCCGGGGTTCGACAGGACTGACGACATGTGGTGATTCTATGGAGTGTCACCGACAGCCGGGCTCGCCTTTGTTTGCCCGCACCGCTCCCACCAGCGGATTCCGCTGGGGAGCGTTGCTGAGATCACATTTCCGGCAGGTTTGCCGGCCACCTCTGGTGGTGAGGAGGGCCGTCCGCTACAGCCGTGCGGTCTTCCGCAGCAGCTCCATGGCCCGGATCCGCTCGGCCTCGTCCAGCGGCTCCAGCAGCAGCCGCTGGACCTCGTCGACCCCCGGGGCGCAGCGGCCCAGCACCTCCTGGCCGACCGGCGAGAGGGCCAGCAGGTTGCGGCGGCCGTCGGCGGGGTCGCGGCGGCGCAGCACCAGGCCGCGCCGCACCAGCCTGCTGACCATCTCGGCCATGGTGGCCTTGTCCAGCGAGGCCCGCTCCCCCACGGTCCGCTGATCGATGCCGGGCTCCAGGGAGAGGACCTCCAGCACGGCGTACTGGGGCGCGGTGAGGTCCGCGCCGATGTGCTCGTTCCACAGCCGGGTGTGCACCTGCTGGCCGACCCGGATCAGATAGCCGACGGCCCGCTGGGCGTCCAGCAGCGGCCGGGCCTCGGCCAGCGCGGCGACGGCGACCGGTTCCAGCCGGGCTATCCGGCCGAGGAGGGCGACCAGGTCCTGCTGCTCGGTCTGGTCGAGCGGCTCGAACAGCATCCGCTGGACGCGCACCACTCCCGCGGTGGCCTCGCGCACCTGCTGCGCGCCGCTCGGGGAGAGGGCCAGCAGCTTGCGGCGGCCGTCGGCGGGGTCGCGGCGGCGCAGCACCAGCCCGCGCCGCACCAGCCGGCCGACCATCTCGGCCATGGTGGCCTTGTCCAGCGACGCCCGCTCCCCCACGGTCCGCTGGTCCGAGCCGGGCTCCAGGGCCAGGGCGAGCAGCACCCCGAACTGGGGGGCCGTCAGCTCCGCGCCGACCTGCTCCGCCCACAGCCGGGTGTGCACCTGCTGGGCCACCCGGATCAGATGGCCGGGAGCCTTCAGCGGGCCTTCGAATGTACGGGCGATCTCGATCTCCCCCAGCACCATGAGTCCGTCCCCATGTCGCGCCCGACGTGCTCGTGTCCGTCGGGGGGCGCAGTAACGGCGTGCCGGCGTCCCGCAGTCCTGGGAGCTCCGCCGAGCAGCCGACGGCTGCTGGCGGACACTATACAAATGTCCGACTGATCTGCCAGGTCTGGCGGCATAGTAAACGCTTGTTCTGGCATCGGCCAGTTTTGCTCCTTACTTCCACAGGAGCTTCACCCGATCGCCAGCCCCCGTAGGAGCAGATCCGCAAATGTCCGGCCGATCTCCTCCGGACGCAGCTCGCCGTCGGGCCGGTACCAGGTGCCCAGGTGGTGGACCCCGCCGAAGAACTGGTGCACCACGAGGTCCGCGGAGACCTCCGGGCGCAGCTCCCCGGCCTGCTGCCCCTCCTCCACCAGCGCCCGGAACCGCTCGTGGTAGCGACGGCGCCCGCTGCGCACGGCGGCCTGGCGGCCTGGCGGAAGCATGTGCATGGACCGCATGGAGACCACAGCGTCGTCCAGGTGGTCCAGCGTGGTCACCACCACGTCCGCCGCCGCGGCGCGCAGCCGCCCGGCTGCGGGGCCGCCGCCCGCGGCGATCTCGGCCAGCCGCCGGGTCTGCAGCTCCAGCAGCCGGGTGTAGATCTCCTGGAGCAGGTCGTCCTTGGCGGAGTAGTAGTGGTACATCGCGCCCTTGGTGACGCCCGCGCGCTCCACGATGTCCTGCACCGACGTCTGGGCGAAGCCGCGTTCGGCGAAGAGGGAGCTGGCGACGGCGAGCAGCCGCGCCTGGACGGGCAGTGCGGCCTCCGCGTCCCCGCGCGGGGCCCGGCCGGGGGTGTCCGGGCGCAGCGTCCCGGGGAGCGCGGAGCGTACGGGCCGGGGCCGGGCCGGTGGCTCCCCTGCAGGTCTGCGGCGGGCGTCGGTCACCTGGACTCCTCTCCCCGGGTGGATCGCACAGTGCCACTCTAGCGGACATACCTACTGGTCGGTATGGTGACGGGGCGGCGCCGGGACCAGCCCGGCCGCGGCGAAAGGACGGCACCCATGGCCGACCAGCCCCCGGGCCTCGACCTGGACCGGCTGCACGCCCATCTGACGCAGGCCCAACCCGGTCTGACCGCCGGTCCCCTCTCCGCCCGGCTGATAGCCGGCGGGAAGTCCAATCTCACCTACACGGTCAGCGACGGCGGCTCCCGCTGGGTGCTGCGCCGCCCCCCGCTCGGCCATGTGCTCGCCACCGCCCATGACATGGCCCGGGAGTACCGGGTGATCACGGCGCTGTCCGGAACGGCCGTACCGGTGCCCGCCACCCATCTGCTGTGCGAGGACCCCGAGGTGCTCGGCGCCCCCTTCTACTTGATGGAGGAGGTCCACGGCACCGTCTACCGCACCGCCGAGGACACCGCGGACCTGGGCGCGGCCCGCGCCCGCCGCCTGTCGGCGCACCTGGTCGACGTGCTGGGCGAGCTGCACGCGGTGGACCCCGCCGAGGTGGGCCTCGCCGACTTCGGCCGCCCGGAGGGCTACATGGCGCGCCAGGTGGAGCGCTGGCAGCGCCAGTTCCAGGCGTCCCGCAGCCGTGAGATCAAGGGCATGGAGGAGCTGTACCAGCGGCTGCGCGGCTCGGTGCCGGCGGTCCAGCGCGTCGCCGTGGTGCACGGCGACTACCGGCTGGACAATGCGATCTTCGGACCGGACGACCGGGTGGCGGCCGTACTGGACTGGGAGATGGCGACGCTGGGCGACCCGCTCGCCGACCTGGGGCTGATGCAGGTGTACTGGGACATCGCCCGCGAGGTGCCGCAGAACCCGGTGTCCTCGGCGGTCAGCGCCGGGGCCGGCTTCCCCGCCATGGCCGAGCTGGTGGCCCGGTACGCCGACCGCAGCGGCCTCGACACCACCCCGCTGCCCTGGTACGTGGCCTTCGCCCGCTACAAGCTGGCGATCATCGCCGAGGGCATCCACTACCGCTTCACCCAGGGCAAGACCGTGGGTGGCGGCTTCTCGCACATCGGGGCCATGGTGCCGCCGCTGGTCGCGGCGGCGCTGGAGTCCCTCCTGACGGAAGGGTCCTGACCGATGGAGTTCGCCTACGACAGCCGTACCGAGGAGCTGCGCGGCCGGCTGCTGGCCTTCATGGACGAGGTGGTGTACCCGGCCGAGCCGCTCTTCGAGGAGCAGGTGGCCGCCGCCGGGGACCCCTGGGCGCGGCCGCCGCTGATGGCCGGCCTCAAGGCCGAGGCGCGCCGCCGCGGGCTGTGGAACCTCTTCCTCCCGGGTGACCACGGCGCCGGGCTGACCAATCTCCAGTACGCACCGCTGGCGGAGATCACCGGCCGCAGTCCGCACCTGGCCCCGGAGGCGCTCAACTGCGCGGCACCGGACACCGGCAACATGGAGGTGCTGGCCGAGTTCGGCACCGCCGAGCAGCGCGACCGCTGGCTGAAGCCGCTGCTGGAGGGCGAGATCCGGTCGGCGTTCTGCATGACCGAGCCGGAGGTGGCCTCGTCCGACGCCACCAACATCGCCACCCGGATCGAGCGGGACGGCGACCACTACGTGATCAACGGCCGCAAGTGGTGGTCGACCGGCGCCATGGACCCGGCCTGCGAGATCTTCGTGGTGATGGGCCGGACCGACCCGGACGCGCCCAGGCACCGCCGGCAGTCCATGATCCTGGTGCCCCGCGACACCCCCGGTGTCACGGTGGTCCGCGGCATGACCGTCTTCGGCTACACCGACGGACCGCACGGCGGCCACGGCGAGGTGCTCTTCGAGGATGTGCGGGTGCCCGCAGCCAATCTGATCGCCGGTGAGGGCGAGGGATTCGCCATCGCACAGGCCAGGCTGGGTCCGGGCCGCATCCACCACTGCATGCGGCTGATCGGCACGGCCGAGCGCGCGGTGGAGCTGATGTGCCGCCGGGCCCTGGAGCGCAGCGCCTTCGGCAAGCCGCTGGCCGAGCAGGGTGTGGTCCAGGAGTGGATCGCCGAGTCCCGGGTGCGCATCGAGCAGCTGCGGCTGCTGGTGCTGAAGACCGCCTGGCTGATGGACACGGTGGGCAACCGGGGTGCACACACCGAGATCCAGGCCATCAAGATCGCCACTCCGGCCGCGGTGGAGTGGATCCTGGACAAGGCGATCCAGACCCACGGCGGCGGCGGGGTGTCCCAGGACTTCCCGCTGGCCCGGCTGTGGGCGGGGGCACGCACCCTGCGCTTCGCCGACGGTCCGGACGAGGTCCACCGGCGGTCGCTGGCGCGCCGTGAGCTCAGGCGTCATCAGCCCGCCTGAGCCGGACGGATGCGGTGCGGCCCGGCCCTGACACCGGGCCGGCCCGCTCCGTACCCCGCTCCACCCCGGACCGCCGTACGGACGACGAACCGCAGGCAACGCCCCTCAGACAACGACCCGCAGACAAACGACCGGCAGACAAACGACCCGCAGACAAACGACCCGCAGGCAACCACCCACAGGCAACGACTCCAAGGAATGCGAGTAACCACATGACCGAGCAGAGCACCGCCCCCCGCGTCGCCATCGTCACCGGGGCCGCCCGCGGCATCGGCGCCGCCACCGCGGTCCGCCTGGCCGCCGACGGTTTCGCCGTCGCGGTGGTGGACCTGGAGGAGTCCGCGGGCAAGGAGACCGTCGACAGGATCACCGCCGCGGGCGGCCGGGCGCTGGCGGTGGGCGCCGACGTGGCGGACGCCGAGCAGGTGCAGGCCGCCGTCGACCGGATCGCCGCCGAGCTGGGCGCCCCCACGGTGCTGGTCAACAACGCCGGTGTGCTGCGCGACAACCTGCTGTTCAAGATGTCGGAGTCGGACTGGGACATCGTGATGGGGGTGCACCTCAAGGGTGCCTTCCTGATGACCAGGGCGGTTCAGAAGCACATGGTGGACGCCGGGTTCGGACGGATCGTCAACCTCTCCTCGTCCTCCGCCCAGGGCAACCGCGGGCAGGCCAACTACTCCGCTGCCAAGGCCGGACTGCAGGGCTTCACCAAGACACTGGCCATCGAGCTGGGCAAGTTCGGCATCACCGCCAACGCGGTCGCCCCCGGCTTCATCGCCACCGACATGACCGCCGCCACCGCCGCCCGCGTCGGCATGGACTTCGAGGAGTTCAAGAAGGTCGCCGCCACCCAGATCCCGGTGGCCCGGGTCGGCGTCCCGGACGACATCGCCCACACCATCTCCTTCCTGGTCAGCGAGGGCGCGGGCTTTGTCTCCGGCCAGGTGGTCTATGTGGCCGGCGGGCCGCTGGACTGACGCTCCCCGGCCCCCGGGAAGCAGCAACCACACCTCAGGAAAGACAGGTACGGACGGATGACGGAGCAGAGCGGGCGCGTCGCGCTCGTCACCGGGGCGAGCCGCGGCATAGGTTTCGCGGTCGCCGAGGCCCTGGTGGCCCGCGGCGACCGGGTGGTGATCACCGGTCGGGACGGCAAGGCGCTGGAGGAGGCCGTCGAGCAGCTCGGCGGCCCCGGACACGCGCTCGGGGTGGCCGGCAAGAGCCATGACCCGGCCCACCGGGAGGCCGCGGTCGGTCTGGCCATGGAGCACTTCGGCCGGATCGACGCCCTGGTCAACAATGTGGGCACCAACCCGGTGTTCGGCTCCATGGTCGACCTCGACCTGGATGCGGCCCGCAAGATCCTGGACATCAACGTGGTGTCCACGCTGGGCTGGGTGCAGCTGGTGCACCGGGCGTGGCTGGGGGAGCACGGCGGGGCCGTCGTCAACGTCTCCTCGGTGAGCGCGCTCGGCCCGGCCCCCGGCATCGGGATGTACGGGGCGAGCAAGGCGGCCCTGGTGCAGCTCACCCAGCAGCTGGCGTACGAGCTGGCGCCGGCGGTACGGGTGAACGCGGTGGCGCCGGCGGTGGTGAAGACCCGCTTCGCCGAGGCGCTCTTCGCCGGACACGAGGAGGAGACGGCCGCCGCCTACCCGCTGAAGCGGCTGGGCGTCCCGGAGGACGTCGGCGGCGCGGTGGCGTTCCTGCTGTCGGACCAGGCCTCCTGGATCACCGGCCAGACGCTGGTGCTGGACGGCGGCCTCACCCTTGGCGGCGGGCTGGGCTGAACGGGTCCGCCGGGCGGGCCGCACCCCTCGGGGTGCGGCCCGCCCGGCGCCAGAGAGAAATGCCGGCGGAACTCCGTGTTTCGTTCCGGGAAATTCCGGCGGACGGCACGCTCCGGAATCGGTACACCCGCGAACAGCCCCCGCCGCATTCCGGACCCAACCCTCCCGATCCGCAGGGGACCAGACGTCGGCGGATGTCCACGGCGGAATCGGACATCCCTGCCGCAAGCCATGGAAACCCGAGTCGGCGGCAACTCGCACCGCGCCGGGATGATTCTCGTCACATTCCCGCCGGTGCACCTCGCAGACCTGCTTCTTTATCCTCCGCTAACACAGTCGATCAGGTCACATCGTCATTACGAAGGGCCGGTCGGTCACGAGCGCAGTGTCACGGGCTGTAACGTCAAGGGAGTGCGTACCCAGACGAACGACGCCGCTCCGCTCGGACGGCCGGACCAAGACGTCGCGGGGCGGCCGCAGGAGCGCCGCTGGCCGCCGCTGACGCGCACCCACAAGGTCCTCTTCGGCGCCGTCATCGTGCTGTACGCGGTGGTGGTCGTGGGCGTCCTCACCAACTCCTGGATGGTGGCCCTGGACTGGGACACCATGCTGGTCAGGCCCTACAAGCGCTGGCCGCAGCTGCTGCCGTACCTCAACGTCTGGATCGTCGCCGGCCAGCGCGGCCCCTCGGCGATCGTCGCCTGCGTCTGGCTGGTGTGGCGCAGTCACCGGGCGCGCAGCATGCGGCCGCTGCTGGTGATGGCGACGGCGCTGCTGCTGCTCAACATGACGGTCGGCGCGGTGAAGATCGTCACCGGCCGGCTGGGTCCGCACTACGCGCACTACCTGGGATCGCCCGAACTCTTCGCCGGCGGCCAGATCTTCCCCTCCGGGCACACCGCCAACTCGGTGGTGACCTGGGGCGTCCTCGCCTATCTCGCGGTCCGGTTCCGCCGCACCGGTGCACTGGTCGCCGCTTTCACCGCCGCCTCCATCGGGCTCACCACGGTCTATCTGGGCACCCACTGGATCAGCGATGTGTTCGCCGGCTGGACGGCCGGGGTGCTGGTGCTGCTGGTGCTGCCGCTCTTCGAGCCGGTCATCGCCTCCGTCGACGACCGTATCCGGCAGCTCTGGCAGGGCCGCCGGGGCGCGCCGCAGCCGGCCCCCGCCCCCGCGGCGGCCTCCGGCTGGTCCGGCTGGGACCAGGCGGTCCAGGACGAACTGGCCGGGGTCGGCGGCTTCTCCGACGACCAGCCGGAGCGTCCGACCGGCCACCGGGGCGTTCCCGGCTGACCTGCCGTCAGCCCGTCCAGCAGCGCACCACCAGGCCTGCATCCACCGCGAAGTTGATCCGTCCCACGCGGTACTCCAGGGTGACCAGGGCGTCGCGGGGCACCACCCGCACCGCGGTCCACCCCCGTGCCCTGGCGGTCGTCTCCGCCTGCTCGGCGGGGAGCCCCAGATAGCCCTCCGGGTCGTCCTGCGGCGGTTCGGGAATGTCGGACATCTCTGCGTCCTCACTCGATCGGGGGTGCCGGTCAGCACCCTGCGTACGCTGCCACCCCCGCGACAGCCTCTGTTGCCTTCGCCACGCTATGCCTGCCCGCTGCGCGGCGGAAGACGCGCCGGACTGCGCCGCGCCGCAATCCGGACCGGCGGCGGCCGTGAATGTCCGGTGCCCCTGGCGGGGAGGTTCCGCGTTTCGCCCGGGAAATGTCCGGGGCCGGCGGTGGCCGCCCCGTACCGTCCGCGGAATTCGCCGCACCGTTCGACTCCCGGCCGCGCCGGGTGAATTGTGCGCACACCACGCATTCCGCGGTCAGGCAAATGGAGGCACCGCACCCCGCGCCGCCGGTGCCCGGCCGCCGGGCTTTCGGGCGGTCACCGCGGGATTTGCCACGAACGGTGGTGCCGCCAGGTGCGGACTGGCACAGTGTGGCCAGCACGGGCACCACACCAGCCGCTCCCCGGGGGAACCGCAGCGATGCACCAGACCGGCTCCGCCCCTGACCGCAGTGCATCCGGCCGCGGCGACCCGGACCGCGGCGCCCCCGACCGGCTCGGGAGTTCCCCCTCCGGCATCCCGGCGGGCCCACCGGACTCCGCCACTCTGGTGCTCGGTCTGGACGTGGGCGGCACCACCACCCGGGCGCTCCTCTGCGACCTGGCCGGCAACCGCCGCGGCCGGGCGGTCAGCGGGGGCGCGAACCCCGGCGCCCACCACCCCCACCGGGC
>NZ_LIQR01000568.1 GCF_001418575.1 Peterkaempfera griseoplana
CGAGGCGGTGGCCCGGCTGCTGGAGGCGGCCGGCTGGAGGGCGGACGCTCCCGCCGAGGCGGCCGGTCCCTCGGCCCTCGCCTCCCCGGCCCCGGCGACCGGGCAGGCCTCGGCGCTCCCCTCCGCCTCCACCCTTGCCCCGGTCTCCGCCTCCCCCTTTGCCTCCCCGTCTGCCTCTGCCTCCGCCTCGGCGCTGCCGTCGGCGACCGGTTCCGCCGGCGCCCCGTCCTCGGCCTCGCCGGTACCGGCCGACCTGGCCTCGCCGTCCCCGGCGGCGCCGCTCCCCGCCGGGGTCCGCACCCGGGAGGGCCGGCCGCTCACCCTGGACCTGCTCATCCCCGCCGGCTCGGCGACCTCCCGCCGGATCGCCGACGCACTCACCTCGGAGCTGGCGCAGGTCGGCATCGCCGCGGTGCCGCGCACGGTGGACGGTGCCGGCTTCTTCGCCGACCATGTGGCGGCCGGCGACTTCGACCTGGCCGTCTTCTCCTGGCCGGTGGGCGCGGGCACGGTGGCGGACGAGCGCCCGGTGTACGCCAAGCCCCAGCCGGGCCCGGACGGGCTGCCCGAGGTGGGCTTCAACTACGCCCGCACCGGCACCGACGAGATCGACCGGCTGATGGACGAGGCGGTGGCCGCCCTGGACCCGGAGAGCGCCAACCGGTTCACCCAGCAGGCCGACGTCCGCATCTGGCAGGAGGCCACCTCGATCCCGCTCTTCCAGCGCCCGGAGATCGTCGCCGTCCGCGACAATCTGGCCGGGGTCGGCGCCTTCGGCTTCGCCACCCCCCGCTTCCAGGACATGGGCTTCACCCTGAGCTCCTGAGCCGCCGCACCCAGGCCCTGCCCCGGCGGCCTCCCGGCGCCGGGCCGGGAAGCCACGGGCCTGACCCGCCCCCGGTACCTGGGCGTTTCTGCTTGGTTCACCCTTGCCCCGTACCATGGAGGGCAGCCGTGGCATGTCGAGCCCGGCAGGTGGACCGGTAGCAGGCCGGGGCGCCACGATCCGATCCGGGAGATTCCGCTCCGCATGCCCACGCGCAATGACATCCGCAATGTCGCCATCGTCGCCCACGTCGACCACGGCAAGACGACCCTGGTCGACGCCATGCTGAAGCAGGCGGGCGCCTTCGCCGCCCACCAGCACGTGGACGACCGGGTGATGGACTCCAACGACCTGGAGCGCGAGAAGGGCATCACCATTCTCGCCAAGAACACCGCGGTCAGGTACCACCCCAAGGGCGGCGGTGAGCCGATCGTCATCAACATCATCGACACCCCCGGCCACGCCGACTTCGGCGGCGAGGTCGAGCGCGGCCTGTCGATGGTGGACGCGGTGGTGCTGCTGGTGGACGCCTCCGAGGGCCCGCTGCCGCAGACCCGCTTCGTGCTGCGCAAGGCGCTCCAGGCCAAGCTGCCGGTGATCCTCTGCATCAACAAGACGGACCGCCCGGACGCCCGGATCGACGAGGTGGTCAACGAGACCTATGACCTCTTCCTGGACCTGGACGCCACCGAGGAGCAGATCGAGTTCCCGATCGTCTACGCGTGCGCGCGCGACGGTGTCGCCTCGCTGACCAAGCCGGAGGACGGCACCGTCCCGGCCGACAGCGAGAACCTGGAGCCGTTCTTCTCCACCATCCTGGAGCACGTCCCGGCTCCGGAGTACGACGCCGCCGCCCCGCTCCAGGCGCATGTCACCAACCTGGACGCCGACAACTTCCTCGGCCGTATCGCGCTCTGCCGGGTGGAGCAGGGCGAGATCAAGAAGGGCCAGACCGTCGCCTGGATCAAGCGCGACGGCACGATCCAGAACGTCCGCGTCACCGAGCTGCTGATGACCGAGGCGCTCACCCGCAAGCCGGCCGAGAAGGCCGGCCCCGGTGACATCTGCGCGGTGGCCGGCATCCCGGACATCATGATCGGCGAGACCCTGGCCGACCCCGACAACCCGATCGCGCTGCCGCTGATCACGGTGGACGAGCCGGCGATCTCGATGACCATCGGTACCAACACCTCGCCGCTGGTCGGCAAGGGCGGCAAGGGCCACAAGGTCACCGCCCGTCTGGTGAAGGACCGCCTCGACCGCGAGCTCGTCGGCAATGTGTCGCTGCGGGTGCTGCCCACCGAGCGTCCGGACGCCTGGGAGGTGCAGGGCCGCGGTGAGCTGGCGCTGGCGATCCTGGTGGAGACCATGCGCCGGGAGGGCTTCGAGCTGACCGTGGGCAAGCCCCAGGTGGTCACCAAGCTGGTCAACGGCAAGGTGCACGAGCCGGTGGAGCGGATGACCATCGACTGCCCGGAGGAGTTCCTCGGTGCCATCACCCAGCTGATGGCGACCCGCAAGGGCCGTATGGAGACCATGACCAACCACGGTTCGGGCTGGGTCCGGATGGAGTTCGTGGTGCCGGCCCGCGGCCTGATCGGCTTCCGTACCGAGTTCCTCACCGACACCCGGGGCACCGGTATCGCCCACTCCATCTTCGAGGGCCACGAGCCGTGGTTCGGCGAGCTGCGCACCCGTTCCAGCGGGTCCCTGGTGGCCGACCGTCCCGGCCCGGTCACCGCCTTCGCGATGACCAACCTGCAGGAGCGCGGCACCCTGTTCGTGGAGCCGGGCACCGAGGTGTACGAGGGCATGATCGTCGGGGAGAACTCCCGCTCCGACGACATGGACGTCAACATCACCAAGGAGAAGAAGCTCACCAACATGCGGTCGTCGACCGCCGACGTCACCGAGTCGCTGGTGCCGCCGCGCAAGCTCTCCCTGGAGCAGTCCCTGGAGTTCTGCCGTGAGGACGAGTGCATCGAGGTGACCCCGGAGACGGTGCGCATCCGCAAGGTGGTGCTGGACCAGAAGGAGCGCGGCCGGGCCACCGCGCGCGCCAAGAAGGGCTGACGCCCTCTCGGCAGTGAGCGCTGTGCACAGGCCCCCGTGTGGTCTCTCCACCGGGGGCTTTTGCACGCTCCGTGGTCGACGCGCGTAGCGCACAGTCACGCATTCTGTACGGATAACGGAGTGCACCGTCCGTCATCCATGGCAACTGTCCGTTTAGTACGTGTCTGTCTATGTGTGTTATGTCCGTTTTTCGGGATTGTTCCATAGGTCACGTAATCAAATCGAGACACATTTCGGGCGTTGTCGCCCGTTTGAGTGACGGATAGTGGTGAACGTTGTGCTCGGGTCAGGGTTACGCGCAGGGGTGCGCGCCGAACCTCGAGCGAGGAGAGGCCGACACAGTCGTCCGGCCCTCCACGTGACGGACATCTCTTTCAGGAGGGCATCCCAATGCGCGGTGCTACCCAGGCCAAGTGGGTGATGGCGGCTGCCGCCGTCGCCCTTGCTGCGACTGCTTGCGGCAGCGGCGGCGGCGGTTCCTCTTCCGGTTCGGCCTCCGGCGGCGGCGGCGTGGTGACGGCCTTCTGGGGCGACCCGCAGACCACCCTGGAGCCGGCCAACGTCAACGAGGTCAACGGCGGCAAGGTGCTGGACATGATCTTCCAGGGCCTGCAGGAGTACGACGCCAAGACCGGCAAGGCGCGCCTGGCGGCCGCCGAGTCCATCACCACCACGGACGCGCAGAACTACACGATCAAGCTCAAGTCCGGGCTGAAGTTCAGCGACGGCGAGCCCGTGAACGCCGCCTCCTTCGTGGACGCCTGGAACTACGGCGCGCTCTCCACCAACGCCCAGCTCAACTCGTCGTTCTTCGGCTACATCGAGGGCTACGACAAGGTCCACCCGGACGCCGGCAAGCCGTCCGCCAAGACCATGTCCGGTCTGAAGAAGGTCGACGACCTCACCTTCACGGTGAAGCTGACCCAGAAGTTCTCCACCTTCCCGGACACCCTGGGCTACTCGGCGTACTACCCGGTGCCGGCCAAGTTCTTCACCGACCACGCCGCGTGGGTCAAGAACCCGGTGGGCAACGGCACCTACAAGATCACCTCGTGGACCAAGGGCCAGGGCATGTCGCTGGTTCCCAACCCCGAGTACCAGGGCGACATGAAGGCCCAGAACAAGGGCGTCGACCTCAAGGTCTACACCAGCGACGAGACCGCCTACCAGGATCTGGTCGCCGGCAACCTGGACGTGATGGACCAGCTGCCCGCCACGCAGACCAACAACGCCCAGTCGGACCTCCAGGGCCGGTACATCAACCAGCCCGCCGGCATCGTGCAGACGGTCTCCTTCCCGCTGTACAAGAAGGACTGGAACACCGCCCAGGCCGCCAAGGTCCGCCAGGGCCTGTCGATGCTGATCGACCGCCCGTCGATCACCAAGACCGTGCTGGCCGGCACCTACACCCCGGCCACCGACTGGACCTCCCCGGTCCTCGGCGAGGCCGGCTACTCCAAGGACATGCTCGGCGAGTTCGGCACCTACGACCCGGCCAAGGGCAAGCAGCTGATCGAGGAGGGCGGCGGCATCCCCGGCGGCAAGCTCACCATCAGCTACAACGCCGACCGCGGCAACCACAAGCTGTGGGTGGACGCCGTCTGCAACACGATCAACAAGGCGCTGGGCGGCGGCACCTGCGTGGGCAACCCGGTGGGTACCTTCGCGTCCTTCCGCGACCAGGTCACCAGCAAGCAGATGACCGGCCTGTTCCGCACCGGGTGGCAGATGGACTACCCGACCGTCCAGGACTTCCTGGAGCCGCTGTACACCACCAACGGCTCCTCCAACGACGGCAAGTGGAGCAACAAGGAGTTCGACAAGCTGGTCGGTGAGGCCAACGCGGAGACCGACTCCGCCAAGGCCGTGGCGACCTACCAGCAGGCCGAGAAGCTCCTGGTGCAGGAGATGCCGGTGATCCCGCTCTGGTACCAGAACGCCACCGCGGGCTACGGCGCCAACATCGGCAACGTCCAGCTGAACCCGTTCAGCGTCCCGGTCTACTCGCAGATCACCAAGAAGTAAGGCCCGATGTCCCCGGGGCGGCGGCTCACCCCCGCCGCCGCCCCGGGGCCCCGGCTGCCCAGCACTCCGCTCCGACCCGGAGCGCAAAGCCACAGGAGGCCTCATGGGGCGCTATGTCCTCAGGAGACTGCTCCAGATGATCCCGGTGTTCATCGGGACCACGCTGTTGATCTTCCTCATGGTCCACGCCCTCGGCGACCCGATCGCCGCGCGCTTCGGCGACAAGGCCCCGGACCCCGTCGTCGCGGCGCAGATACGCGCCGAGTTCAACCTGGACAAGCCCCTGTGGCTGCAGTACGTGCTCTACTTCAAGGGCATCTTCACCGGCGACTTCGGCACCGCCTTCACCGGTGAGCCGGTCATCGACCTGATGGCCCGCTCCTGGCCGGTGACCCTCAAGCTCGGCCTCACCGCCTTCGTCATCGAGGCCGTGGTGGGCATCGCCCTGGGGCTGGTCAGCGGACTTCGCCGGGGCCGGCTGACCGACACCGTCGCCATGGCGTTCACACTGATCGTGATCTCCATCCCGGTCTTCGTGCTCGGCTTCACCCTGCAGTACCTGCTGGGCGTCAAGTGGGCGGTGATCCGTCCCACGGTCTCCTACGGGGCTCCGCTCAACGAGCTGATCCTGCCCGGACTGGTGCTGGCCAGCGTGTCGCTGGCCTACGTCACCCGGCTCACCCGCACCTCGGTGGCGGAGAACCTGCGCGCCGACTATGTGCGCACCGCCGTCGCCAAGGGCCTGCCGCGCCGCCGGGTGGTCACCCAGCACCTGCTGCGCAACTCGCTGATCCCGGTGGTGACCTTCCTGGGCACCGACCTGGGCGCCCTGATGGGTGGCGCGCTGGTCACCGAGACGATCTTCAACATCCAGGGCGTCGGCTACAACCTCATGCAGGGTGTGCGGCGCCAGGAGAGCGCCACCGTGGTCGGCTTCGTCACCGTGCTGGTGATCGTCTATCTGGTCGCCAACCTGCTCGTCGACCTGCTGTACGCGGTCCTGGACCCGAGGATCCGGTATGCCTGAGCTGACCAAGACCCCCGTCGAGACCGAGGTCCCCGAGACCGGCGCACTGGCCGCCGCCGAGCCGGTCCGCGAGAAGGCCCGCAGCCTCTGGCAGGACGCCTGGCGCGACCTGCGCCGCAACCCGGTCTTCATCATCTCGGGACTGCTGATCACCTTCCTGGTCGTCATCGCGATCTGGCCCGGCCTGATCGCCTCCGGCGACCCCGGCGACTGCGACCTCGCGCACTCCCTGCAGGGCTCGGCCGCCGGCCACCCCTTCGGCTTCGACCAGCAGGGCTGCGACGTCTACACCCGTACGGTGTTCGGCGCCCGAGCCTCCATCACCGTTGGTGTGCTCGCGACCCTGGGCTCCGCCGTCCTCGGCGGTGTGCTGGGCGGACTGGCCGGCTTCTTCGGCGGCTGGTGGGACACCCTGCTCTCGCGGCTGGCCGACGTCTTCTTCGGCATCCCGATCCTGCTCGGCGGCCTGGTCTTCCTGTCGCTGGTCGGCGGCTCCCTGTGGAGCGTGATCACCTTCATCGTGCTGCTGGGCTGGCCCCAGGTGGCGCGTATCGCGCGCGGCGCGGTGGTGACCGTCAAGCAGCAGGACTACGTACAGGCGGCCCGTGCGCTCGGTGCCGGCAGCACCCGCATGATGCTCCGTCATGTGCTGCCCAACGCGGTCGCCCCGGTGATCGTGGTCTCCACCATCGCGCTCGGCACCTACATCTCGCTGGAGGCGACGCTCTCCTTCCTGGGTGTGGGTCTGCGGCCGCCGACGGTCTCCTGGGGCATCGACATCTCGTCCGCCTCGTCCTCGTTCCGCAACGCGCCGCACATGCTGCTCTACCCGGCGGGTGCGCTCAGCATCACGGTGCTGGCGTTCATCCTGCTCGGCGACGCGGTGCGCGACGCCCTCGACCCCAAGCTGCGCTGAGAGAGGGGCGGCACGATGACCACGACGACCGAGAAGTCCGTGAACCCGCAGGCCGGAAAGGCAGGCACCCCGCTGCTGGAGGTGCGCGACCTGCATGTGGAGTTCCGCACCCGCGACGGTGTGGCCAAGGCCGTGAACGGTGTGAACTACAGCGTCAGCGCCGGTGAGACGCTGGCCGTGCTGGGTGAGTCCGGCTCCGGCAAGTCGGTGACCGCGCAGGCGATCATGGGCATCCTGGACTCGCCCCCCGGGTTCGTCACCCAGGGCCAGATCAACTTCCAGGGCCGGGATCTGCTGAAGCTCTCCGAGAAGGAGCGGCGGCGGATCCGTGGCGCCAAGATGGCGATGATCTTCCAGGACGCGCTCTCCTCGCTGAACCCGGTGCTGACCGTCGGGTACCAGCTGGGTGAGATGTTCCGGGTGCACCAGGGCATGTCCCGCAAGGATGCCAAGGCCAAGGCGATCGAGCTGATGGACCGGGTGCGGATTCCCGCGGCCCGGGAGCGGGTGAACGACTATCCGCACCAGTTCTCCGGGGGTATGCGTCAGCGGATCATGATCGCGATGGCGCTGGCGCTGGAGCCGGATCTGATCATCGCGGACGAGCCGACCACGGCGCTGGACGTCACGGTGCAGGCCCAGGTGATGGATCTGCTGGCCGAGCTGCAGCGTGAGTACCACATGGGTCTGATCCTGATCACCCATGACCTGGGTGTGGTGGCGGACGTCGCCGACAAGATCGCGGTGATGTACGCCGGCCGGATCGTGGAGACCGCCCCCGTGCACGAGCTCTACAAGCAGCCCGCGCACCCCTACACCCGGGGCCTGCTCGACTCCATCCCGCGGCTGGACCAGAAGGGCCAGGAGCTCTACGCCATCAAGGGCCTGCCGCCCAACCTGCTGCGGATCCCCTCGGGCTGCGCCTTCAACCCCCGCTGCCCCATGGCCCAGGACGTCTGCCGCACCGACATCCCCGTCCTCCACCCCGTGACCGACAGCCGCGGCAGCGCCTGCCACTTCTGGAAGGAGACCCTCGATGGCTGAGCCGATCCTCGAGGTGCGCGACCTGGTCAAGCACTTCCCGCTCACTCAGGGCGTCCTGCTCAAGAAGCAGATCGGCGCCGTCAAGGCCGTCGACGGCGTCTCCTTCGACCTGCTCCGGGGGGAGACGCTGGGGATCGTGGGGGAGTCGGGGTGCGGTAAGTCGACGCTGGCGAAGGTGTTGATGAACCTGGAGCGGGCGACGTCGGGTCAGGTGCTCTACAAGGGCGAGGACATCTCGCGGTTGTCGGGGCGTGCGCTGAAGGCGGTGCGCCGCAACATCCAGATGGTGTTCCAGGACCCGTACACCTCGTTGAACCCGCGGATGACGGTGGGCGACATCATCGGGGAGCCCTTTGAGATCCACCCGGAGGTGGCGCCGAAGGGGGACCGTCGCCGGGCGGTGCAGGATCTGCTGGACGTGGTGGGTCTGAACCCGGAGTACATCAACCGGTATCCGCACCAGTTCTCCGGTGGTCAGCGGCAGCGGATCGGGATCGCCCGGGGGCTGGCGCTGCGGCCCGAGGTGATCATCGCGGACGAGCCGGTCTCGGCGCTGGACGTCTCGGTGCAGGCGCAGGTGGTGAACCTGCTGGAGAAGCTGCAGGACGAGTTCGAGCTCTCCTACATGTTCATCGCCCACGACCTGTCGATCGTGCGCCACATCTCCGACCGCGTCGGCGTGATGTACCTCGGCAAGATGGTCGAGATCGGGACCGACACCCAGATCTACGACCACCCCACCCACCCCTACACCCAGGCACTGCTCTCCGCCGTGCCGGTCCCCGACCCCGAAGCCCGCGAGGGCCGGGAGCGGATCATCCTGCAGGGCGACGTGCCTTCGCCGGCCAACCCGCCGTCCGGCTGCCGCTTCCGCACCCGCTGCTGGAAGGCCCAGGAGAAGTGCGCGCAGGAGGTGCCGCTGCTGGCGGTGCCGCAGGTGCTGAGCGGCCCGGCCGCCCATGACTCCGCCTGCCACTTCGCCGAGGAGAAGGACGTGGTGGGCGCCGCCTGAACCGCCCCCGCAACGGCCCGGCCGCGCCACCCCCCGAGGATGGCGCGGCCGGGCCTTTCGCGTCACCCGCATGGCGGTGCACGTCTTTCGGGACCCGCGGTGATACGGATGTCATGGTGGACTTTGCGCCGAATATGCCCTTATGGGACACGGCGAGCAAAGGTCCGGTCTGCGGGTGGCAGACCGCCGTCCCCGTGTCGAGGGAGGCACCCATGCGCACAACCGCGCAGGTCAGTTGGATCGCAGGTGCGGCTGCCGTGGCGCTGGCCGCCACGGCCTGCTCGGGTGGCGGCGGAGGCTCCAGCGGCGGCGGGTCCGTTCCCGGTGGAGTGGTGCGGGCCTACTGGGGCGACCCGCAGAACCCGCTGGAGCCGGCCGACACCAACGAGGTGCAGGGCGGCAAGGTGCTGGACATGATCTTCCGTGGACTGAAGATCTACAACCCGGACACCGGGGCGGCCCAGAACGAGGTCGCCCAGTCGATCACCAGCAGCGACCAGCGGACCTTCACCGTCCGGATCAAGCCGGGCTGGAAGTTCAGCAACGGCGAACCGGTCAACGCCGACTCCTTCATCAACGCCTGGAACTACGGCGCGCTGGTCACCAACAAGCAGCTGAACGCCTCCTTCTTCGCCTACATCGACGGCTACGCGGCGGTGCACCCCAATTCCGGGAGCCCCACGGCCAGGACGATGAAGGGGCTGAAGAAGGTCGACGACCTGACCTTCACCGTCACCCTCATCCAGAAGTTCTCCCTCTTCCCGGACACCCTGGGGTACTCGGCCTACTACCCGCTGCCCAAGGCGTTCTTCAGCGACCCCGCGGCCTGGCTCAGGAAGCCCATCGGCAACGGCCCGTACGTGATCAGCAGCTACACCAAGGGCTCCAAGATGGAGCTCCGCAAGAGCAGCAACTTCTCCGGCCCCGACCGGGCACAGAACGGCGGAGTGGACCTGATCGTCTACACCGACGCCAACACCGCCTACACCGACCTGCAGGCCGGCAACCTCGACGTCATCGACATCATCCCGGCCGCCCAGCTGGCCAACGCCCCCTCCGACCTCTCGGGCCGCTTCATCAACCAGCCCGCCGGCATCATCCAGACCCTCTCCTTCCCGCTCTACCAGGCGAACTGGTCAACGCCCGGCGCGCTCAAGGTCCGGCAGGGCATCTCCATGGCGATCAACCGCCCGCAGATCACCCAGCGGATCTTCAACAACTCCCGCACCCCGGCCACCGACTGGACCTCCCCGGTCCTCGGGCAGCAGGGCGGCTTCTCCAAGACCATCTGCGGCCAGGCCTGCACCTACGACCCGGCCAGGGCCAAGACCCTGATCCAGCAGGGCGGCGGCCTGCCCGGCGGGCAGATGACGATCAGCTACAACGCCGACGGTGACCACAAGAGCTGGGTGGACGCGGTCTGCAACTCCATCAACACCGTGCTCGGCAACAACCACGCCTGTGTGGGCAACCCCATCGGTACCTTCGCGGACTTCCGCAGCCAGGTCACCGACAAGAAGATGACCAGCGCCTTCCGTACCGGCTGGCAGATGGACTACCCGCTGATCCAGGACTTCCTGGAGCCGCTGTACACCACCAACGGCTCCTCCAACGACGCCCACTTCAGCAACCCGCAGTTCGACAAGCTGGCCAACCAGGCCAACGCCGCCCCGAACTCGGCCGCCGCGGTCTCCTCCTGGCAGGACGCCGAGAAGATCCTCGCGGTGCAGATGCCGGCCATCCCGCTCTGGTACCAGAACGCCGTCGGCGGCTACTCCGCCAGGGTCTCGGGCGTCCGGCTCAACTCCTTCAGCGTGCCGGTCTACTACCGGATCACCGTCAAGAGCTGAGCAGCCGGGCGGGGCGGCAGGACCGCCCCGCCCAGGCCCCGCGCACCGCCCCCTCGGAGGGAAGAAGCATGGGACGCTACGTCATCCGGCGGCTGCTCCAGATGATCCCGGTCTTCATCGGCACCACCCTGCTGATCTTCATCATGGTGTACGCGCTGGGCGACCCGGTGTCCGCGCTCTTCGGCGACCGGGCACCCGACCCCGCCACCGCCGCCCAGATCCGCCACGACCTGCACCTCGACGAGCCCCTGTGGAAGCAGTACCTGCTCTACATGGCGGGCATCTTCACCGGGAACTTCGGCACCGCCTTCAACGGACAGCCGGTCACCGAGCTGATGCGCACCGCCTTCCCGATCACCGTGCGGCTGACGATCGTGGCGATCCTCATCGAGGCGGTGTTCGGTGTGCTGCTGGGAGTGGTCAGCGGTCTGCGCCGGCGCGGCTGGGTGGACACCGCGGTGCTGGTCCTCACCCTGGTGGTGGTGTCCGTCCCCACCTTCGTCACCGGCTATCTGCTCCAGCTGCTGCTGGGCGTCCGCTGGGGCGTGGCCCCCGCCACGGTCTCCGCGGAGGCCCCCTTCAACGAGCTGATCGTGCCGGGGCTGGTGCTGGCCGCGGTGTCGCTGGCCTATGTCACCCGGCTCACCCGCACCACCGTCGCGGAGAACGCCCGCGCCGACTATGTGCGCACCGCGGTCGCCAAGGGACTGCCCCGGCACCGGGTGGTCGGCCGCCATCTGCTGCGCAACTCGCTGATCCCGGTGGTGACCTTCCTCGGCACGGACATCGGCGCCCTGATGGGCGGTGCGCTGGTGACCGAGCGGATCTTCAACATCCACGGCGTGGGGTACCAGCTCTACCAGGGCATCCTGCGCCAGAACTCACCGACCGTGGTCGGCTTCGTCACCATCCTGGTGATCATCTTCCTGATCGCCAACCTGCTCGTCGACCTGCTGTACGCGGTCCTGGACCCGAGGATCCGTTATGCCTGACATCGGCCCCCACGGTGAGCCCGACGAGGTCGAACGGACGGGAGTCAACCCGGGCGGCCTCGCCATGGGGGAGGCCGACACCCTCGAACACGCCGACTACGCCCGTGCCGCCGGGCCGGGACCGGCCGCCAAGCCCCGCAGTCTCTGGCAGGACGCCTGGGAGGACCTGCGGCGCAACCCGGTCTTCATCATCTCCGCGCTACTGATCGTCTTCCTGGTCGTGATCTCCGTCTGGCCGGGTTCCATCGCCACCCGCAGCCCGCTGGACTGCGATCTCGCCAGGTCGCTGGACGGCCCGGCCCCCGGCCACTGGTTCGGCTTCGACACCCAGGGCTGCGACGTCTACACCCGTACCGTCTACGGCGCCAGGGCCTCGGTCACCGTCGGCGTCTGCGCCACCGCGGGGGCCGCCGTCGCCGGCACCGTGCTGGGCGGCCTGGCCGGCTTCTTCGGCGGCTGGTGGGACGGGCTGCTCTCCCGGATCACCGACATCTTCTTCGGCATCCCCATCCTGCTCGGCGGCCTGGTGCTGCTGTCGGTCCTCCCCAGCACCACCATCTGGACCGTGGTGGGCTTCATCGTGCTGCTGGGCTGGACCCAGGTCGCCCGGATCGCCCGCGGGTCGGTGATCACGGCCAAGCAGAACGACTATGTGATGGCAGCCCGGGCGCTGGGAGCGGGCAACGCCCGTATGATGCTTCGTCATGTACTGCCCAACGCGATCGCCCCGGTGATCGTGGTCGCCACCATCGCGCTGGGCACCTATGTCGCCCTGGAGGCCACCCTGAGCTATCTGGGCGTGGGCCTCAAGCCCCCCACCGTCTCCTGGGGCATCGACATCTCGGCGGCGGCGGGCTACATCCGCAACGCCCCGCACATGCTGCTCTATCCGGCGGGTGCGCTCAGCATCACCGTACTTGCGTTCATCATGCTGGGCGACGCGGTGCGCGACGCCCTCGACCCCAAGCTCCGCTGAGTTGGAGGAACCGTTGAGCGACATCTACGACCTCGTCGACGAGACCCCGCGTGACGGCACCGCGGACGCTGCGGGGAACCCGCTGCTGGAGGTGCGCGACCTGCATGTGGAGTTCCGCACCCGCGAGGGCGTGGCCAAGGCGGTCAACGGTGTGAACTACAGCGTGCGGGCCGGTGAGACGCTGGCGATCCTGGGGGAGTCCGGGTCCGGCAAGTCGGTGAGCTCCCAGGCCGTGATGGGGATCCTGGACTCACCGCCGGGGTTCGTCACCGAGGGAGAGATCCTCTTCCAGGGCCGGGATCTGCTGAAGCTCTCCGAGAAGGAGCGGCGGCGGATCCGTGGCGCCAAGATGGCGATGATCTTCCAGGACGCGCTCTCCTCGCTGAACCCGGTGCTGACCGTCGGCTTCCAGCTGGGTGAGATGTTCCGGGTGCACCAGGGCATGTCCCGCAAGGATGCCAAGGCCAAGGCGATCGAGCTGATGGACCGGGTGCGGATTCCCGCGGCGAGGGAGCGGGTGAACGACTATCCGCATCAGTTCTCCGGGGGTATGCGTCAGCGGATCATGATCGCGATGGCGCTGGCGCTGGAGCCGGATCTGATCATCGCGGACGAGCCGACCACGGCGCTGGACGTCACGGTGCAGGCCCAGGTGATGGATCTGCTGGCCGAGCTGCAGCGTGAGTACCACATGGGTCTGATCCTGATCACCCATGACCTGGGTGTGGTGGCGGACGTCGCCGACAAGATCGCGGTGATGTACGCCGGCCGGATCGTGGAGACCGCCCCCGTGCACGAGCTCTACAAGCAGCCCGCCCACCCGTACACCAAGGGTCTGCTGCAGTCGATCCCGCGGCTGGACCAGAAGGGAGAGGAGCTCTACGCCATCAAGGGCCTGCCGCCCANNCGCCTTCAACCCCCGCTGCCCACAGGCCCGGGAGATCTGCCGGGTCGAGGTGCCGCCGCTGTACGCCGTGACCGAGCCGGACGGCACCGAATGCCCCGGCCGGGGCAGTGCTTGCCACTTCTGGGAGGAGACGGTCCGTGGCTGAGGCGATTCTGCAGGTACGGGATCTGGTCAAGCACTTCCCGCTGACCCAGGGCATCGTGCTGCGCCGCCAGGTGGGGGCGGTACGGGCGGTGGACGGTGTCTCCTTCGACCTGTTCCGGGGGGAGACGCTGGGGA
>NZ_LIQR01000569.1 GCF_001418575.1 Peterkaempfera griseoplana
GGCCGTTGAAGAGGTCGCCGAGACCCAGGGGCAGTGAGGGGACGACCGGTGTCAGCGCCAGGACCTCCCCGTCCCGGACGATCAGCGGCGGGGGGTGGGCGCGGTTGAGGACGTGGACCTGGTCCGTGCCGTCGGGGAAGTCGACGATGACGGCGGTGACGAACCCCTCCCCGGCCGGGCGCTCGGCGCCGAGCGGGCCGGTCGAGGACCGTGCGGAGAGCTCGATCTCCACCAGTTCGTCGGTGAGGGCCTGTTCCAGGTAGGCGGCCGCCTCGGGCAGCGTGGTGTGCCGCCGGGAGGAGCGCCGGAAGGCGCTGAGGACGCAGCTGACCACCCCGGCGGCGGCCAGCCCCTTGCCTTCGGCGTCCCCGACCAGGACCCGGGAGGTGCGGCCGTGGCGGGAGGCCGCGTACAGGTCGCCGCCGATCGCGGCCTCGTCGTCGGCCGCCAGGTAGAGCGAGGCGACGGTCAGCGACCCCAGCCGGGCCGGCAGTGGCTGCAGCAGTACGCGCTGGGTGGCCTCGGCCACCCAGCGCACCTGTGCCAGCTGCTGCTCCCGCCGGCTGCGGACACTGCCGGCGCCCACCGCTGCGGAGGTGATCAGCAGCAGGGCGGCGAGCTGGACGGTGAAGTTGGAGGTGCCCAGCATCTCGTCGTGGAAACCGGCCAGGACGATGCAGCACAGGGTCACCGCGGCCACGATCAGTGTGCGCAGCGGCCCGCAGAAGACCGCGGCGAAGACGGGCGCGGAGATCATCACCGGGCCCAGCCGCACGGGCGGAGGGGTGAGGACGTCCACCAGCAGCAGGGTGGTGGGCAGGGCGAGCAGCCACGGCATGATGTGGCGCGGGACGTGGGGTGGCTTCCCCGCGCCCGGTGGCCCGCCGCCGCCGTGAGCTGCCATGCACCTCACGCTACCGCCGTCGTACGGGCTTCTCCTCATGACGACGGCCGCGCGGCTGCCGGGGATGTCCTGTGCCGCCTCCCGGCGGCCCGGCGCCGCGCCGCCGGCCCGGGGCCGCCGTACCGGTCCGTGCGGCGGCGCCCGGGGCGGGGCTCAGCCCAGCAGGCCGAGCGCCGTCACGGCGCAGAGGCCGCCCAGCGCCATGAAGACGGGCGTCAGCACCTTCAGCTCCACCCAGCTGCCGGCCCGGAACCGCATGCCCTTGGGCGGCCCCACCGGGTACCAGCGCTTGCGCCCGAGCGGGATGGGCCACAGGATCGGGCAGCCGGAGACGGTGATGGCGTCGCCGATGCAGTGGACCAGTGAGCCGAGCGCGATCGGCAGGCCCACCCAGAGGTACTGCTGGCCGGGCTGGTCGAACAGCCAGCCGGCCCCGTTGCCGGGCTTGTCGAGGATGTCGGTGAGCATCCAGGCGCTGGTGACCCCGAGGAGCCACACCAGGACGTCACTGGAGACCCGGGCCTGACGCCACAGCAGTCCCTCCACCGCGAGCACCATGTGGACGAAGAGGACCGCCAGCACGCCCCATCGTCCGCCGAGGACGCAGACGCCCGCGGCCACGGCGCCGCAGATCACGGCCCACAGCCAGGTGTGGGTGAGGGTGCGGTGCCCGCCGGAGCGGCCGGCGGCGTCTCCCCGGCCCCGGGTGGACTTGTAGACCGCGTGCGACAACTTGTCGATGACCTCGCACATCCAGCGCGAGACCGGCCCGAAGGCGCGCGATATGGTCGCCGCCTTGTGGTCCAGGTCGGGGGCGAGCGCGGCCCCCGCGCAGATCAGCGCCCCCGTCAGCAGTACAGGCCAGGGCATGGGGTGGTCCAGCCCGTAGGCGAGCGCCCCCACCCCCAGCCATGCGGCTGCCCCCGACAGTGAATGAGCCGGCCCCATCATCGTCAATCCCGCCCCTCGGTCGCTGCCAGGGCGTGGAGTCGGCACCTGGACCGCGGCAGCATAGCGCCCCGGTGATCTTCAGGGAGCGGCCGTCTCCGTGACCGTCACCGTGGGGGCCGGACGGGGGCCCTCGGAGGGGGGATTCCCCAGTTCGGCGCCGAAGGCGGAGCCGAGTCCGAAGAACATCACGGCGACGCAGCCGCACATCAGCACCAGCCGGCGGTGCGCGGCCCGCCGCTCCCGGGCCCGGCGGTCTCCGGCGCTGTCGCACCCGGCGTCGAGGTGGGTCATGGAGAGCCCTTTCGGACGTCAGGAGGGGCGGATCAGCCCAGGATCGGCGCCGCTGTGAACTCTGTCAAGGTTTGATTGGTGTAAAGTTCATGTAATCTTCATTGAGTGTGTGCTCCTGCTGTGAGCTGGGTCAACAGGAAGCGTGCATTCGGTATATTCGCCGAAGCGGAAGGCTTACATCCAAGACGCCCTAGACCGGAGACGCCGTGTCCGAGAGAGTCACCGTGACCGCCGCCGAGGTCGCCCGGCTCGCCGGGGTGGGGCGTGCCGCTGTCAGCAACTGGCGCCGCCGGCACGAGGACTTCCCGGCCCCGGCGGGAGGTACCGACGCCAGCCCGCTGTTCGCCCTGGCCGAGGTCGAGGAGTGGCTGCGCAGCCAGGGCAAGCTCACCGCGGCCAACCAGCGCGACTGGCTCTGGCCGCACTTCGACGCGCTCGGCGACCGGGACCGGATGGGCCAGACCGTCGCCGCCGTCGGCGCCCGGTGCCTGCAGCTCACCGCCGAGGGCGCCACCCACCTCTCCCCGCCCGACCTGCCGGCCGTCCCGGACCCGGCCCTGGTGGACAGGGCCGTCGAGGTCGCCCGGGCCGAAGGCCCCTATGAGACCTTCGAGTTCCTGCGCGGACGCTGGCTGGACACCCATGTACGGCAGATCAGCGCCACCCCCGCCGAACTCGCCGAGCTGATGACCGCCCTGGCCCTCCCCGAGAAGCCGGGGGACGCCCCGCCGGACGTCCTCACCGTCCTGGACCCCGCCTGCGGCACCGGCACCCTGCTCTCCACCGCGCTGCACCGCGGCGCCGGCCGGCCCGGCGGCGACGCCCCCCGGCGGCCGGTCGCCCTGCTCGGCCAGGAGTCCGACCCCACCTGCGCCGCCCTGGCGGCCGTCCGCCTCGCCTTCGAGCACCGGGCCCTGGCGGACTCCGGCCCGGCACCCGCGATCCGGGTCGGGGACACCCTGCGCCAGGACGCCTTCCCCGACGTCCGCGCCGACGCCGTGGTCTGCAATCCGCCCTTCAACGAACGCGACTGGGGTCACGACGAACTCAGCTGGGACGACCGCTGGGCCTACGGACTGCCGCCGCGCACCGAGTCCGAGATCGCCTGGGTCCAGCACGCCCTGGCCCGGCTGCGCCCCGGAGGCACCGCCGTCCTGCTGATGCCGCCCGCGGCCGCCTCCCGGCGGGCCGGCCGCCGGATCCGCAGCGCCCTGCTGCAGCGCGGCGCGCTGCGGGCCGTCGTGGCCCTGCCGCCGGGCGCCGCCCCGCCGCACGGGGTGGCGCTGCACCTGTGGGTGCTGCGCAGTCCCGGGACCGCCCCGGCCCCGGACAGCCTGCTGCTGGTGGACGCCGCCGGCGCCCAGGCAGCGGCCCACCCGGCGGCTCCCGCCGACGGCCGCACCGGCCCGGACTGGCCCACCGTGCACCGCGCGGTGCTGGACGCCTGGCGGGAGTTCGAGGAGCGCGGTGAGCAGCTGGCCGACCGCCCGGGCGGCCACCGGGCCGTACGGATCATCGACCTGCTGGACGACGAGGTCGACCTCACCCCGGCCCGCCACATCCCGCACGGAGGGGTCGCCGCGGGCGAGACCCCCGACATCCAGGGCCGGCTGGCCGAACTCGGCGCCGCGCTGCAAGGCGCCCTCTCGCTCACCGGCGAGCTGCAGCCCCTCGCTTCACCGTCCGCCGCCGCGCCCGCCGCGGGCGGCCCGGTCGTCACCGTCGGCGATCTGCTGCGCGGCGGCCATCTCACCCTCCACACGGGTACGGCCGCCCACCAGCCGCTGATCCGCGAGGGCGAGGCGCCGCCGGGGGCCGTGCCGGTGCTTTCCGCCGCCGATGTGCTCGCCGGTGCGGCTCCCTCCGGCTGGCTGCCCGCCGCCGAGGTCGACCCGGCCTGGCCGGCCACCCGCCCCGGGGATGTCGTGGTCGCGGTGGCGCCCCATCTGGCCGCGACCAGGGTGGCCGGGCCCGGCGTCGTGGTGCTGGGCCCCCAGGTGCACGCCCTGCGGCCCGACCCGGCGGCGCTCGACCCCTGGTTCCTGGCCGGGAGTCTGCGCAGCCGGGCCAATGTGCGGCAGGCCGGCACCCATGCCTCCACCACCTCCAGGGTCGATCTGCGCCGGATGCAGCTGCTCCGGCTGCCGCCGGCCGAGCAGCGCCGCTACGGCGCGGCCTTCCAGCGGCTCGACTCCTTCGAACGGGCTCTGACGGCCGCCGCGGCCGTCGGCACCGACCTTGTGCACTCGCTCACCGACGCGCTGGCCGCCGGCGCCCTCCCGCCCGACGCGGAGGGCTGAGCCGCCCGGGCGCCCCCTGGCCGGCCCGCCACGGGAGCGGCGCTGCGCGAAGCGCGCCGACGGCACTCCAGCGTCGGCCGCACTCCAGCGTCGGCCGCACTCCAGCGTCGGCCGCACGTCGCCGGCCGCGGTGCCGCGCCGCCGGTGGGCAGACCACAGGTGCGGCAGACCCGCGCTGCGGGCCGCCTCCCTGGTCCGTGCACCCCGGGCAGCGGCCCCTCGGCGGGCTCCCGCCGCGGCCGATCATAGGATCTGATGGATCGATAGGGTGATGGCCGCGAATCGACGGCCGTCAGCCGACGGACAGACAGACACGGGGGAACAGTGCCTGACATCCAGATCCGCCCCGGCGCGCTCAGGGAGTCCGCCACGGGGCTGCGCAGCGTCGCCGGCGGCCTCGGCCCCAAGGCCGGCCACTGGCTGGACGACAGCTACGGGGCCGCCGCCTCGCACGGCGGCTGGCAGTCCGCAGGGGCGGTCGCCGGCTGCGCCCAGGCCTGGCAGGACCACATGAACGCGGTCGTCCAGCAGCTGCACACCTACGCGGACCAGCTCAACGACTCGGCGGACTCCTATGACTCCGCCGACGCCGAGGCCACCCGCCGCCTCCAGCAGGCCCTGACCGACCTGAACGCGGGCTGAGGCCGCCATGGTGACCATCGCACAGCTCAAGCAGGCCAGTCCGGCGCAGTGGCAGGCCGCCGCCGACGGCTGGCTCAACCTCGCCAAGGAGTCCGAGCAGGCCTGCAACGACATCCACGGCCAGGGCAAGGGACCGCTGGACGAGCACTGGCAGGACCGCGTCGGCCAGTCGGCCGGCGCCAGGCTGGCCGCCCAGGCCGACACCCTGGAGTCCGCCGCCGACATCATGCGCGGCGTCGCCATGGTCCTCGACGGCCTCACCACCAGCATCGAGTACGCCCAGCGCACCCTCCAGGACGGTCTGCGGATGGCCGCGGACTACGGCTTCGACGTCGACGAGCAGACCGGCGCGCTCAGCGCCAACGGCCAGGGCTCGGTACCCGAGGGCCACCGCTACGCCGCCGAGGTGTCCGCCCTGCTCGACGAGGCGCTGCGCCAGGCCGACCAGGCCGACCGGCAGTGCGCGGCCGAACTGAACAAGCTGGCCGGGGACACCTGCGTGGTCGACCCGGAGAAGGCCCTCAACGAGATCCAGGGCGAGGCCTCCCAGGTCGAGCTGAACATGTACAAGGGCGACATCCCCGACGGCAAGGACCCCGCCCTGGTCGCCGAGTGGTGGGACTCCCTCACCCCGCAGCAGCAGGAGCAGCTCAAGCTCTCCGACCCGGTCGAGATCGCGGGCCTCAACGGCATCCCGGACAGCGTCAAGCAGGAACTGCGCGGCACCGACGGCAAGTTCGACCGGGTGGAGTTCGTGCGCTGGACCATGGAGCACTGGAACGACAGCGACATCGACATCGACGGTGAGAACAACTGCACCAACTTCGCCTCCGAGGGACTGCACCACTCGGGCGTGCAGTACAAGGGCTGGAACACCTTCGACGGCGACGGCTGGGGCAAGAGCACCGCGGGCGGCTGGGGCTGGGACTGGCTGGACCGCAACGGCCACACCCACACCAACTCCTGGGGCGGCGCGCAGAACCTGCACGACTTCCTGACCGACAACGGCAGCCACGAGGTCCCGGTGTCCCAGGCCAAGCCCGGCGACATCATCTTCTTCGAGGAGGCCTCCGACCAGAACAGCCACATCAAGCAGGGCACCATCCACCACACCGCCGTGGTCACCGCCGTCACCCCCGACGGCGACATCCGCTACACCCAGCACAGCGACCAGCGGCTCAACGTCTCCCTGAACGGCCGCGAGAACCACGAACTGGCCGCCGAGGGGCAGCAGAACATCCGCGTCGTCCGCGTCGAGCCGAACTGGTACTGATGACCATCACCGACCGCACCGCCCCGCCGCCCGCCACCACCCTCCGGGCGCGCCGGCCACTGGCCGTACTGGTCCTCGGGCTGGCCGCCACCGGCTTCGCCATGTGGACCTGGGACCACTATGTCGGCGCGCTGGTCGACGCCTGCCAGGCCGGCCCCGGGATCCCCGCCTTCGGACCGGTGGCGGCGGTGGCCGGGCTGCTGCTGGGCCTCACCGCCGTCGGCTGGCTCTGCCACCAGCTCTTCGTCGCCCCCCGCCGGGGCGCAGCCCTCACGCCGGGGGTGCGCCGCGCCGCCCTGGTGGTGGTCGCGCTCTCCGTCGTGGCGCTGCTGGTGCAGGCCGTGGAGGTCAAGGAGACCCTGGGCAGCCGCGGCTACCAGCCCGACACCTGCTCCGGCGCCCACGCCCCGTCCCGCCTGCCCTGACCCCGGCGCCCGCCGCGGCACACCGGGGACGGCACCGGCGCCCAGCGCGCTGCCGCCCCCGGTGCGCCGCCCGCGTGGGCTCCGTCCCCGGCTGGTGCACCGGCGGCGGACCGGCCGGTGCACGACCGCGGCGAGGAGCGCCGCACCGCCGTGGGGTGCGCCGGTCAGTCCGTGAGCTTGTAGTCGTAGTAGTCCGCCGGACCGGTCAGCACCGCCTGGAAGTACAGCGGTTCGCCGTCCGTGTCCAGCGGCACCTCATGACCGGCGACCCGGGTGAAGCCCAGGGACAGTCCCGGCACATACGCGTAGTACTTCTCGTCCAGGACGGTCAGCCCCATCGCGGCCAGCTGCTCCAGCAGCTGCCGGGCGGGCGTGCGGAAGACGTCGATGCCACGGAACCGCACCGTGATCTCCTCCGGGCCCGGGCGGGGAATCCACACCTCCGCCGAGGCGAGGCTCCTGCCGTCCGGAAGGGTGAAGCTGATCTCGAACTGCGGATGCAGCGCCAGCACCTTCATGGGGTGGAAGAAATCCGGGGCCTCCTCGTCCTGGACCTTGATCTCCCCGAGCGCCGCCGCTGCCGCCTTGACGGCCTCCGCGGGCATTCCCAGCGGAAATCCCGTGATGCCGTCCGGAGGATTCAGCTCGATGTCCATGCGCGTCATTGTAGGAGGCAGGTACGGATGTGCCAGCCGTTGTCCGCGAGGTACTTCTGGAACTTCTTGTTGTTCGGCAGGGAGTCGACCATCTCCTTGATGGCCGCGTCGTACTTCGTGCCGTGCACCCGCCGGATCTCGTCGATGTCCATCTTCATGGCCTCGTCGAACTTGCCCTGCTTGATGAGGCTGGACTGCTTCGCACGCCACAGGTCCGAGGCATGGCTGGAACCCGTGCTGATGAAGTTCCGGTGGTCGTCGTACTCCATACGGATCGCCGGACCCGTGGACTCCTTCAGATCCGTCGGCATCCCGAGGTCGAGATACGTCGCCTTCGCCGGTATGTGGTTGACCTCGTAACGGGTGGTGTCGCTGCCGTCGGTCCAGTTGGCGGGCAGCAGCTTGTTGTACCAGCCGCCCATGCCCTTGGGCTGTTTGGCCAGGCCCAGCGGGTCGATCCAGAACAGCGGATTGGGCACGTACGCATGCGGGTTGGGGCCCGCCTGCAGTCCCAGCGGATCGGTGCTCAGATAACGGCCGGTGGAGGAGTCGTAGTAGCGGAAGAAGTTGTAGTCCAGCCCGGACTCGTCGTCGTGGTACTGACCGGGCCGCCCGAGCGGGCAACCGCCGCCGTCGGGCCCGGCCGCCAGGCGCCGCCCCCACAGGTCGGTGTCGGCGGGCCGGACGACCCGGCCGTCCGGGGTCACCAGCTCGCTGGGCGTGTCGACCAGGTCGGTGACGATGGCGAAGAAGCGCCGGTCGACCGCGCTGCCGCCCGGGTCCTGGCCCTCCGGTGCCGCACGCCAGGCCCACTCGTTCTGGGCGACCGGCTTCCAGGTGCCGGGCTCCCAGTCCCAGGAGACATTGCGCCGGCCGCCGTCGGCCGAGGTGCCGTACTGCTCGATCAGCTGCGCCCCGTCCCAGGTGAAGACCACCTCCTCGACGGTGGTGACCCGGCCGTCCTGCTCCCCGAGCCGCCGTTTGGCGGCCCGGCGGCCGAGGGGGTCGTAGGAGTACACCCATGACCCGCGGTCCGGGGTGTCGACCCTGACGAGCTGGTCCTCGGCGTCCCAGGAGTACCGCCACTCCCGGCGCTGCCCGGACAGCGTCCGCACCAGCTTGCGCACCAGCCGGTTGCGGTCGTCGTACTCGTAACTGGTGCGGCCGGCGGCGCGCAGCAGCGACCCGGCGTAGCCGCGCTCGCCCGCGGTGGCGGCGTCGGGCTCACGGGTGTCCTGGGCGCGGGTGATGTTCCCCAGCGAGTCGTAGGCGTAGCTCTCGTTCCAGGACTCCGCGGTCACCCGGGTGACCCGGCCCGCCGGGGTCATCTCCAGCTCGCGGCGGCCGCGCAGCCGGTCCGCCACCACCGTCGGCAGACCGTCGGCACGGTAGCCGTAGGTGCGCTCCTGCAGACTGGTGTAACCGCCCTCCGGTCCGGACGCACCGTCACGCGCCCAGATCGACTGCCCGCTGAGCCGGTCGCAGGCGTCCCAGGTCTGGGTCAGTGCCGCGCCGCCGTCCAGATAGCGGGTGGTCTCACGGCCGCCCGCGTCATAACCGAAGGTCAGCGAGCCGAGCGGGCCGCTGAGCCCGGTGGGCTGGTTGTTGGCGTCATAGGTCCAGGTGGAGACCATGCCGGTCGGGGTGGTGCGGCCGGTGCGGCGCCCGAGGGCGTCATAGGTGTAGGAGGTGGTCCGTCCGTCCACCGTCTCGCTCAGCACCCGGCCGACGGCGTCATAGGTGTACTCCACCACGCTGTCGTGGCCGGCGATCCGGGTCAGACAGCCGTTGGCGTCATAACTGAGGGTGGTCGTCGAACCGTCGTGGTTGCGCCGCTCGACCAGCTGGCCGAGCAGGTCGTAGCCGAAGACGGTGCTGCGGCCCGCGGAGTCGGTGGTCTCCAGCAGCTGGTCGGCACCGTCGGAACGGTAGGTCAGAGCACGGCCGTTGAAGTCGGTCTCACCGATCAGATGCCCCGCCGCGTCATAGCTGTACCGCCAGGCCGCGCCGTTGGTGGTGACCGACAGCAGCCGCAGCTCGGTGTCGTACTCGAACCGCTGCTCCTCCCCGTCCGGGAGGGTACGGCCCGTCAGCTGCCCGAACGGGCCGATCTCCAGCCGGGTGACCGCACCCACCTGGTCGCGCTGCTCGATGACGTTGCCCTCGGGATCGTAGCTCCAGGTCTCACGGCTGCCGTCCGGGTGCACGCGCTCGGTGATCCCGCCCTCGGTCCGCCGGACCAGCCGGGTCACGGCGCCCAGCGGGTCGGTGAAGGCGACCACGCGGCCGAAGGCGTCATAGGTCACCCGGGCGGTGTGGCCGAGCCCGTCGGTGACCGCGGTGATCAGCCCGGCCGGGTTGGTCTCCAGACGCCGGGTCTGACCGAGGGGGTCGGTGACCGACAGCTGGCGCCCCTGCTCGTCGTACTCCCGGACCGTCCGGGCGCCGGCGGCGTCGGTGCTGGTGAGCAGATTGCCGTTCGCGTCATAGGTGAACGAGGAGAGCAGAGTGCCGCCCCGGCTCACGGCGGCCACCTGCCGCAGTTCGGTGTAGCGCAGCTCCAGGACGCCGCCGTCGGGCTCGGTGATCCTGACCGGGTCGCCGTGGTCGTCCAGCAGGAAGCGGGTCGTCCTGCCGATCTCGTCGGTGCGGGCGGTCACCCGGCCGTGCTCGTCGTACTCGGTGAGCGTCGTGTGGCCCAGCGGGTCGACGGTCCGGACGACGCGCTGCTGCTCGTCGTAGTGGTACCGGGTGGGGTGCCCCAGGCTGTCCGTGGCCGTGGTCACCCGGCGCGCGGTGTCGTACTCGAAGACGGCGTTCAGCTGCCCGTCCTGCCCGACTCCCCGCACCACCCGCCCGGCGTCGTCGTAGACGTACTCGTAGCTCCGCCCGTTGCGGTCGATCCAGGCGGTCATCCGGTCCGCGTCGTCGTACTCGTAGACGTACGGCAGGCCGGAGGAGTTGACGACACCGGCCAGCCGCCCGTCCGGGTAGTACTGGTACTCCACCACCGTGGTGCCCTGCCCGTGCGCCGTGCCGTCCAGCAGCCGCAGGGCCTCCGTACGCGGACCCGCCGCCGTGTGGACGGTGTCGACCGCGACCCGGTAGCCGCCGGAGTGCTGCACGCCGACGGGCAGCCCGGACTCGTCACGGAGGAAGGCCAGCCGGTGGCCGTTGCGGTCCGACAGGGCGGTGACCGGGCGGATCTCACCGATCCGGTACCGCCCCGCACCCGGACCGGCGAAGTGGCGTGCCCAGCCCCGGTCGGGGTCCTCGATGACAAAGGTGTCCGCCTGGTCGTCCCAGGTCAGGGGCCAGCGCGCGCCGGTCGCCGGGTGCACCGGCTCCCCCGGCCGGGCGGGCAGCGGATAGTGCAGGATCTGGGCGTCGTCCCCGGCGTAGTGGACACCGTCGCCGTCGATCTCGATGCGCTGGTCGAGCGTGGAGGACCAGCCCGGGCCGTGCAGCCGGCCGCCGACATAGCCGGACGCGTAGGCCCGCCGCAGCACCAGCGGGAGCAGACCGGGCAGCCTGAGGTCGGTGACCGAGGTGATCACCTGACCGGAGACCACGTCCACCGGGTCACCGGCGGTCCGGCAGCCGATGTTGCCGTTGACCGGCTGCCCGTTCCTGCCCCCGCGGCCCAGCGGCTGCTCCCCGGCACCCCGGCCGGAGCGGCCGCCCCCGCCGGGCAGGTGGGGGGAGTGCTCGGCGTCCTTGCCGCCGCGTTCCAGGATCTTCGTCAGCTCGCCGGCGTGTTTGGCGTCGGTCTCACGGGTGTTGCGGGCGACCTTCCTCAGGTTCTCTCCGGCGGAGTGGTAGAAGTCCTTCACCGCCTTGCCGGCGTCCTCCGCGAGCGTCTTGCCTATCTTCTGCGCCCCGTGCTCCAGCGCCCTGACGATCTGGTTGCTCACTCGAAGCCCACCCCCGCAAGCCTGGCCCGGGGTGCCCGCGCACGCCCGGCAACCGTCTCCGCACAGCCCTGGCGGGCGGCTCGATCGCCATCCCGCTCTCCCCGTCCGACAACCCGGCCCCCCGACCGTAGACCACCCACGCAGTCACAGGGAACGGCTGATCTCACATACCGTCCGGGTCCGTACCCCGCAGCCCGGCGTGCGACCGCACCGTGCGCGCGGCCTCCTCCGCCTCGTCAGGACCCCTGCCGCGCAACGACACCGTCAGCCGGGCGAACGGTGAGAGCGTCGGGGAGCGCAGCTCCACCACGACCGCGGGGCGCCGGGCCCGTACCGCCGCGAAGTCATAACCGGCCGGATGGGTGCGGACCCCCAGCACCGCCACCTGGGGCACGAACGAGCCCGGACCGCCCACCCCACGCACCGCCCGCCACCAGTCCCGCTCCACCCGCACCC
>NZ_LIQR01000057.1:0-37720 GCF_001418575.1 Peterkaempfera griseoplana
CGTTGCGGGCGAAGTCGACGAGCTGGCATAACCGCCCTCCGCCCACACGAGGGTCATGCGCCAGTGCCGCGCGCGAAGCCGGGCGAGCACGCGCTGCCCGGCCTCGCGGTCGGTGGCCGAGGCCGCGGTAACCATCACGGCGAGCAGGAGCCCGAGCGTGTCGACCACGATGTGCCGCTTGCGTCCGTTGACCTTCTTCCCGCCGTCGAAGCCTCGTGTCGCGGCGGGCACGGAGGCGGCCGCCTTCACCGACTGTGAGTCGATGATGCCCGCGGTCGGCTCTCGGTCGCGTCCCGCCGCCTCGCGGACCCGGTCGCGCAGCCGGTCGTGCAGTTCGCGGATGAAGCCCTTGTCCCGCCACCTGCGCCAGAAGGCGTAGACCCGGTCCCAGACGGGGAAGTCGGCCGGCATGGCTCGCCACTTGATGCCGTTGTCCACCAGGTACCGCACGGCGTCGATCATCTGCCGGTGGCAGTAGCCCTCCGGCTGGCCGCCCCTTCCCTCCAGCCATCCCGGCACCGGCAGTGACGCACGGACCTGGGCCCACTCGGCGTCGGTCATGTCGGAAGGGTAGATCCGTGTCCGTTCGGGGCGGTCGGCGGCGTTTCCGTACATGTGCGCGACGCAATCACACGACCGGGAAGGCGAGTTGGACTCGCGGAACGCAGACACGTAAGACTGCGGCAACGGGGTCTCCCTGCAGCTCGGATGGCTTCGCACCCACGAGCTGTGCCGGAGACCCGGCCTTCATGCCCGGACCACCAGAAGATCACTCGACCGAGCCGCCACAGTCGAACCCCTGCTCACCGTGATCGGAACGACAACGGCTTCTGAGACAGGCTCCTAGCCTGGGTAGCGGTCGCGGGGAGGAGAGGGCCCGTGAAACAGCAAAATGACGACGGGACCGGGCCGCGGTGGGCCGAGGGGTGGATGGGCCCGCCGGACTGCTCTGAGCGGCCACCCAGGCCACCGGCCCGGACGCGTTCCGAGGGCACCACCGTGCTCCTTCTCGGTCTGGGAACGCTCGCCTTCGTACTGCTGCTCAACATCAGCCTGGTCGTGGAGATCGGCGGCATCGTGGTCCTCGGCGGCCTGGGAGGACTGGCCCGTCAGCTGGTCACGGGGCGGTACGGTCACTGGGCAGTCCATCTCGGGGCCGCGCTGTCGGGTGCGGCGGCGGTGGCCGCGAGCCTCCTGCTCCCGTTCGGCTTCCTGCCCTGGATGAGACTGTGACGCTCTGTCAGTGCGCGGCCCGCCTACCGAACCGTCGGCGAACTCCCAGCAGGGGACCTGCCTTTCGCCTCTCCACGATTCAACCTCGCTGATGAGCACCACCCCGGGTGATCCGGGGCGTCCGTGTGCCGTGCACAGCAAGGCCTGCCTTGAGACGGACAGGCGATCAGTGCTTCTGGATCTGGCCCGCCGAGTCTGTCACCCCCGGGCCCGGCCGCCGACCGGGTCCCGTGGGCGGGGGTCCGGGCTCAGCCCCACCAGGCTCCCCGGACGAGGGCGGGCTCCGCTCTGCGGATGACCCGGATCGTGCTCGCGGGCGACGTCTGCCACCCCGTGCGGCTGAGATCGTCGACCCGACAGCAGCAGCCGGCCCCGGGAGCCCACCCATGACCACCCTCGACGGAGCACCGCGGACCGGATTACGCGGGGGGTGGCGGGCCGCTCACGCGTCCGTCGAGGGAGTGCCCCGGTGGGCCCGCGTCATCGCCCACGCCATCCCGCTCCTGGTGCTGCCGTCGGGCGTCTGGAGGATCGCGACGGCCGTCCTCCATGTGGGGGGCGACGGCCTGCGGCACGGTGCCGGGGACCTTCCGGCGTGGCTTCCCGGCCCGGTGTACGTGACCTTCCTGTCGGTCCTCTCCGAACTCCTCGCATTCACCGCCGTCGGCCTCGTCGCCGCCTGGGGAGAGGTCTTCCCGCGGTGGATCCCCGGACTGGGCGGGCGCCGCGTACCGCTCCCGGCTGCCGTGCTCCCGGCCGCCTTCGGCGCCGCCGTCCTCACGGTGCTGGGGACCGTCGTCGCGGTCTCGATCACGTCCGGGGTCACCCTGCAGGGCGGACGGCTCCCGGCCGACTTCCCCACCCTCACGCTGCACGGCTGGCGTCTCGGCTTCTTCGTCGCCACCTACGCCCCGCTTCCGCTCTGGGGGCCACTGCTGGCGCTTCTCACCCTCGCCTACTGGCGGCGGCGGCGCGGTACGGGCGCCGCGCAGCCCCGCGGTTGACGCCCGGGCGGGCGGGGCGCCGAAGCAGGGCTGGTCAGGCGCAGGAAGGGCAGAGGCCGCGGTAGGTGACCTCGGCCTGGGAGACCATGAAGCCGAAGCGCTCCGCCGTGGGGAGGTCGGCCAGCGGATCGCCCGTCGGGTGGACGTCCCGGACGGTGCCGCAGCGGGAGCACACCAGGTGCTGGTGCGGGTGGTGTGCGTTGGGGTCGTAGCGCTTGGCGCGGCCGTCGGTGGCGACCTCGATGACCTCACCGAGGGAGACCAGCTCGCCCAGGGTGTTGTAGACGGTCGCCCGGGAGATCTCGGGCAGCCGCTGCGCCGCGCGGGCGTGCACCTCGTCGGCCGTGAGATGGACATGGTCGCCGTCGAGAACCTCCGCGACGACACGTCGCTGGGAGGTCATCCGCCAGCCACGTCCTCGCAGTCGCTCCAGCAGGTCGCTCATGTCGGTTCACCTATTCGGGCTCGGTGGGACACGGGAAGTTTACCAGCGGGGATCCGAGTTCTGATTGTGTACGGGATTGGCTGACTTCTTGACTTAGACTCCGTCCATCGTAGGATCGGTTCCGGCGACAGCCAAGGGGCAGGACGAGTGCAGTGCGACAGGAGACAGGACGTGACGGCACCCTCACCGAGCAGTTGCGCGGTGCCGGACCGTGGATGACGGCCGCCTGTACCGCACCGCCCGGCACCGCCCGAGTCGGCACCGTCCCGGAGCCCTGCCGGCCCGACGCCCCGGCGACCGCCCCCGGAGGCGCGCGACCGGGTGGCACGGGTCGCCCTCCGACCCGGCCCGCCCGCGGCGGCGACACCCGCACACCGACCCGGCCGGCAGCGCGCCCCGCTCCCCGTCGCGCGCCGGCGACGGTGCCGCGGCCGGCCGGGCCCCCCACCGCCTGCAACCGCCACGGCGCCCGGCCCGACAGGGCCCGGGCCGCCCTCCGGGGCCCGCGCCCCGCCCGATCCACCGCCTGCAGTTGCTGAACACCGTGATCCGCTCAGTACGGAAGGGTTGCCATGTCTGAGAACCACGATGCAATCGTCGTAGACGCGAAGACGCAGGAGGGAGGTGGCTGCCCGGTCGCGCACGGACGCGCTCCGCACCCGACGCAGGGCGGCGGAAACCGCCAGTGGTGGCCCGAGCGGCTCAATCTGAAGATCCTTGCCAAGAACCCCGCCGTGGCCAACCCCTACGGTGAGGAGTTCGACTACGCCGAGGCGTTCACGGCCCTCGACCTCGCGGCCGTCAAGCAGGACATCGCGGAGGTGCTGACCACCTCGCAGGACTGGTGGCCCGCCGACTTCGGCCACTACGGCCCGTTCATGATCCGGATGGCGTGGCACAGCGCCGGTACCTACCGGATCAGCGACGGCCGCGGCGGCGCCGGCGCCGGCCAGCAGCGCTTCGCCCCCCTCAACAGCTGGCCGGACAACGGCAACCTGGACAAGGCCCGCCGTCTGCTGTGGCCGGTCAAGAAGAAGTACGGCCGCAGCATCTCCTGGGCCGACCTCATGATCCTCACGGGCAATGTCGCCCTGGAGTCGATGGGCTTCGAGACCTTCGGCTTCGCAGGCGGCCGCGTGGACGTCTGGGAGCCCGACGAGGACGTCTACTGGGGCCCCGAGTCCACCTGGCTGGGCGACGAGCGCTACACCGGCGACCGGGAGCTGGAGAGCCCCCTGGGCGCGGTCCAGATGGGCCTGATCTACGTCAACCCGGAGGGCCCGAACGGCACCCCCGACCCGATCGCCGCGGCCCGCGACATCCGTGAGACGTTCCGCCGGATGGCGATGAACGACGAGGAGACGGTCGCCCTCATCGCGGGCGGCCACACCTTCGGCAAGACCCACGGCGCGGGCCCGGCGGACCACGTCGGCGCCGACCCCGAGGCGGCCTCGCTGGAGGAGCAGGGCCTCGGCTGGCGGAACTCCTTCGGCACCGGCAAGGGCGCCGACGCGATCACCAGCGGCCTCGAGGGCATCTGGACCAACACCCCGACCACCTGGGACAACAGCTTCTTCGAGATCCTCTTCGGCTACGAGTGGGAGCTGTTCCAGAGCCCCGCCGGCGCCAACCAGTGGCGGCCGAAGGACGGCGCCGGCGCGGGTACCGTCCCCGACGCCCACGACTCCTCGAAGAGCCACGCCCCGACGATGCTCACCACCGACCTGTCGCTCCGGTTCGACCCGGCCTACGAGCAGATCTCGCGCCGCTTCCTGGAGAACCCGGCCGAGTTCGCGGACGCCTTCGCCCGCGCCTGGTTCAAGCTGACCCACCGCGACATGGGCCCGGTCGTGCGCTACCTGGGCGCCGAGGTCCCGGCCGAGACGCTGCTCTGGCAGGACCCCCTGCCCGAGGTGAGCCACCCGCTCGTCGACGCCGAGGACGTGGCCCTCCTCAAGGAGCGGATCCTCGCCTCGGGTCTGTCGGTCTCCCAGCTGGTGTCCACCGCGTGGGCGTCGGCGTCGTCCTTCCGCGGCAGCGACAAGCGCGGCGGCGCCAACGGTGCGCGCATCCGCCTGGAGCCGCAGAGCGGCTGGGAGGTCAACGACCCCGACCAGCTGGCGCCGGTGCTGCGCACCCTGCAGGGGATCCAGGAGTCCTTCAACGCCGAGCGGGCCGGCGGCAGGCAGATCTCGCTGGCCGACCTGATCGTGCTCGCCGGCGGCGCGGCCGTCGAGCAGGCCGCCAAGGACGCCGGCTTCGACGTCGAGGTCCCCTTCACCGCGGGCCGGGTGGACGCGTCGCAGGAGCAGACCGACGTGGAGTCCTTCGCCGCGCTGGAGCCGACCGCGGACGGCTTCCGCAACTACCTCGGCAAGGGCAACCGGCTCCCGGCCGAGTACCTGCTGCTCGACCGGGCGAACCTGCTGACGCTGAGCGCCCCCGAGATGACCGTCCTGGTCGGCGGTCTGCGGGTCCTGGGTGCGAACACCCAGCAGTCCCCGCTCGGAGTGCTCACCACCACCCCCGGCCGGCTGACCAACGACTTCTTCGTCAACCTGCTGGACATGGGCACGGCGTGGAAGGCGACGTCCGAGGACGCCCACACCTTCGAGGGCCGCGACCTCTCCACGGGCGAGGTCAGGTGGACGGGCAGCCGGGCCGACCTGGTCTTCGGGTCCAACTCCGAGCTGCGGGCACTCGCGGAGGTCTACGCCAGCGACGACGCCAAGGAGAAGTTCGTGAACGACTTCGTCGCGGCGTGGCACAAGGTGATGGAGCTCGACCGGTTCGACCTCGTCTGAAGCGTCTGAACCACGTCGTCTGAACCACGACGTCCGGGCCGAGCCCGCACGGGCTTGGCCCGGACGCCGTGGTGTGACGCCGGGCGGCCTACGGCAGCAGACGGGCCGGCACGGATCGGCCGTCCCCCCAGAGCCGTTCGCCGGGCAGCAGTACGGCGGCCTCGGCAAGCCGGCGGTCCCGGACCAGCGCGTGGATCCGATGGGCGAGCGGGGTCACATCGGTGATGCCGACGGTCCACTCGTCCGCATAGCGGGCGGCTGCCTCACCGCAGAGCCCGAGCTGGAGCGAGCGGTGGGGCAGCGGCTGCAGTTGCAGATCGCGTTCGGGGTCCCACTGCACCCGGGCCGGGGCGCGCCTCAACTCCCGCTGCCAGGAGGCACGGTCGGGGTGCAGGCCCCGCTGGTAGTGGGACAGGCAGGCGTGGTCCAGCGCCCAGGCGAACCCCTCGCGGGTGATCTCCACGGCCAGCACCGTCTGCTGACCGTCCTTGGTGCCCCAGCCGCTGCGGTACATCATCCACAGGAACGACGGCTTGATCCAGGTCATGCGGTCGCGCTTCCAGGCGGCCGGGAAGCGGCCCGCACGGGCGGCGGGCAGGCCGATGCCCGGGTCGTACGCCTGGTAGACGGTGACCGTGTCGGCGGTGTGGAGGGCGCGGATGCGGTACCTGGGCTCGCCGGTGACGGATTGCTGCATGGCGCCCAGGGTGGGACCGGAGCGGCGATCGGCGCCAGCGGATTACCGCCGCCGTCCGCTCCCGGCGCATGTCCCCCGAGGGCTCCGCGGGCGTACGGATCCGCGTCCGGCGGCACGGCGGCGAATTCAGTCGACCGTCCCGCCGGTGGCCGCGTACCGGCCGGATGCGGCGCCCTCCCGGTCTCCCGCTGCCGCGGGCCGGTCGGCTGCCCTCAGGGGGCATCCGGTGCCGACCCGGGTGGCCAGGTCGGCGCGCAGGGCGGCCAGTTCGGCCATACGGACGTCGATGACCTGGATCTTCTCCTGGAAGAGCGCGGAGAGCGCCACCGCGCTGTCCGGTGCCTCACGCAGGATCTCGCCGTTGCGCGCGATCTCCGCCAGGGAGAATCCAAGCGTCTGCGCGGTGCGGATGTACTGCAGCCAGGACACCGTCTCGGGCGGGAAGTCGCGGTACCCGTTGGGCAGTCGCCGGCCCGAGACGAGGCCGACCTTCTCGTAGAACCGGATCGTGTCCCTGGTCATGCCGGCTCGCGCGGCGAGCTCACCGATGCGCATGCCCCTCCGTCCCTGCCGGCCCAGCGATCTGCTGTTCGTCAGACCGACCGCCGGGTTGCCGACTTGACCCTGGAGCGTACTCCACTGTTTAGCGTGAGGCGTCGCTGCCCCCGGACCCGGCAGGAGCCTCGCCGTGCACCGTCTCCGCACCCCCGCACACCCCGGCTACCTCCGCGTCGTACGCGCGAGCGCCTGGTACGACCTGGTCGTCACGGCGGGGTTCGCGACCCCCTGGACCTATGCGCTGGTGCATGACGCGCTGTCGTGGCTGGGTGGGTCGCTGGGGCTGGGCGGGCTTCCGCAACCCGACCCCTGGCAGATCCTGTTCGCCGATCTGATGGGCTCGGTGGTGGTCGTCTGGGCGGTCCTGCGCATCGTCAGACCACTGCCCGAGTACGGGCTGTTCGACGGCGTCGCACGTGCCCTGTTCGCGACCTGGCAGGCGTATGCGCTGGCCCACGGCGTGTCGCGGCTGCTGTGGCTGTTCCTCTGCGTCGAGGTGGCCTTCGGCGTGGTCCAGCTGGTGCCGTGGCGGTGGCGCCGGACGCCGGACGTCACCGGCGGCGAGCCGGACCGCGCCGGGGGACGTCCGCTCGACGCGGCGCACCGGTGACACACGGACCGTGAGCGCGCGGACGAGGCGGCCGGTGCGGGCTGCCCACCGGACCGGTCACAGGTCCAGCGCGGAGATCCACACCGTGGGGTGGCCGGGGTCGCTGCGGTCCACGGCCAGGACGACGGGGCTTTCCGTGCCGTCGAGTTGGGCGAAGGCGACCCGGGGCCCGCTGGGCGGGGTCAGGCCGCAGGGGCCGCTCGCCGGCCCTGGCGGGCTGTCGGGCGCGGGCCAGCCGCCCATGGCGGGATCGGTGTCCGGTGCGGGGGCGGGCAGCCCGGTGGCTGCCAGCACCTCCTCCAGACCTCGGGGCGTGGTACGGAAGCGCAGGTCCAGCGAGTACTCGCCGAAGAAGTCGTTGAGTGTGGCGTTGAAGGTCACCGCGGTCGACCCGTCCGGGAGCGCCAGCCCGAAGTGCCCCATGACCTCGTCGAAGTCCACATTGTTGCCCTGGGTCCCCCGGCAGACCCGGGAGTCGGTGGCGGCCACATGGTTGTCGGGCTGGGCGGAGAGACCGTCTCCCCAGGAGAGCACCGTGTGCGCTGCCCAGCCGGCAGTGGCCGCCGCCAGGGTCAGCGAGCCGATCAGGAAGATGTGCCGGGGGCGCAGACGCCGCAACCGCACCATGGGCATGCCCCCTCACCGGCCCGGATCCCGTCCGGGCCGGCCGCACCCTACCAGCCTCAGGCGTCGATCTCGGCGAGGAGGTCCAGGGCCACCGCCCAGGCCTGCTGCGCGGCCTCGGCGTCGTAGTCGGGGAGGTCGGGGTCGGTGAAGAGGTGCCCGGCTCCGCGGTAGCGGTGGACCTCGACGTCCGCCCCCGCCCTGCGCATCCGCAGGTACCAGGCGTTCAGCCAGTCCTCGGTCTCGAAGGGGTCCGGCTCGGCGACATGGAGCTGGACCGGGATGCCGGTGGCGGCCTCGTCCAGGATGTCGGAGGTGCCGTGGAAGAGCAGCAGGCCGCGGCAGGCCTCGTCGGCGAGGGCGAGGTTCTGGGCGAGGGCGCCGCCGAGCGAGAAGCCGGCATAGACCAGGCCCGGTGCGTCGGGCCCGCCGCCGTTGCCGGAGACCCCGGAGGAGGCCGAGCCCAGCAGCGGGACGGCGGCGGCGACCGCGCGGCGGAGGAGTTCGTCGGTGCCGATCTGCTCCTTGATCGCCATGCCCTCCTCGACGGTGGCCGTCACACGGCCGTCGTAGAGGTCCGGCACATGCACCTCGTGTCCGGCGGCGCGCAGCCGCTCGGCGGCCGCGTGCACGGCGGGCCGCAGCCCGTAGGCGGAGTGGAGGAGCAGGATACGTGCCACGGGGGTGCCTCTCGTACGGATGGTCGGTCTCGCCTGCCATGATCCCGCTCGCGGGTGGTCCGCGGTAATCGGCGGCCCGCCGATCCGCCAGGATGGTCGAAGATCATCCCTGAACCACCGTCCCACGAACGGAAGTCGACCCCCATGTGGAGCGTGATTCGTCCGCTGGCCCTGCTGTGCTGCGCGGTCGCCGTACCGGCCCTGGTGGGCTGGGCGGCGGACCGGTTGCTGCGGCGGGCGATCGGCGCCCGGCCCGCGTCGCGGACCCTGCCGCTGCTGCGCCGCTGCCGGATGCCGCTGCAGGCGGCGGTCGCCGCGGCCTGGCTGTACGCGGCGCTCCCCGCCGCCCGGCTGCCCCGCCACCTCTACCCGGACGTCCGGCATGCCCTGCTGCTGCTGGTGCTGGGCACCTCGGGGTGGCTGGGGGTGCGGGTCACCGGTGCGCTGGTGACCACGGCGGTGGGCCGGTACGAGAGCGCGGTGGAGGACCACTCCCGGATCCGGCGGATCAGGACCCAGGTGGGGCTGATACGGCGGGTGACCCAGGCCGCCATCGTGCTGGTGGCGATCGCGTCCATGCTGATGACCTTCCCCGGGGCCCGTACGGCGGGTGCCAGCCTGCTGGCCTCGGCCGGGGTGATCGGCGTGGTGGCGGGCATCGCCGCGCAGCCGACGCTGGGCAACCTCTTCGCCGGGCTGCAGATCGCCTTCGGCGACATGGTGCGGATCGGCGATGTGGTGGTGGTGGACGGGCAGCGCGGCGAGGTGGAGGAGATCACTCTCACCTATCTGGTCCTCGCCACCTGGGACCAGCGACGGATCGTGATGCCGGTGTCGTACTTCACCGGCCGCCCCTTCGAGAACTGGTCCCGCAAGGACCCCCGGATGACCGGCACGGTGCTGCTGCACCTGGACCACGCCGCCCCGGTCGCGGAACTGCGGGCGGAGCTGAAGCGCTATCTGGACGGCAACGCCCTGTGGGACAGGCAGGGCTGGAGCCTGCTGGTCACGGACACCACCCCGTCCACGGTGGTGGTGCGGGCGCTGGTGACGGCGCGCGACGCGGACGACGTCTGGACGCTGCGCTGTGCGGTCCGCGAGCATCTGCTCGGCTATGTGCGCGACCGCCATCCGCGTGCGCTGCCCCGGGTGGTGACCGCGGTGGCCGAGAGCAAGACGCCCGACGGGGCGCAGTGGCATCCCGGGGACGAGGCCGTCCCGGTGCCCCGCCGGGCCGGCGGGCCGGGTGTCAGCCTGGCCAAGAAGCCGCGCTGACCGGTTGCGGTCCTGCCGAAGCGCCGCCCGGAACTCCGGCCGCGGCCGGCGTCAGGACACCACGTCCTTGCCCCGGAAGCGCCGGAAGGCCAGGGCCACCAGCACCACCGCGCAGGAGACCGACACGGAGCCGCCCTTGACCATGCCGCCCCACTCCAGCTGGGGCTGCAGCGCGTCGGCCCAGGCGTACTGCCAGTGCGCGGGCAGGAACTGCCGCCAGTCCCCGAGGGCGGTGACCGCGTCCAGCACATTGCCGAGGACGGTGAGGAAGACCGCGCCGCCGACCGCCCCCAGCGGGGCGTCGGTGGCGGTGGAGAGCCAGAACGCCAGCCCGGCGGTGGCCAGTTGGGACACCGTCACATACGCCACCGCGATCAGCAGCCGGGGCAGCGCGTCACCCGCCGCCAGGCTGCCTCCGGTCGGCAGACGCAGATCCCCCCAGCCGTAGGCGGCGGTGCCGACGGCGAGCGCCACCGCGGGCAGCAGCACCATGGCGGCGGCGCTGAAGGCCAGTCCGACGGCGAGTTTCACCCCGAGCAGCCGGGGACGCGGCACGGGCGCGGCCAGCAGATAGCGCAGCGAGGACCAGCCCGCCTCCGAGGCCACCGTGTCGCCGCAGAACAGCGCCACCGGGATGACCAGCAGAAAGCCGCTGGAGACAAAGAGCGCGGTGGCCGCGAAGTTGGCGCCGGAGGCGGTGGCCGTGTCGATCAGGGTGGTGCGGCCGCGGCCGGGGTCCGGTCCGCCGCCGACCGCGAAGGCGATCAGCAGGACCAGCGGCAGCCCGGCCAGTACCGCGGCCATCACCAGGGTGCGGCGGCGGCGCAGCTGCCGTACGGCCTCCACCCGGAAGGGCAGGGTGCGGCGCGGCTGATAGCCGGGGGCGTGCCCGGCGTCGGGCGGCTCGGGGCTGCCCAGCGGGGGCACCCGGGGTGCCGCGGAGGGCGTCGGTACGGCGCTCACGCGGGGCCTCCGATCAGGGAGAGGAAGGCGTCCTCCAGGCGGCGGTGCGGGGCCAGCCGCTCCACGGGGATGCCGAGCCGGACCAGTTCCGCCAGCAGCCGGTGCGGCGCCAGGCCGTCCAGTGCCACCAGCACCCCGCCGTCGGCGGCTTCCGCGGAGGCCACCCCCTCCAGGGCGGCGATCTTCTCGGCGGCCGCGGTGACACCGCCCTCGTCCAGCGCCTCGGGGCCGCTGGTGACCACGGAGACCATCAGCAGGCCGCCCGCACCGACGATGTCGGCGACGGCGCCCGCCGCGACCAGCCTGCCCTGGTCCATCACCACCAGGTGACTGCAGCTCTGCTCGACCTCGGAGAGCAGATGACTGGAGACGATGACGGTGCGTCCGGTGGCGGCGTAGCGGATCAGCACCTCGCGCATCTCGCGGATCTGCGGGGGGTCCAGTCCGTTGGTGGGCTCGTCCAGGATGAGCAGTTCGGGCAGGCCCAGCATGGCCTGGGCGATGGCCAGGCGCTGGCGCATGCCCTGGGAGTAGGTGCGCACCGCCCGGTCCAGGGCCTCGCCCAGTGCGGCGATCTCCAGGGCCTCGTCCAGGTGGGCGTCCCCGGCCGGGCGGCCGGTGGCCTGCCAGTACAGCCGCAGGTTGTCGCGGCCGGTCAGATGGGGCAGGAAACCCGCGCCCTCGACGAAGGCGCCGACCCGGGAGAGCACGGGTGAGCCGCCGCGGACCGCGTGGCCGAAGATCCGGATGTCGCCGCCGTCCGGGCGGATGAGGCCCATCAGCATCCGCAGGGTGGTGGTCTTCCCCGCGCCGTTGGGGCCGAGCAGACCCACCACCTGGCCCTGTTCCACCCGGAAGCCCAGGTCGCGCACGGCATAGCGGTCGGCTGCCCCGGCATAGCGCTTGGACAGGCCGGTGATCTGCAGCGGCACCGCCGCCAGCAGGGGGTCGGGCGGCGGGGTGCGGCGCAGCCGGCCGCGGCCGGTGAGCAGCAGCAGCGCGGCGAAGGCGACGGCTGCGGCGGGCAGGCCCCAGACCCAGCCGGGCAGCGGCGGGGCCGCGGTGCGCAGCCCCTGGTCGGCGGGCACCACCAGGCCGGGGCCGACCGCCGCGATGCGGTAGTGGGCGGGCTGCACCGGTGAGGCGTAGGCCAGGTCGGTGGTGGCCAGGACGACCGCCATCCGGTGGCCCGCGGCGAACTCGTGGTCCACCGCGGGCAGCCGTACCTCCAGGGTGCGGCCTGCGGCGCTGTCGGCGCCGGTCACCCGCAGCGGGGCGGCCAGCTGCTGGGGAAGGGTGCGGGTGCCGTCCTGGGCGACGTCGTAGACCTTGCCGAAGAGCACCGCGTCGGGCCGGTCGGAGTGCACCCGTACGGTGATCCGGGGTGTTCCGGTGACCCGGACCGCGGCGGGCAGCGGAGCGGAGGTGAAGACCGCGGACTGGCCGGGGAGGTCGAGGGTGAGCCCGGCGCCCGCGGCGGAGAGCTGGGTGAGCGCCGAGACCCCGGGGACGGTGGAGAGGGCCGGCGGGGAGCCCCCGGCCGGGTTGGCCGCGGTCTGCTCGGGCCCGGTCAGCGCCACGGTGCGGCGGGTGGTGCCGTCCAGGCCTGGGTAGCGTTCGGCGGTGGCGCCGCGCAGCACCGGCTCGACGCCGGTGGAGTCCAGGCCACCGGTGCGGGTGACCCGGAAGGCCGGGCCGGTGGCGGCGCCGCTGCCCTTGAGGTAGTGGTCGAACCAGGCGGTGATCCGCTGCTGGACGCGTCCGCTCTCCTGGTTGCCGCCGTCGTGTCCGCCGTCGAACCAGTCGACCGCGACGGGCGCTCCGTTGGCGGCGACCGCCCGGGCGATGGCGTCCCCCTGGTCGAGGGGGAAGAGGGAGTCGTGCAGCCCCTGGACGACCAGGGTGGGGACGCGGATGCGGTCGGCGACGGAGGACGGGCTGGAGCGGTCCAGCAGCTTCACGGCGGCCGGGTCGGCGTGTCCGGCCACCGCGACCCGGTTGTACATCTCGCAGAGCTGGTCGGTGAAGCGGCCGCAGCCGGAGGCGCCCGCGGCGGCGGGGGCCGCGGCGCTTGCGGCGGCGGAGCCGGAGGCGCCCAGGGAGGCGGAGCCGGAGGTGAAGAAGATCCCGGCCCAGAGCCGCTTGAAGACCCCGTCGGCGGCGGATCCCCCCACGGCGTTCTGCGGGAAGAGCGCGTCCGCCAGGTTCCACCAGGTGATCTGGGGGGCGATCGCGTCGATCCGCCGGTCGTAGGCCGCCGCCAGCAGCGAGATCGCCCCGCCGTACGAGGCACCGGCGACCCCGACCCGGGGGTCGCCCGCTCCGTCCAGCTGCACCTCGGGACGCCGGGCCAGCCAGTCGACCAGGGCGCGGACGTCCTGCACCTCCGCGTCCGGCGAGTCCAGCGCGATCCGCCCGCCGGAGCGGCCGAAGCCGCGGGCCGACCAGGTGAGCACCGCGTAGCCGGACCGGGCGAGCTGCTCGGCCTGCGCCCTGACGTCGTTCTTGGAGCCGCCGAAGCCGTGCGCCAGCAGCACCGCCGGACGCCGGCCGGGTCCGCCCGCGGTGAGGAAGGAGGTGTCGACGGCCACCCGCCGGGAGCTGCCCGGGCTCTCGGGCAGCTGCAGAAAGCGCTGCTCGACGTGGACCACGGGGCCACCCGAGGCCGTCTGCCGCCACACCCCGGCGCCACCCGCCACCGCGGCCAGGGCCAGCACCGCGGCCGTCAGCCGCCGGGCGCGGCGCGGCCACCCCCTCCACCACTGCCGCACACGGCGGCCGACCGGCTCCATGGTCGCTGATCCTAACTGCCCTGCCCCGGGCCCCGACCCGGGGAGCCGGTGCTCCCGGCGGGGCCCGGTGTGGGGGGCGCCACCCGACGGACTGGTGTCCGGATCACGGAAGCGGCAAGGGATACCCGGAACGGCGTACGGAAGAGGAGAGAGACAACTCGTGGACCTGTGGAGCGTACTGAGGCCGGGTCTGGCGCTGGTCGGAACGTTGCTGGTCACCCTGGTGCTGGGGCGGCTCGCCGAGCGGCTGGTGGGGCGGCTCGTCGCCGGGCGGCCCGAGAGCCTGCGGGCGCCGCTGCGGCGCTGCCGGGTGCCCTTCCTGCTCACGGTCGGATCGCTGGTACTGCTCGGCAGCGAGCAGACGGCCGGTCTGCCGGCCGCCGTGCGGGGGCCGCTGCGGCATGTGCTGGTGCTGCTGCTGATCGCGGTGGCCGCCTGGCTGCTGTCGCGTACCGCCGCCCTGCTGATCGGCACCTCCTTCACCCGCTACACCGCGGGGCACCGGGATCCGGCGCGGGTACGGCGGGTCCGTACCCAGGCGGGGATGCTGCGGCGGATCACCACGGTGCTGGTGGCGCTGGTGGCGGGGGCCTGCATGCTGCTGACCTTCCCCGGGGTGCGGGCGGTGGGCACCAGCCTGCTGGCCTCGGCGGGGCTGATCGGGGTGGTCGCGGGTGTGGCGGCGCAGTCGACGCTGGGCAATCTCTTCGCCGGGCTGCAGGTCGCCTTCGGCGACATGGTGCGGATCGGCGACGTGGTGGTGGTGGAGGGCGAGTGGGGGACGGTGGAGGAGATCACCCTCACCTATCTGGTGCTCGCCACCTGGGACCAGCGGCGGATCGTGATGCCGGTGTCGTACTTCGCCTCCAAGCCCTTCGAGAACTGGTCCCGGCACGATCCCCGGATGACCGGCACGGTGCTGCTGTACCTGGACCACGCCACCCCGGTCGAGGAGCTGCGCGAGGAGTTCCGGCGGCTGCTGAAGGACTCGCCGCTGTGGGACGGCCTGGGGTCGGCGCTCCAGGTCACCGACACCACACCCAGCGGGATCGTGGTGCGGGCCCTGATGACCGCCCAGGACTCCGACGACGTCTTCGCGCTCCGCTGCGAGGTGCGCGAGCGGCTGGTGGAGTGGCTGCGGACCAACCACCCCGGGTCGCTGCCCCGGATCGCCACCGCCGCAGCCCCCGCGGCGGAGGTCCCCCGGCCCAGGGAGGGGCTGTGGCAGGACGGTGCGGCGGATGCCGGCCGGCGCGGGCAGGCGGCGGCCGACGCCGGGCCGCGGCAGGACCCCGCGGAGGGGCCGCACCGGCCCGGTCAGGAGCCCACGGACGTGGAGGCCCTGCACAACGCGGGCGGCCCCGGCGGTGTGTCGCTGGCCAAGGACGGCGGCCCGGCCGGGGACCCGCGGCGGGGGTGACCGGCGGTCAGCCCGCCAGGGTCCTGGTCATGGTGCGGTGCGGGAGGCCGCCGTCGAGGTACTCGGGGCCGTGGGCCGTGTAGCCCAGCCGCTCGTAGAAGCCGATCGCGGTGACCTGGGCGTGCAGTTCCATCTCCCGGGCGCCCCGCTCCACCCCGGCCTGCTCAAGCGCCCGGACCAGGGCCGCGCCCAGGCCGGTGCCGCGGGCGGCGGGCAGGACGGCGAGCCTGCCGAGCAGCACCACACCGTCGCGGCCGGCCTGCTTGCGGGCGGGCTCCCCGTGGATCAGCCGGCCGGTGCCCAGCGCCTCACCGCCGGGGCCCGCGGCCAGCAGATGGACGCAGAGCGGGTCGAGGTCGTCCCACTCCTCGTCCTCGGGGATCCGCTGCTCGACGATGAAGACCTCGCGGCGGACCCGGTGCACCTGCGCCATGTCCTCGTCGGTGTCGGCGGTACGGATGACGGCGTCCACTCAGCTCTCCGCGGTGATGATGTCGAGGGCCTTGGCCAGGTCCTCGGGGTACTCGCTGTCGAACTCCACCCACTGGCCGTCCGAGGGGTGCTCGAAGCCCAGGTGGACGGCGTGCAGCCACTGGCGGGTGAGGCCCAGCCGCTTGGCCAGGGTGGGGTCGGCGCCGTAGGTGAGGTCGCCCACGCAGGGGTGGCGCAGCGCGGACATGTGGACCCGGATCTGGTGGGTGCGGCCGGTCTCCAGCTTGATGTCCAGCAGCGAGGCGGCCCGGAAGGCCTCGATCAGGTCGTAGTGGGTGACCGAGGGCTTGCCGGTGGCGACCACGGCCCACTTCCAGTCGGAGCTGGGGTGGCGGTCGATGGGGGCGTCCACGGTGCCGCGCATCGGGTCGGGGTGGCCCTGGACCAGGGCGTTGTAGCGCTTGTCCACGGTGCGCTCGCGGAACTGCTGCTTCAGCAGGCTGTAGGCCAGCTCCGACTTGGCGACCACCATCAGGCCGGAGGTGCCGACGTCCAGGCGGTGCACGATGCCCTGGCGCTCGGCCGCGCCCGAGGTGGAGATGCGGTAGCCGGCCGCGGCGAGCCCGCCGATCACGGTGGTGCCGGTCCAGCCGGGGCTGGGGTGGGCGGCGACGCCCACCGGCTTGTCGACCACCACCAGGTGGTCGTCGTCATGGACGATCCGCATGCCCTCGACCGGCTCGGCGACGATCTGCACCGGCGCGGGCGGGGCGGGGATCTCGACCTCCAGCCAGGCGCCCGCGGTGACCCGGTCCGACTTGCCGGCCGTGGCGCCGTCCACCCGGACCTTCCCGTCGGCGGCGAGTTCGGCCGCCTTGGTGCGGGAGAAGCCGAACATCCGGGCGAGGGCGGCGTCGAGACGCTCACCCTCGAGGCCGTCGGGTACGGGCAAGGTGCGGATCTGCGCTGCGGTGCTCACCCGAACGAGTATGCCGGACGGCGGAGCCCGCCACGGCCACGGCGGCCGGGGTCAGGACTGCCCGGCGGCGTCCGGCTCCTCCTCGCGGTCCCGCTGGACGGAGCCGTCCGGGTTGGAGCCGCGGAAGGAGAGCAGCACCACCAGCACACCGCCGCAGACGATCGCGGAGTCCGCGAGGTTGAAGACGGCGAAGTGCTGCAGCGAGATGAAGTCCACCACATGCCCGCGGAAGACCGCCGGGGCGCGGAAGAGCCGGTCGGTGAGGTTGCCCAGGGCGCCGCCCAGCAGCAGACCCAGCGCGATCGCCCAGGGCAGGCTGTGGAGCTTGCGGGCGATCCGCCAGATCACCACGATCACCGAGGCGGCGATCAGAGTGAAGACGATGGTCAGCGCCTGTCCCATGCCGAAGGCCGCACCGGGGTTGCGGATCACCTGGAAGGTGAGCACATCGCCGATGACCTGGATGGGGGCGTGACCCTCGAGCCTGGCGACCACCAGCAGCTTGCTGCCCAGGTCGATCAGGTAGGCGAGGAGCGCGACGACCAGCAGCACGCCCACCCGGCGGCGTCGTGCCTCCGGGACGGGAGCCGCCTCCGCGGCCTGCTGGGTCGACTCCTCGGCGCCGGCGGGTGTCTGCCGGGCCGCGGGGTCGACGGCGTTGTCCCGGGCCGCGCCGCCCTGGGTCTGGTGGGAACCTGGCGTACTGATGATGCGCTCCGCTGCCGTCACAGGTGGTAACCGGCCCCGGGGCCGGGGCGGCGCTGTCGAGGTCGAGCGTACGGCACCGGGGCGGCACAGGAGGGGCGGGACCGCGGCGGCCCGGCTAGCGCCGTTCCTGCTTGGCCTTGCACTGGACGCAGAGGGTGGCCCGCGGGAACGCCTGGAGCCTCGCCTTGCCCACCGCGTTGCCGCAGGACTCGCAGAGGCCGAAGCCGGTGCCCTCCAGCCGCCCGAGGGCCCGCTCGGTCTGGGCGAGCATGTCGCGGGCGTTGTTGGCGAGCGCGAGCTCGTGCTCCCGGGAGATGTTCTTGGTGCCTGCGTCCACCTGGTCGTCGCCGGCGCCGTCGCCGGAGTCGCGCATCATGCCGGAGATCGCCGCCTCGGCGGTGTCGATCTCCAGGCTCAGCCGCTGGGCCTCCGCGGTGAGCTCGTCGCGCAGCTCGACGACCTCCTCGGCGGTCCAGGGGTCCTCGCCCGGGCGCACCGGGAGGTCCGCCGGCTCCAGCGGGCCGGGCTCCGGTACGGCCGCGGTGGCGACCGCCCGGGGCGCCGCCGCCGAGGCGTGGGTGCGAGTCGGGACCGCCGGGCGTGCGGCGGCGGTACTGGTCTTGCGGCGCGTGGTCACTGTCCCCTCCCCCGGGTCCGCCACGGCCCTGCGGGGCCGCCTGGTGGCGGTGGTCCCGTTCTCAGCCTTATCAGCCATGGCTACGACCCCTTCACGAATGGCGGTGCCCGGCGGTTCCCGGTCCGCTCGGTGCCGGAACGATAATTCGCTGCGATTCATGTCACAACCGGACATTCCGGCATGCGCCCGATGTCCACCCGAGGAGGCCCTCCTCCGGCCTGACGAGGTTGTGCCCAGAACGTGACCCGTTAACCGCATTCGGTGTCCGCTACCGCCCGCCGCGGCGAAAGCGGTTGCGCCGGCCTATACACTGCTGGTGCGAGGCGTTGATGGGGACGAGTACCGCCGTACGCAGCCAGCAGCGAACCGGGGACGGTGGGAGCCCGGGGGCGTGCACGACGGGAAGATCACCCCGGAGCCGCCGGAAGAACGGCCCGGCGAGGGCCCGGTAGACCCGGCAGCAGCACCAATGAGTGGGCCGCGGCAGGCACCCCCGTCCGCAGCCAAGGAGGGTGGTACCGCGGGGCCGCGCACGCTGCCTCGTCCCTCCGTCGGAAGCCGTATCGCACGCATCCGCCGGAGGAAGGCCCCCGCGATGACCAACCCCGAAGAGCCCCGTTACCGGGCCGTGCCCGCGCAGGTCGACCTGCCCGCCCTGGAGCACCAGGTGCTCTCCTTCTGGCGGGACAACAAGATCTTCCAGCGCAGCCTGGAGCAGTCCGAGGGCCGCCCCGAGTGGGTCTTCTTCGAGGGCCCGCCCACCGCCAACGGCATGCCCGGCGCCCACCACATCGAGGCCCGCGTCTTCAAGGACGTCTTCCCCCGCTACCGCACCATGAAGGGCTACCACGTCGGCCGCAAGGCCGGCTGGGACTGCCACGGGCTGCCGGTCGAGCTGGCGGTGGAGAAGGAGCTGGGCTTCACCGGCAAGCAGGACATCGAGGCGTACGGCATCGCCGAGTTCAACGCCAGGTGCCGCGAGTCGGTCACCCGGCACACCGACGCCTTCGCGGAGCTCACCGAGCGGATGGGCTACTGGGTCGACCTGGACCAGGCCTACCGCACCATGGACCCCGCCTACATCGAGTCGGTGTGGTGGTCGCTGAAGCAGATCTTCGACAAGGGCCTGCTGGTGCAGGACCACCGGGTCGCCCCCTGGTGCCCCCGCTGCGGCACCGGCCTCTCCGACCACGAACTCGCCCAGGGCTACGAGACCGTGGTCGACCCCTCGGTCTTCGTCCGCTTCCCGCTGACCTCCGGCCCGCTCGCCGGCCAGGCCTCGCTGCTGGTCTGGACGACGACCCCGTGGACCCTGGTCTCCAACACCGCGGTCGCCGCCCACCCCGAGGTCACCTACACGGTGGCCACCGACGGCACCGAGCAGCTGGTCGTCGCCGAGCCGCTGCTGGCCAAGGCGCTGGGCGAGGGCTGGACCGCCACCGGGCAGACCTTCACCGGCGCCGAGATGGAGCGCTGGACCTACGACCGCCCCTTCGCGCTGGTCCCGATCGAGGACGCCCACTACGTCGTCAACGACACCTATGTGACCACCGAGGACGGCACCGGCCTGGTCCACCAGTCCCCCGCCTTCGGCGAGGACGACCTGCGGGTCTGCCGCAGCTACGGACTGCCGGTGGTCAACCCGGTGCGCCCGGACGGCACCTTCGAGCCCGAAGTGCCGCTGGTCGGCGGGGTCTTCTTCAAGAAGGCCGACGAGGCGCTGGTGGCCGACCTCCAGGCCCGCGGCCTGCTCTTCCGCCACCTGCCCTACGAGCACAGCTACCCGCACTGCTGGCGCTGCCACACGGCGCTGCTCTACTACGCCCAGCCGTCCTGGTACATCCGCACCACCGCGGTCAAGGACGCCCTGCTGCGCGAGAACGAGCGCACCAACTGGTTCCCGGAGAACATCAAGCACGGCCGCTTCGGGGACTGGCTCAACAACAACGTCGACTGGGCGCTGAGCCGCAAGCGCTACTGGGGCACCCCGCTGCCGATCTGGACCTGCGAGCAGGGCCACCTCACCTGTGTCGGCTCGCTCTCCGAGCTCGGCGAGCTGGCCGGCCGCGACCTCTCCGCGCTGGACCCGCACCGCCCCTACATCGACGACGTCACCCTCGACTGCCCCGAGTGCTCCGCCACCGCCACCCGGGTGCCCGAGGTCATCGACGCCTGGTACGACTCGGGTTCCATGCCGTTCGCGCAGTGGGGCTACCCGTACCGCAACCAGGAGCAGTTCGAGAAGAGCTACCCCGCGCAGTTCATCTCCGAGGCCATCGACCAGACCCGCGGCTGGTTCTACTCGCTGATGGCCGTCGGCACCCTGGTCTTCGACCGCAGCTCGTACGAGAACGTGGTCTGCCTGGGCCACATCCTCGCCGAGGACGGCCGCAAGATGTCCAAGCACCTGGGCAACATCCTGCAGCCCATCCCGCTGATGGACCAGCACGGCGCCGACGCGGTGCGGTGGTTCATGGCCGCCGGCGGCTCCCCGTGGGCCGCCCGCCGGGTCGGCCACGGCACCATCCAGGAGGTGGTCCGCAAGACCCTCCTCACCTACTGGAACACCGTCGCCTTCCAGGCCCTGTACGCCCGCACCGCCGGCTGGGCCCCGTCCGCCGCCGACCCCGCCGCGGCCGAGCGGCCGCTGCTGGACCGCTGGCTGCTGTCCGAACTGGGCATCCTGGTACGAGAGGTGGACGCCGCGCTGGAGGCCTTCGACACCCAGCGTGCCGGCCGGCTGCTCTCCGCCTTCGTCGACGACCTCTCCAACTGGTACGTCCGCCGCTCCCGCCGCCGCTTCTGGCAGGGGGAGCCCGCCGCCCTGGCCACCCTCCACGAGGTCGTGGACACCGTCACCCGGCTGATGGCCCCGCTGGTCCCGTTCATCACCGAGCGGGTCTGGCAGGACCTGGTGGTGACGGTGGTGCCGGACGCCCCCGCCTCGGTGCACCTGGCCTCCTGGCCGCAGGCCGACGAGAGCGTGATCGACACCGACCTCTCCCGGCACATGGCCCTGGTCCGCCGTCTGGTGGAGCTCGGCCGCGCCACCCGCGCCGACTCCGGGGTGAAGACCCGTCAGCCGCTCTCCCGGGCGCTGATCGCCGCCCAGGGCTGGGAGGAGCTGCCGGCCGAACTGCGCGGGCAGATCGCCGAGGAGCTCAACGTCTCCGAGCTCGCCTCGCTGGCCGAGGTCGGCGGCTCGCTGGTGGACACCACCGCCAAGGCCAACTTCCGGGCGCTGGGCAAGCGTTTCGGCAAGGGTGTGCAGGACGTCGCCAAGGCCATCGCGGCCGCCGACGCCGCCGCCCTCTCCGCCGCGCTGCGCGCCGGGGGCACCGCTGCGGTCGAGGTGAACGGCGAGACCGTCGAACTCACCCCGGACGAGGTCGTGGTGACCGAGACCCCCCGCGAGGGCTGGGCCGTGGCCAACGAGTCCGGCGCCACCGTCGCCCTGGACCTGCACATCACCCCCGAGCTGCGCCGCACCGGCGTCGCCCGGGATGTGATCCGGCAGGTCCAGGAGGCCCGCAAGAGCAGCGGCCTGGACGTCGCCGACCGGATCGTGCTGCGGTGGACCGCCGAGGACCCGGAGACCGCCGGGGCGCTGGCCGAGCACGCCGGGCTGGTCGCCGACGAGGTGCTGGCGGTGGACTTCGCCGAGGGCGAGGCCGACTGGACCTCCGAGGCCTTCACCGACGAGTCCCTGGGCCTCTCCTTCCGCCTCCGCAAGGCCTGACCTCCGGCCCGACCCGGCCGCCGGCAGCCCCGGGCCCCCACGGGCCCGGGGCTGCCGCTTTCGCCCGGTCCGGGCCGCACCGCCACCCCGCGGCGCCCACCGAGGCCCGGCCGGCCGGGCGCCTCACCGCGGACACACAGAACGGCGCCCCCACCGCATCGCGGTGGGGGCGCCGTTCTGTGTCGCGGGTCATGTGACGAGCATCACGCCGACCCGCTCCCTCAGTTGTCGTTCTCCTCGTCGATGAGGAAGCCGCGCATCGGGGTCGGGGCCTGCTGCAGCGGCTGCGGGGGCTGCGGCCGGACCGCGGCCATCGGCTGGGTCATCCCGGCCGGGGCCATCGGCGAGTTCTGGCCGCCGCCGAAGCCGCCGCCCTGACCGTTGGCACCGAAGGACTGCTGCCCGCCGAAGCTGGGCTGGCTGCCGCCGCCGAAGGACTGCTGTCCGCCGAAGGTCTGGCCGCCCATGCCCGAGGGAGCGCCGGCCGGCGCCATCGACGCCGCCGGGGGCAGCGAAGCGGTGGCCGGGGTGCGCGGCGGGGCGAGCGAGTCGTCCGCCTGCGACTCCAGCTGACGCAGCTGGGTCTCCAGGTAGGACTTCAGCCGGGTCCGGTACTCGCGCTCGAAGGCGCGCAGGTCCTCGACCTTGCGCTCCAGCGTGGCGCGGGCGGACTCCAGGGAGCCCATGGCCACCCGGTGCTTCTCCTGCGCGTCCCGCTCCAGGGCGTCGGCCTTGGACCGGGCGTCGCGCTCAAGTCCCTCGGCGCGGCTGCGGGCCTCACCGACGATCTTGTTGGCCTCGGAACGGGCCTCGGCGATCGCCTGGTCGGCGGTCTGCTGGGCGAGCGCCAGCACGCGGGCCGCGCTGTCGCCGCCCGGGCCCTGCTGCTGCTGCATGTGCGGAGGACCGCCCATGGGGCCGCCCATCGGGCCGCCCATGGGGCCACCGGGGCCCATGGGGCCTCCCATGGGACCAGGGCCCATGGGTCCGCCCATCTGCTGCGGCATCGGCGGCTGGCCACCGGGGCCGGCGGGCAGCTGCGGCGGGCCGCCCATCTGCTGCTGGCCGCCCGGGGGCAGGCCGAGCTGCTGGGGGCCGCCCATCTGCTGCGGCATCTGCTGCTGGCCCGGGATGGGCGGTCCCGATATGGCAGCGGGCACCGGAGCGTTGGGGCGCTGCTGCTGCTCCTGCTCCTTGCGCATGTTCTGCTGGTTCTGCGCGGCGGCGCGGGTCGCAGCGGCCAGCTTGGCGCGCAGGTCCTCGTTCTCGCGGAGCAGTCGCGTCAGCTCTGCTTCGACCTCGTCGAGGAAGGCATCGACCTCGTCCTCGTCATAGCCTTCGCGGAGGCGGACGGTCGTGAACTGCTTGTTACGAACGTCCTCGGGGGTCAACGGCATCTCTTCACCTCAACGTGATCGTCGGCACACCGGCGTCCTGTCGCGCGCTTACCACGGCAGTCTCACCACGAGCGAGATCAGGACATACACAATGATCATCAGTACGAAGAAGGACAGGTCGAGCGCCACGCCCCCGAGACGTAGCGGCGGAATGAACCGCCGCAGAAGCTTGAGCGGCGGATCCGTGACAGTGTACGTGGCCTCGAGGACCACAATCATGGCCCTCCCGGGGTGCCAGGAGCGGGCGAACTGGAACACCCAGTCCATCACCAGCCGGAAGAGCAGGATGATCAGGAAGACGGTCAGTGCGTAGTAGAGCACTGCCGACACGATGCCCATCGCGCTTCCCTCTCCCTGTCCGTTCACTCACTGTCAGCGGATCCGTACCTGGTGTTGTGGCTGGGTCAGCTCTGGTTGAAGAACCCACCCTCGGCGATACGGGCCTTGTCCTCCGCCGTGACATCGACGTTAGCAGGAGACAGCAGGAACACCTTCTGCGTCACCCGCTCGATGCTGCCGTGCAGACCGAAGACGAGTCCAGCCGCGAAGTCTACGAGGCGCTTGGCGTCGGTGTCGTCCATCTCCGTGAGATTCATGATCACGGGGGTGCCGTCACGGAAGTGTTCCCCGATGGTGCGGGCCTCGTTGTAGGTTCGGGGGTGGAGTGTGGTGATGCGGTACGGCTCTCGCTCGTTGACGACCTTGGGCATGATCACCGGGGCGCTCTTCTCCACGTGACGGCGTTCGGGTGTGATGGAGGACACCGGAGCCATCCGTGCCGGCTCCTGGCGGATCGGCACCGCCTGCGCCGCCGGAGCGGCATGCGGGACCGCGTGGGCCGCGGCCGCAGCCGGCTGCTGCCGGGGCACCTCCTCGGTGCGCGCGCCACGCAGCGGCTCGGGGTCCGCGTCGTAGTCGTCGTCGGGGTCGTACCCCTGGCCGTCGTACGTCTCGTCCTCCACGAGGCCGAGGTAGACCGCCATCTTGCGCATAGCGCCGGCCATACTCCTGTCCTCCGCTCTGTGGTGGATCGGCCCGTCACCGGCCAGACCCCGCCCCCGACGGCGCCGGAGGTCGGGACCGCGGTCCGCCCGGCGCCCGACGATGCGTCAGGTCCGCTGCGTGGCCGCGGACATACGATCCACGATTCGCCGCCGCAATGCGAAGGCGATGCATCTTGTCCTATTTTGTCCTGTGGTCTGATCTACTAACCGGTGACGTTACCGGAGGGGTGGCCGCGCGCCGAGTACCGCCGTTCCGACGCGCACATGTGTCGCACCGGCGGCAACGGCCTGTTCGAGGTCGCCGCTCATCCCCGCCGAGACCATCGTGGCAGCCGGATGGGCCGCCCGTACTGCGCTTGCGATTTCCGCCAGGCGGCCGAAAGCCGCCGCCGGATCGCCGGCGTAGCGGCCGGCGAGCGGAGCCACCGTCATCACGCCCGCTAGGGCCAGCCCGGGCGCCGCCGCGATGGCGTCGGCGAGGGCCGCCACCTCATCGGGGGACACCCCGGCCCGGCCTGCACCGCCGGCCGACTCCCGGTCCAGGGCCACCTGCACCAGGCAGCCCAGATCCGGCCGTCCGGCCTTCAGCACCGCCGAGGAGAGCGCCTCCACCAGCCGCAGCCGGTCGACGGAGTGCACATAATCCGCATAACCAATCACGGAGCGCACCTTGTTGGTCTGCAGCTGCCCGACGAAGTGCCAGGTCAGTGGCAGATCCGCACACTCGGCGGCCTTGGGGGCGGCGTCCTGGTCCCGGTTCTCGGCCACCTCCCGCACCCCGAGGGAGGCGAGCAGCCGGGTGTCCGCCGCCGGATAGGTCTTGGTGACCACCACCAGGGTGACCTCGTCGCGTGGGCGCCCGGCGGCGGCGCAGGCCGCGGCGATGCGCTGCTCCACCCCGGCGAGGTTGGCGCGCAACTGCTCGCGGCGCGCCGGGTCGGGTCCGGTCGGGGCATCGGGGAACGACGGGCCGTCGGGGAACGACCCGTCACCGTGATTCGTCATCTCTCCTGTGGATCCAACCAGACGTAGCCGGCGAGGCGCCCGGTGCGCTGCTCACGGCGGTAGGAGAAGTGGTCCACCGACTCCATGGTGCAGACCGGGGAGCGGTGCAGGTCGGTGACGCCCGCCTCGGCGAGCTGGGCGTGCACTCCGGCGGGCACGTCCAGGGCGGGGGTCCCCCAGCCGGTGGTGGCGTACGCCGCCGGGACGACCGCGGCGACCTCGGCCCGCAGCGCCTCGGGGACCTCGTAGCAGCGGCCGCAGACGGTGGGCCCGGTGACGGCGGTGATCCGCTCCGGACGGGCGCCCAGCCGCACCATCGCCTCCACGGCCGCGGGGACGACCCCGGCGGCGAGGCCCGGCCGGCCGGCGTGGGCGGCGGCGGCCACCCCGGCGACGGGGTCGGCCAGCAGCACGGGTGCGCAGTCGGCGGTGAGCACCGCCAGGGCGAGCCCGGGGCGGGTGGTGACGACCGCGTCCACCCGAGGTGCCTCGCCGTCCTGCTGACGGCCGGTGGCCTCGGCGACCTCCCGGCCGTGCACCTGGTTCATCCAGACCACGTCCGCCGGGTCCAGGCCGAGGGAGCCTGCGGCGAGCGCCCGGTTGCTGCGCACGGCGGCGGCGTCGTCGCCGACCGCACCGCCGAGGTTGAGCTCTCCGTACGGAGCGGAGCTCACTCCGCCCCACCGGTCGGTGAAGGCGAAGTGAGCCCCGTCGCGCTCGATGCGCTGCCCGATCACTCGCTGCTCCCCGGGCGCGCCGCTATCGGTGCGGTCACTTGAGGAAGTCCGGGACGTCCAGCTCCTCGGCCGGGGTCTCGACGTAGGGGCGCACCGGCGGGACCTGCGGCGGCACCGGGGGGCTCACCGGGGCGGGGACCGACTCGGAACGGCTCGCCGGGACCTCGTCGGAGGCGGCGACGGAGCCCAGGGACCCGTAGGAGGGGCGTGCCGGGGCCGGGCGGTCGCGGTCGCGGTCCTGCGGGGTGGACTTCACCACCGGGTCGCGGACGATGGCCGGGGGCTGGCCGCCGTCGAAGCCGGCGGCGATCACGGTCACCCGCACCTCGTCGCCGAGGGCGTCGTCGATGACCGCGCCGAAGATGATGTTGGCCTCCGGGTGGGCGGCCTCGCTGACCAGCTGGGCCGCCTCGTTGATCTCGAAGAGGCCGAGGTCGGATCCGCCGGAGATGGAGAGCAGCACCCCGCGGGCGCCGTCGATGGAGGCCTCCAGCAGCGGCGATGAGATGGCCATCTCGGCGGCGGCCTTGGCGCGGTCCTCACCGCGGGCGGAGCCGATGCCCATCAGGGCGGACCCGGCGTCCGACATCACCGACTTGACGTCGGCGAAGTCCAGGTTGATCAGACCGGGGGTGGTGATCAGGTCGGTGATGCCCTGCACACCGGAGAGCAGCACCTGGTCCGCGGAGCGGAACGCGTCCAGCACGCTGACCTGGCGGTCGGAGATGGACAGCAGCCGGTCGTTGGGGATGACGATGAGGGTGTCGACCTCTTCGCGCAGCTGCGCGATGCCGTCCTCGGCCTGGTTGGCGCGGCGGCGGCCCTCGAAGGTGAAGGGCCGGGTGACCACACCGATGGTCAGGGCGCCCAGCGAGCGGGCGATGTTGGCCACCACGGGTGCGCCGCCGGTGCCGGTGCCGCCGCCCTCGCCGGCGGTGACGAAGACCATGTCGGCCCCCTTGAGGACCTCCTCGATCTCCTCGCGGTGGTCCTCCGCGGCCTTGCGGCCGACCTCGGGGTTGGCGCCTGCGCCCAGACCCCGGGTGAGTTCACGGCCCACGTCGAGCTTGACGTCGGCGTCGCTCATCAGGAGGGCCTGCGCATCGGTGTTGATCGCGATGAACTCGACGCCCTTGAGCCCGACCTCGATCATCCGGTTGATGGCGTTGACGCCACCGCCGCCGATTCCGACGACCTTGATGACTGCGAGGTAGTTCTGCGGTGCTGCCACGTCGAAGGCCTCTCGCCTCGAGTTACCGGGTCGGACGGCTGCGTGGTGAGTGCCGTACGACGGATGCCCATGGGTGGGGTGCCCGTTTCCGGGGTCGATGCCCCGGAATGCCGACCGCCGACCCGAACCCTAACCTTGAGGTTTAGGGTTACTGCTGTGTCAGTGTCTCTTTCAACGTCCTGATGACACAGGACACTAGGTCGATGCGCGGCTGCGTTCAACGAACACGCCGAGCCTCCTGCTTTTCTTTTGAGCCTATGTGATCACCCTGCGGCCCACTCAGCCGGGGTGGACCATGGTCCGGCCGCCGGCGCCCGGCGTCAACACCCCTACGAGCCGTCAGCCCGCCGTGGCCGGCGCGTCCGGAGCACTGACGTCGTACGTCCGGGCCGGCCGGGTCAGCAGCGCGGTGAGCACCGCGGCCTTGCGCGACCCCCGCTCGGCGCTGCCCCACAGCACGGTTCGGCCGCCGTCCAGCCGCAGTTCGATGTCGTCGAAGGAGTGCACCTCGACCGCCGCGGCCTTCCCCGCCACCGCGGCCGGCAGGTCCCGCGCCACCTGCACCGCGGCGGCGATCAGGGCCTTCTGCGGAAAGGCCGCCGCCGCGTCCCGGGCCGCCGGGGACTCCTTGAGCTCCACCACCGGTACGCCCCTGGGCGGCGCCGCGTCGGTCGCGAACCGCACCCCGGAGGCGTCGACCCGGGTGTAGCGGCCGTCGGCCTCCTTCACCGCCGCCACCGCCCGGCGCTCGGTGATCTTGATCCGCAGGGTGTGCGGCCAGCCCCGCCACACCTCCACCCGGTCCGCCTTCCGCAGCCCGGCCGAAATCCGTCGCCGCACCGCCTCGAGGTCCACCCGGGCCAGCGGGCCCCCGGGGTGCACCCCGGCCGCGGCGACGACCTGCTCGGCGGTCAGTTCGTGGTTGCCGGTGACCGCCACCGTGCGGACCTGGAGCACCGAGGAGAAGAAGACCAGCCAGACGCAGACCGCCGTCAGCACCGCACAGAGCGCGGCCAGCACGGCCACCCCCCGCCGGGACAGCCGGAGGCGGGGCGGCGACCCCTCGGCCGCCGCCCGCTCCGGCTGCTCCCCGCGGCGCTGCGGGGCGATCGGCTCAGCCACGGTGCGGGCCGTGCCCCCTTGCCGCGCTGATGGCCTCGTACACCATGCCGACCAGCAGGTCGTCGGCGTCCCGGCGACCGAACTCGGCGGCGGCGCGGCTCATGTCCCACAGCCGCTGGGGGTCGGTGAGCACCGGCAGCACGCTGCCCAGCACCCACTCCGGCGTCAGCTCGGCGTCGTCGACCAGCAGTCCGCCGCCGGCCTTGACCACGGGCTGGGCGTTGAGCCGCTGCTCGCCGTTGCCGATCGGCAGCGGGACGAAGGCGGCGGGCAGGCCCACCGCGGCCAGTTCGGCCACGGTCATGGCGCCGGCCCGGCAGAGCATCATGTCGGCGGCGGCGTAGGCGAGGTCCATCCGGTCCAGGTAGGGCACCGCGCGGTAGGGCGGCATCCCGGGGATGTCGTCCACCCTCGGCAGCTCGTTCTTGGGGCCGACGGCGTGCAGGATCTGCACCCCGTACTGCTGCAGCCGCGGGGCAATGGCCTGAACCGTCTCGTTCAGCCGCCGGGCGCCCTGGGAGCCGCCGGTGACGAGCAGGGTGGGCAGCCGCTGGTCGAGGCCGAAGTAGTGGCGTGCCTCGGGGCGGGCGGCCTGGCGGTCCAGGGTGGCGATGGTGCGGCGCAGCGGGATGCCGACGTAGCGGGCGCCGCGCAGCTTGCTGTCCGGGGTGGAGACCGCGACGAAGTCGGTGTAGCGGGAGCCGACCTTGTTGGCCAGGCCGGGGCGGGCATTGGCCTCGTGGACCACGATCGGCACCCCGGCGCGCTTGGCCGCCAGATAGGCCGGCATGGCCACATAGCCGCCGAAGCCGACCACGGCGTCGGCCTTGGACCGCTCGATGATGTCCTGGGTGGCCTTGACGGTGGCGCGAAGCCGGCCCGGGACGGTGATCAGCTCGGGGGTGGGCCGCCGCGGCAGCGGGACCGCCGGGATCAGCTCCAGGTGGTAGCCGCGCTCGGGGACCAGCCTGGTCTCCAGGCCCCGCTCCGTGCCCAGCGCCGTGATGCCGACCGTCGGGTCGTGCCGGCGGAGTGCGTCGGCGAGGGCGAGCGCGGGCTCGATGTGACCGGCGGTCCCCCCGCCGGCGAGTACGACATGCACCGAAATTCACCGCTCCCTGCGCGGCTGCCCGGTGGCGGGCCGCGCTGTGGTTCGTCGTGGCAGCACCCGGGCCAGGGTCGCCCTGATCCGGGAGGTGGAGCCCCGTGCGGCCAGGGCCGCCCTGGCCCCCGGCTCGCTCCGTGCGAAGCACAGCAGCATGCCGATGGCGAACAGGGTCGGCAGCAGTGCGGACCCTCCGTAGGAGAACAGCGGGAGCGGGACTCCCGCGATGGGCAGCAGTCCCAGCACCGCACCGATGTTGATCACAGCCTGGGCCATGATCCAGGTGGTGGCGCCTCCCGCGGCATACCTGACGAAGGGGTCCTTCGTGCGTCCGGCCACGCGGATACCCGCATACCCTAGTGCCGCGAAGAGGCCGAGCACCGACAGCGTCCCCGCCAGGCCCAGCTCCTCGCCCGTCACGGCGAAGATGAAGTCGGTGTGGGAGGCGGGCAGCTGGCCCCACTTCTCCACCCCGGCGCCCAGGCCCGAGCCGAAGAGGCCCCCGGAGGCCAGGGCGTAGAGGCCGTGCACGGCCTGCCAGCAGGGCTCGTCGGGGCCGGTGTGGGTGACGCCCACGCAGTTGATCCGGGCGAGCCGGTGCGGGGCCAGCACGATCAGCGCGGTGGACATCACCACGGCGATGCCCGCCGCCCCGGCGAAGAGCCGCAGCGGGGCACCGGCCATCCACAGCAGCCCGAAGAGCACCGCGACCAGGATCATCGCGGTGCCCATGTCACCGCCGGCCATGATCAGCATCAGCAGGAAGACCGTGCCCGGCACCAGCGGCACCAGCAGGTGCTTCCACTGGTCCAGCATCCGCATCCGCTGCTTGCGGGCCAGCAGGTCGGCGCCCCAGAGCACCAGCGCCAGCTTGCCGAACTCGGAGGGCTGGATCTGGAAGAGGCCGACATTGATCCAGTTGCGGTTGCCGCCCACCTCCACCCCGACGCCGGGGATGGTGACCAGGACCATCAGGAAGATCGACCCCAGCAGCAGCGGATAGGCCAGCGCCCGGTGCAGCGCCACCGGCAGCCGGGCGGCCACCAGCATCAGCCCGAGGCCGAGGACCACCGCCATCAGCTGCTTGAGGAAGTAGAACAGCACCGGCAGGCCCTGGCTGAGCGCGGTGATCTGCGAGGCGGAGAAGACCATCACCAGCCCCAGCACCAGGATCAGCAGGCTGGCGCCGAGGATCAGGTAGTAGGCGGTGAGCGGCCGATCGAGGGTGCGCCGGAGCCGGGCGGTGAAGCCCCGCAGGGCCGCGGTGGGCCCGGCGGCGCGGAAGGTGGTGGCGGACGCCGAGATGACCGGGGGGCGGGCGGCGGAGCGCTGCGGCGGTGGCGCGGACGTGCGCCCGCGTACTTGTTCCGGCACCGCTCGCCCCTTCCCGGTCGTTCTCCTCAGCGTCGTGACAGATCGCGTACGGCGGCGGCGAAGAGGTCGCCGCGTTCACCGTAGTTGGTGAACATGTCCATCGAGGCGCAGGCCGGGGCCAGCAGCACGGTGTCGCCGGGTTCGGCGAGACCCGCGGCGGCGCGGACCACGGCGGTCATCGCCTCGGCGCCAGTGTGGCCCTCGGCCGGCTCGATCACCGGCACATCCGGGGCGTGTCGCCGCAGTGCCTCGCGGATCACCGCCCGGTCGGCGCCGATCAGCACCACTCCGCGCAGCCGGTCGGCGGCGGTGGCCACCAACTCGTCGAAGGCCGCGCCCTTGGCGAGGCCGCCGGCGATCCACACCACCGGCCGGTAGGCGGCCAGCGAGGCGGCCGCGGCATGGGTGTTGGTGGCCTTGGAGTCGTCGATGTACGTCACCTCGTCCACCACGCCGACCTCCGCGATGCGGTGGGCGTCGGGGCGGAAGGCCCGCAGCCCGTCCCGGACCGCGCGGGGCTCGACCCCGTAGGCGCGGGCCAGCGCCGCGGCGGCGAGGGCGTTGGCGATGTTGTGCGGGGCCGGCGGCCGCACGTCCTCGACGGAGGCCAGCTCGGCGGCGGTGCGCTGCCGGTCCGCGACGAAGGCCCGGTCGACCAGCAGGCCGTCCACGACGCCGAGTTGCGAGAGTCCGGGGGCGCCGAGGGTGAAGCCGACGGCGCGGCAGCCCTCCTCGACGTCGGCCTCGCGGACCAGGTCCTCGGTGGCCTTGTCCGCGTCGTTGTAGACGCAGGCGACGGTGTTGCCCTGGTAGATACGGCCCTTGTCGGCGGCGTACGCCTCCATGGAGCCGTGCCAGTCCAGGTGGTCGGGCGCCAGGTTGAGCACCACCGCGGAGTGCGGGCGCAGCGAGGGCGCCCAGTGCAGCTGGTAGCTGGAGAGCTCCACGGCGAGCACGTCGTAGGGCTCCTCGGCCAGCACCGCGTCCAGCACGGAGACGCCCACATTGCCCACGGCGGCGGTACGCAGGCCCGCCGCGGTGAGGATGGAGGCCAGCATCTGGACGGTGGTGGTCTTGCCGTTGGTGCCGGTGACGGCCAGCCAGGGGGTGGGCTCGCCGGTGACCGGGTGCGGCCGGCGCAGCCGCCAGGCCAGTTCCACGTCGCCCCAGACCGGGACGGCCGCCGCCGCGGCGGCGCTGAACAGCGGGCTGGAGGGGGGCCAGCCGGGCGAGGTGACGACCAGCCGGGTGCCGTCGGGCAGGGTGTCGCCGTCGCCGAGGCGTACGGTGACACCGTCCGCCTCCAGGCCGGCGGCGCGCCGGCGCAGCGCCGGGGAGTCGCCGCCGTCGACGACGGTGACGACGGCGCCCAGGCCGTGGAGCACCCGGGCGGCGCTGATGCCGGACACGCCGAGTCCGGCGACCGCGATGGGCAGCCCGGCGAAGCTCTCGGTCATCCGGTCACCCAGCCCGCGTAGAAGAGTCCGAGGCCGACGGCGACGCAGAGGCCCTGGATGATCCAGAAACGGACCACGATGAGGACCTCGCTCCACCCCTTGAGTTCGAAGTGGTGCTGGAGCGGTGCCATCTTGAAGACCCGCTTGCCGGTCATCCGGAAGGAGCTGACCTGGATGATCACCGACAGGGTGATCAGCACGAAGAGGCCGCCCAGCAGGGCCAGCAGCATCTCGGTGCGGGAGCAGATGGCCAGACCGGCCAGCGCGCCGCCGAGCGCCAGGGAGCCGGTGTCGCCCATGAAGATCTTGGCGGGTGAGGTGTTCCACCACAGGAAGCCGAAGCAGGAGCCCATCAGCGCCGAGGCCACCACCGCGAGGTCCAGCGGGTCGCGGACGTCGTAGCAGTTGGCGGTCGCGGTGAGGGTGAAGGCGCAGTTCTGGCCGTGCTGCCAGACGCCGATGAAGACATAGGCACCGAAGACCATCACCGAGGCGCCGGTGGCCAGGCCGTCCAGGCCGTCGGTGAGGTTCACGCCGTTCGACATCGCAGCGATCATGAAGTACGCCCAGATGACGAACAGCACGGGCCCTATCGACCAGCCGAAGTCCTGCACGAACGACAGTTTGGTGGAGGCCGGCGTCAGCCCCCGGCTGTCGTGGAACTGCAGGGCGAGCACCGCGAAGGCGAGGCCCACCGCGGACTGGCCGACCAGCTTGGCCTTGGCGCGCAGACCCAGCGAGCGCTGCTTGACGACCTTGATGTAGTCGTCCAGGAAGCCGACCAGTCCCAGACCGGCCGTCAGGAAGAGCACCAGCAGCCCGGAGGCGGTCGGCGGCTTGTCGGCCACGATCACATGGGTGATCGCATAGGCGATGATCGTCGCCAGGATGAAGGCGATACCGCCCATCGTGGGGGTGCCGCGCTTGCTGTGGTGCGCGGCCGGGCCGTCGTCCCGGATCATCTGGCCGTAGCCGTGCCTGGCCAGCAGTCTGATCAGCAGCGGGGTCCCGATCAGCGTCAGGACCAGGCCGATCACTCCCGCGAAGAGGATCTGCCTCACTTGGCCGCTCCTGTCGCTCCGTCACCGGCGAGCAGGGCCTCGGCGACCCGCTCCAGGCCGGCCGCCCGGGAGGCCTTCACCAGCACCACATCCCCCGGCCGTACCTGATCGCGCAGCAGCTCGACCGCCGCGTCAGCGTCGGACACCAGCACCGACTCCTCACCCCACGAACCTTCGTTCTTGGCACCCATGTCGAGCCAGGCCGCCTCGCGGCCCCCGACCGCCACCACCTTGGTGATGTTCAGCCGGACGGCCAGACGTCCGATGGCGTCGTGCTCCGCGAGGGTCTCCTCGCCGAGCTCCCGCATCTCGCCGAGCACCGCCCAGGTACGGCGGCGCTCCTCGCCGGTGCCGGCCATCGCCGCCAGCGTCCGCAGCGCGGCCCGCACGGACTCCGGGTTCGCGTTGTAGGCGTCGTTGACGACGGTGACACCGTCGGCCCGTTCGACGACCTCCATGCGCCAGCGGGAGAGCGCATCCGCCTCGCCCAGGGCAGCGGCGGTGTCGTCGACGGACATCCCCAACTCCCCTGCCACCGCTGCGGCGGCCAGGGCGTTGGAAACGTGGTGCTCACCGTACAGGCGCAAGGTCACGGAGGCGGAACCGGCCGGGGTGGTCAGTGTGAAGGACGGGCGGCCGGACGCGTCCAGGCGTACGTCCGTGGCCCTGAACTGGGCCTGCTCCGACTCCCCGAACCAGACCACCCGGGCCCGGGTGCGCCCGGCCATGGTGCGGACCAACGGGTCGTCGGCGTTGAGGACGGCCACGCCGTCGGCCGGCAGCGACTCCACCAGCTCGCCCTTGGCCTCGGCGATGGCGGCCTTGCCGCCGAACTCCCCGGAGTGCGCGGAGCCGACGTTGAGCACCAGGCCGATGCGCGGCGGGGTGAGGCCGGTGAGGTAGGCGATGTGGCCCTTGCCGCGGGCGCCCATCTCCAGCACCAGGAAGCGGGTGCCGTGGTCGGCCTGGAGCGCGGTGAGCGGCAGCCCGATCTCGTTGTTGAAGTTGCCCGCCGGGCAGACCGTCGGGCCCAGGCGCCGCAGCAACTGCCCGATGAGGTCCTTGGTGGAGGTCTTGCCGGACGAGCCGGTCAGGCCCACCACCGCGGTGTCCGGCAGCCGGTCGACGACCGCGCGGGCGAGCAGGCCCAGCGCCGCCACCACGTCGTCCACCACCACCGCGGGGACGCCCACCGGACGGGCCGCCAGCACCGCGGCCGCGCCGTCGGCGACCGCCTTGGCGGCGAAGTCGTGCCCGTCCACCTGCTCGCCCTGGACGGCCGCGAACAGCCCTCCCGGCTGCACCTGGCGGGAGTCCACGACCACCGGTGCGGTGATCGGGGTCTGCGGGTCGGGGGCGTCGTGAAGCGTCCCCCCGACGGCCGTGGCGACCTCGGCGAGGGTCAGTGCGATCACTGGGGATTACTCCTTGGAGTCTGCCGGGCCGGCGCCCGCGGGACGGGGCTCCGGTGCCGCGGCGTCCGGACGGTGCCCGCTGCCGAGAATCGCCTCGCGCAGCACCTCCCGGTCGTCGAAGGGCCGGATCTCGTCGCGGACGTACTGGCCGAGCTCATGGCCCTTGCCCGCGACCAGGATCGAGTCGCCCGCGTGGGCGCGGGCCACGACAGCGGCGATGGCCTCCGCACGGCGGGGGACCACCAGCACGTCGCCGCGCTCCGCCTCAGGGACCTCCACCGCGCCGGCGAGCATGGCGAAGAGGATGGCCAGCGGGTCCTCGGTGCGGGGGTTGTCGCTGGTGAGGACGGCGGTGTCGGCCAGCCGGGCGGCGATGGCGCCCATGGAGCCGCGCTTGTGCGGGTCGCGGTCGCCACCGCAGCCGATCACCACGTGCACCTGGCCCTTGGTGACCTCGCGCAGCGACTCCAGGACGGCCCTGAGGGCGTCCGGCTTGTGCGCGTAGTCGACCACGGCCAGGTACGGCTGGCCGCCGTCCACCCGCTCCATCCGGCCGGGCACCCCGGGGACGGCGGCGACCCCGGCCACCACGTCCTCCAGCGGCAGCCCGGCGGTGGCCAGGGCGGCGATGGCGGCCAGCGCGTTGGCCACGTTGAACGGGCCGGGCAGCGGCACCGAGGCGTCGGCGGCGGCGCCGTCCGGGCCCACCACGCGGAAGGTGGAGTCGGCCGGGCCCAGGTGCACGGCCTCGGCCCGCCAGTCGGCGGCGGGGTCGCCGGACGCCGAGAAGGTGACCACCGGGATCGCCGCCTCGGCGGCCAGCCGCCGGCCGTAGGGGTCGTCCAGGTTGACCACGCCCCGGCGGGCCCGCCGCTCGGTGAAGAGCTGCGCCTTGGCCCGGAAGTAGTCCTCCATGTCGGGGTGGAAGTCCAGGTGTTCCGGGGTCAGGTTGAGGAAGACGGCGATGTCGTAGACGACCCCGTCGACCCGGCCGAAGACCAGGGCGTGGCTGGAGACCTCCATGGCCACCGCGTCGGCACCCTGCTCGCACATCAGCGCGAGGATGGCGTGCAGATCGGTGGACTCCGGGGTGGTGCGCTCGCTCTTGATCCGCTCCGCGCCGACCCGCATCTCCACGGTGCCGATCACCCCGGGGGTGTGCCCGGCGCCGCGCAGCCCGCCCTCCACCAGGTAGGACGTGGTGGTCTTGCCGTTGGTCCCGGTGACGCCGACGGTGAGCAGCCGCTCCGCCGGGCCCCCGTAGACGGCCGCGGCAAGAACGCCCATCCGGGTCCTGGGGTCGTCCACCACCAGCAGCGGGACCCCGCAGCCGGCGGCGTGCTCGGCGCCGGCCCGGTCGGTGAGCAGCGCCACCGCCCCGGCCGCCACGGCCTGCGGGGCGAAGGCGGCGCCGTGGTGGTTGGCGCCGCCGAAGGCGACGTACAGGTCACCGGGGCGCACCGCCCGCGAGTCATGGGTGATGCCGGTGACCTGGCCTCCGGCGTCGGGCGGTGCCAGGCCGAGCAGGCCGGCGATCTCGCCGAGCGGCGTCGGGCGGACCACGGCGGGGCGCGGCGGCACGGACTGCGGCGGTGTCCCTGGGTGTCGCTGGGGCTGATCAGGTTTTGGCACGGCAGGCAGGGTATCCGGAGCGGCAGTGCCGGGGCCAAGCGAGTGGTCGCGGGCGCCGTCCGCCGGCTCCGGGGGGGTGATCGACCTCACGGCGTCTCCACTGTCGCTGCTCATGGGGAGGGCTTCCACTCGACGGGCAGATTGGGGGGTGCGGTGCCGGTGGGCGGCACCCGCAGGGTCTTCAGGGCGAACTCCATCACCTGCTTGAACACCGGGCCGCACAGCTGGCCGCCGAAGTGCCCGTTGGTGGGGTTCTGGATGGCGCAGGAGACGGTCAGCCGGGGCTTGTCGGCAGGGGCGAAGCCGATGAAGGACGCGGTGTAGCCGGAGTAGCGGCCGGTGCGGGGGTCCACCCGGTTCGCCGTTCCGGTCTTGCCGGCCACCCGGTAGCCGGGGATCTGCGCCATGGTGCCGGTGCCCTGTTCGTCGGTGACCACCGACTCCAGCATCCGGGCGAGGGTGGCCGCGGTCTGCGCGCTGACCACCCGGGTCTGCTCGGGGGCGGGCGCGGGGGTGTAGTGCCCGTCCGGGCCGGTGGTGCCCTGGACCAGGGTGGGGTCGACCCGGACCCCTCCGTTGGCGATGGTGGAGTACACCGAGGTGGCCTGGATGGCGCTCAGCGACAGGCCCTGGCCGAACGGGATGGTGTACTGCTGGGAGCCCTTCCAGTCGGCGCCCTTGGCGAGGATGCCCTGGGTCTCCCCGGGGAAGCCCAGGCCGGTGGGGCGGCCGATGCCGAACTTCTGCAGGTAGCCGTAGAGCACCTGGTTGGACTGCGCCTGGGTCTTGCCCAGGTGCTCGGCGGCCTCGATGGTGCCGATGTTGGAGGACTTGGCGAGCACCCCGTTGAGGGTGAGGTGCCAGGTGCCGTGGTCGACGTCGTCGTGGAAGATCCGGTCGGCGCGGTGCAGGGTGCCGGGCACCGTGACATGGGTGTCCCAGGCGGCGGTTCCGGAGTCCAGCACCGCCGCCATGGTCATCAGCTTGGCGGTGGAACCGGGCTCGTAGGCGTCCTGCACCGCGGGGTTGCCCAGGGTGCCCGGGGCGGCGTGGGAGAGGTCGTCGGCGTCGAAGCCGGGCGAGGTGGCCATGGCGAGCACCTGCCCCGACTGCACGTCCTGAACAATGACGTAGCCCTTCTCCGCCCCCGCGGCCTTCACCCGGTCGGTGATGGCCTGCTGGGCCTCCCACTGGATGTCGCGGTCCAGGGTGAGCCGCAGATCGGTGCCGGGGACGGCGGCGCGCTCGTGGAAGCCCGCGGTGGGCACCAGCCGGCCGCCGGACTGGGCGTAGGTGATCCTGCCGTCGCGGCCGGCCAGTTCGGCCTGGTACTGCTGCTCCAGACCGGCGGCGCCGACGCCCTCGCCGTTGACGAACCCCACCACGTTGGACGCCAGGCCGCCCGCCGGGTAGACCCGCTTGCTGGTCTCCCGGTGGAAGACCCCGGCGAGCACATCGGCGCAGCCGGGGTCCACCGCGGTGCGGCCGCCCTGCGCGGCGGGCCTGCCCACCGCGCGGGCCTGCGCCTGGCAGGCCGGGGTGGAGGCCTGGCGGGCGAAGCTGGTCTGCAGCGCGGAGAT
>NZ_LIQR01000057.1:37794-38117 GCF_001418575.1 Peterkaempfera griseoplana
CTGCTGGGGGGCGTCGGGCACCTTGGTCTGCTCGGCGGTGAACATCGTGGGGTCGGCGGTGATGTCGTAGGCGTCGACGGTGGTGGCCAGGACCACGCCGGAGGCGTCCGTTATGGCACCGCGGTCCGCGGGCAGCACATCGTCCACATAGCGGTTGACGGTGGCCTCGGCGGCCAGCGCCGAGGCGTCCACCAGCTGCAGCTGGACCAGGCGCCCGACGAACAGCGACAGCACCGCGGCCAGGGCGACGGTGACCAGCCGCAGCCGGCGCCGGGGGTCGCCGAGCCGGATGGAGCCGACCGGGGGGCGGCGGCGCGCCGCCG
>NZ_LIQR01000570.1 GCF_001418575.1 Peterkaempfera griseoplana
ACACCGTCCTCGGCGAGGCCGTGGAGCACGCCCGCTCCGGCCGGGGCCCGGTCCTGGTGGAGGCCGTCACCTACCGGCTGGACGCACACACCAACGCCGACGACGCCGGCCGCTACCGCACCGACGAGGAGGTCGCGCTCTGGCGCGAGCACGACCCGGTACAGCTGATGGAGCGCCATCTGCGGGACGCCGGGCTGCTGGACGACACCGCGGTGCGGGCCGCCGCCGACGCGGCCGAGCAGCTCGCCGCGCGGATGCGCGAGGAGTTCCACACCGACCCCGTGCTGGACCCGATGAGCCTCTTCACCCATGTCTACGCCGAACCCACCCCGCAACTGCGCGAGCAGGCCGACCTGCTGGCCGCGGAGATACGAGCCGAGGCGGCCGCCCGATGACCACCGCGACCAGCACCCCCACCGTCCCCGCCGCGGCCGCCACCGCCACCATGGCGCAGGCCTTCAACACCGCGCTGCGCCACGCACTGCGCGACGACCCGTCCGTGCACATCCTCGGTGAGGACGTCGGCACCCTGGGCGGGGTCTTCCGGATCACCGACGGCCTGGCCGCCGAGTTCGGCGACGACCGCTGCACCGACACCCCGCTCGCCGAGGCCGGGATCCTCGGCACCGCCGTCGGCATGGCCATGTACGGGCTGCGCCCGGTGGTGGAGATGCAGTTCGACGCCTTCGCGTACCCGGCCTTCGAGCAGCTGGTGTCGCATGTCGCCAAGATGCGCAACCGCACCGCCGGACGGCTGCCGCTGCCGATCACCATCAGGGTGCCCTACGGCGGCGGCATCGGCGGGGTGGAGCACCACAGCGACTCCTCCGAGGCGTACTACGCCCACACCCCGGGACTCCACGTGGTCACCCCGGCCACCGTCGAGGACGCCTACGGCCTGACGCGGGCCGCCATAGCCTCCGACGATCCGGTGGTGGTGCTGGAGCCCAAGCGGCTCTACTGGTCCAAGTCCGTCTGGAGCCCCGAGCAGCCCGCCGCGGTCGCCCCGCTCGGCCGTGCGGAGCTGCGCAGGCCCGGGACGTCCGCGGTGCTGATCACCTACGGGCCGTCCCTCCCGGTCTGCCTGGAGGCCGCCGAGGCGGCCGCGGAGGAGGGCTGGGACGTGGGTGTGCTGGATCTGCGCACCCTGGTCCCGTTCGACGACCGCACGGTCTGCGAGGTGGTCCGGAGCGTCGGCCGGGCGGTGGTGGTGCACGAGGCGTCCGGCTTCGCCGGGGTCGGCGCGGAGATCGCCGCGCGGATCACCGAGCGCTGCTTCCACCATCTGGAGGCCCCGGTGCTGAGGGTCACCGGGTTCGACATCCCCTATCCGCCGCCGATGCTGGAGCGCCACCATCTGCCAGGGGTGGACCGGATCCTGGACGCGGTGGCCCGTCTGCAGTGGGAGGACTGAACCCGATGCCCGTGGTGCGCGAGTTCACCCTGCCCGATCTGGGCGAGGGCCTGACCGGAGCCGAGATCGTCCGCTGGCTGGTGGAGGTCGGCGAGGTGGTCGCCGTGGACCAGGCCGTCGTCGAGGTGGAGACGGCCAAGGCCAGCGTCGAGGTGCCCTGTCCGTACGGCGGTGTGGTCACCGCCCGGTTCGGCGCGGTCGGCGAGGAGGTGCCCGTCGGGGCTCCGCTGGTCACCGTGGCGGTGTCCGCCCCCGAGGGCGGCGACGGGACCGCAGGGTCCGGCAACGTCCTGGTCGGCTACGGGACGGCGGGGCACTCGGCCGCGTCCCGGCGCCGGCGGGTGCGGCCCGAGCAGACCCTGACGGGACCCGCGGCCGCCCCTGCGGCCACCGCCCCGCCCGCTTCTCCCGCGCGGCCCACCCGCAGCGGTCCGCTGCCGGTGATCTCGCCGCTGGTCCGCAGGACCGCCAGGGAGCTCGGGGTCGATCTGGCCGCGATCACCGGAAGCGGGCCCGACGGACTCATTTTGCGGGCCGATGTCACCCGTGCGGCGGCCTCCGCTGTTTCACGTGAAACATCCTCCACCCTCTCCGACCCTTCCCTGACCTGGGACGACGAGGTGGTGCCGCTGCGCGGGCTGCGTCGTGCGGTGGCCGAGAAGCTCTCCCGCAGCCGCCGGGAGATCCCCGACGCCACCTGCTGGGTGGACGCCGACGCCACCGGACTGCTCGCCCTCAAGGACCAGCTGGCCGCCTCCGCCACCGCGCCCCGGATCGGGCTGCTGCCGCTGCTCGCCCGGATCTGCACCGCGGCCCTGGCCCGCCACCCGGAGCTGAACTCCCGGGTGGTCACCGAGCCGGACGGCACACCCACCGGGATCCGCCACCAGCGTGCGGTCCACCTCGGCTTCGCGGCGCAGACCGAGCGCGGTCTGGTGGTGCCGGTGGTACGCGACGCCCATCTGCTGACCACCGAGCAGCTGGCCGTCGAGATGGCCCGGCTGACCGAGGCCGCCCGGGCGGGCAGCCTCTCCCCGGCGGAGCTGACCGGAGGCACCTTCACGCTCAACAACTACGGCGTCTTCGGCGTGGACGGCTCCACCCCGATCATCAACCACCCGGAGGCCGCGATGCTGGGCGTCGGCCGGATCGCCGCCAAGCCCTGGGTGCACGGCGGTGAGCTGGCCGTACGGCAGGTCACCCAGCTCTCCTTCACCTTCGACCACCGGGTCTGCGACGGAGGGACCGCCGGCGGCTTCCTCCGCTTCGTCGCCGACTGCGTGGAGAACCCGGGGGAGCTGCTCAGACGGCTGTGACTCCCGTACGGCTGGCCTTGACGTCGGCGTCAAGGTCTACCGTCGTTCCGACGGCGCAGCCGGGAGGAGCGGGCCATGCGGATCGGGGAGCTGGCGCAGCGTGCGGGGACGTCCACCCGCACGCTGCGGTACTACGAGTCGCGTGGGCTGCTCAGTGCCCGGCGCGCGGTCAACGGGTACCGCGAGTACGACGAGGACGATCTCCGGCTGGTGCGGGAGATCCGCGGACTGCTGGACTTCGGCTTCGGGCTGGAGGAGACCCGGCCCTTTGTGGAGTGCCTGCGGGCGGGCCACGACGCCGGTGACGCCTGCCCGGCGTCGCTTGAGGTCTACCGCCGCAAACTGGCCGAGCTGGACTCCTGCATCGCCCGGCTGGAGGGCGTACGCGAGCAGTTGCGGCACCAGCTGGCCATGGCGGACTCCGCCCGCGCGGTACCCGAGCCCCGGTGCGAACTGTCACCGCACCCGGGTCTGTGACCGTTCACCGGACGAGACAAGGGGAGCAGCAGATGGGACAGAGTCTGACCACGGACGGCGGCGCGGTGCGCACCGTCACGGATGCGGACTTCGCCGCCGAGGTGCTGGCGGAGGAGCTGCCGGTGCTGGTGGAGTTCACCGCGTCATGGTGCCCGCCCTGCCGGATGCTGGCGCCGGTGCTGGCGGACATCGCCCGCGAGGAGGCGGGGCGGCTGCGGGTGGCGGTGCTCGACGTGGACGCCAACCCGGAGACCACGGCGGCGTACGGGGTGCTGTCGATGCCGACGCTGATGGTGTTCCGGGCCGGTGAGCCGGTGCGCTCGCTGGTGGGGGCCAGGGCCAAGCGGCGGCTGATGCAGGAGATCGCCGACGTCCTCTGAGCGGTGTGACGGAGGGGGCGCTTTCGCGCGAGGGTAGCGCGCCGGTGGTACGCGCGCCGGGTAATTCACACTCTTTGTCGGATGAGCTGAGCAGGCATGTAAGGCTGAGGGCCGACGGAATTCCACCCCTGCTGACTGGGACGCATTCTGAATTCCGCCGATCAAAAGTGATCAGATTCGAAGAATTGTTTCTGCATTGCGGAGTCGAGGCCGACCATGGAAGCTCTGACGACCGAGCCGGACCAGGAGCGGGGCGGCGCGCGGCACCGGGGGACCGCCGCGCCGGTCCTGGTGCGCGCAGGGGTGGGTTCCACCGCGCCCGCAGCGGTACCGGGTATGACGGGAACCGCTGTCCGGGAGTCGCTGACCGTCATCGAGGTCCCCCCGGCACCGCCCGCAACGGCGGCGCCGGTACCTGCGCGGCCCGGATCGGCGGCATCGCTGCCCCCGGCGGCCGTGCCGGGGTCCGCCGTGCCCCCACCGCCGGCACCGGCACAGACCCCGCAGGCCCTTCCGCCCCAGCCCGTTCCGGTGGCCACGGTGCCGCCGCCGGCACCGGTGTCGGCGGCCACCGTCCTGCTGCCACCCGCCCCGCCGCGGCCGACGGCCATTCCCGCAGCCACCCTGCGGCCCCCCTTCGAGCCGCTGATCACCCGGGCACCCAGCCTCAACTGGGCGGGCCCCGGCGACCACTGGAGCCGTGCCTGGGGCGTGCCCGAGCCGGTCGTCGCCCGGCCCGCGCCGCTGGCCCTGCCCAGCGCGGCCGTGCCGGCGCGCACCCCGGAGAGCCAGGCCGCCGACGACCCCACCCCCGCCGACCTGGAACTGGTCCGCGCCTCCCTGGGCGTCCTGGAACCGGTCGCCGAGCGGGCCACCGCCCACTTCTACGCCCTGCTCTTCCTCAACCACCCCGAGCTGCGCTCGCTCTTCCCCGCAGCCATGGACGTCCAGCGCGACCGGCTGTTCCGCGCCCTGCTCGCCGCCGCCCGCACCGCCGCCGACCCGGCGGCCCTCGCCCGGCAGCTGCACCCCGTGGGCCGCAGCCACCGCCGCTACGGCGTCGTCGCGGAGCACTACGGCCCGTTCGGGGAGTGCCTGCTCTCGGCGCTGGCCCGCTACTGCGGCAACCGCTGGGACGCCCGCACGGAGACCGCCTGGCGGCGCGTCTACGGCCTGATCTCCCGCACCATGAGGGAGGGCGAGGCGGACGGTGCGACCGGCCCCTCCTGGTGGCAGGCCGAGATCGTCGCCCATGAGCGGCGCACCCGGGAGATCGCGGTCGTCACCCTGCGGCCCGACCAGCACTACCCCTATCGCGCGGGTCAGTACACCCCGTTGGAGACCCCCTGGTGGCCCAGGGTCTGGCGGAACTACTCCATCGCCTGCGCCCCCCGCACCGACGGCCTGCTCACCTTCCATGTGAAGGCGGTCCCGGCAGGCTGGGTCAGCAACGCCCTGGTGCACCGCGCCCGTCCCGGCGACGTCCTCAGGCTGGGGCCGCCCGAGGGCGGCATGGTGGTGGACCACACCAGCGGCGGCAGTCTGCTCTGCCTGGGCGGCGGCACCGGCATCGCGCCGATCAGGGCCCTGGTGGAGGAGGTCGCCGAACGCGGCGCGGGCGACCGGCGGGTCCAGGTCTTCTACGGGGCCCGCCGCAACGAGGAACTCTACGAACTGCACCCGATGCTGCGCCTCTCCCAGCAGCACCCCTGGCTTTCGGTGCACCCGGTGATCTCCGACCAGCGCACCCTGGGTCTGTCCGGGACGCTTCCGGAAGTGGTCGAGGCCCATGGGCCGTGGGACGAGCACGACGCCTACCTCAGCGGTCCGGCGGCCATGGTGCGCCGGGGAGTGGACGCCCTGCTGCGGGCCGGGGTCGCGGGTGAGCGCATCCGCCACGACCTCGGCGCGGCGACCACGGCCTGAGCGGCCGGCGGCGGCGCGCGGGCCGTACGGCAGCGTTCGGTGCGGCCCCGTCCGGTACGGCGGGGCCGGTTCCGGGCAGGGCCGGTTCAGGTCAGGTCGGGGGCCAGCAGCGCCCGGACGCCCTCGATGTTGGCCGCGAGATAGGCCCGCAGCGACGGCGGCACCACATTGACCGAGGTCACCCCCTCGCGGGTGAAGGGCAACCGGACCACCTCGTACTCACCCGCCGGCTGCTCCACCTCGGGTCCGTGCCGGCGTGCCGGGTCCATGGACTCCAGTCGGCAGGCGAAGAAGTGCTGCACCTTGACGCCGTGCGGAGGAGTCCCGGGGCTGTCGCCGGGGGACGGGTTGCCGGGGTGGTGCTGGGGGTGCAGCACGGTGTCCACGAAGGCCGGCACCACATCGCCGACCTTGCCGCCGATCTCCTCGTCGATCTCCCGGTGCAGCGCCTCCACCACACTGGAGTCGCCCGGGTCCACCCCGCCGCCCGGGGTGACCCAGTACGGGGTGCACCCCGGCCGGGTGCGTTTGATCAGGATGATCGAGGCCGGGCCGGCCGGGTCGGCCGGGTCCAGGTCGAGCACGATGGCGCGGGCGGTGCGTTTCACCACAGGGCGGTGGGCTGCGGAGCCCATGGTCACCTCCGGGCGGCCCCGGTGGACGGGGCGGTTCTCGCTGTGAGCGGCAGCCGTGACGGCTGTTGCCGGGGATTCTGCCGCGCATCGGCGGCGACGAAACCCCTTGTGGAGCGGCTACGGGACGCGTCCCGGCCCAGGCAGGAACCCGTACGGGCGGCCGCGGGCCCCTGGAGGATCCTGCGGCCGCCCGCGGCGGTTCGTCATCGGTAAAGGGGTTCAGTCGTCGTCGCCGAAGGCGAGGTTCAGGCCCCAGGACACAATGCTGATGATCAGGGCGCCCAGCAGCGCCGCCCAGACGCCGTCCACATGGAAGTCCAGGCTGAGCCGGCCCGAGGCCCATGAGGTGAGCCAGAGCATCAGCCCGTTGATCACAAAGGTGATCAGGCCCAGGGTGAGGATGAACAGCGGCAGCGAGAGCAGCTTCACCACCGGCTTGATGATCCAGTTCACCACCCCGAAGACCAGGGCCACCAGTACCGCGGTCAGCACCTTGTGCCCGGTCGAGCCGCCGGAGAGGGAGATCCCGCCGACAAGCCAGGCGGCCACCCAGATGGCCACCGCATTGATCAGTGTCTTCACCACAAAACTCTTCATGGCGGTGATCGTCGCAGCCGCAGGTCCCGAACCGGAAGCCCCGCGTCCCCCGCGCTGGTGTTGAATACCCTGCTGTGAAGATCTTCCGGCTGGACGACCTGGACGAAGAGCGCGCCGCCAACCAGGGCGCCTATCTGCGCTTCCTCCGGGAACGCCACATGTCTGCCGGCCTTTACGCCCTCTCCCCCGGTGACACGGACACCCAGCGGCCGCACGCCCAGGACGAGATCTACCTGGTGGTGAGCGGACGGGCCTATCTGACGGTCGGCGAGGAGACCGCGACCGTCGCGCGCGGCACCGTCGTCCATGTGCCCGCCGGGGTCCCGCACCGCTTCCACCACATCACCGAGGAACTGCGGGTGCTGGTGGTCTTCTCCCCACCCGAAAGCTGAGGATCATGAGTCTGCCCTTCACCAGGCATCTGTGGGAGGCCGCCGAGCCGACCTACCGGGCCGTTCTGGAGCACCCCTTCCTGGCCGGCCTCACGGACGGCACCCTGCCCCGGCAGGCGTTCCGCCACTTCGTGGTGCAGGACTCGCACTACCTGCGCGACTACGCCCGTGCGCTGGCCGTCTGCGCGGCCAAGGCCCACAACGAGCAGGACGTCCGCTCCTTCGCCGACGACGCGGTGGGGGCGATCGCGGCCGAACAGGAGATGCACGCCGAGTTCATGGCGGCCCTCGGCTCCGACGCCGCCACCGCGGCGGCCGAGCCGGTGCTGCCCACCACCCGTGCGTACACCAGCTATCTGCTGGCCACCGTGTACGGCGGCTCCTTCGCGGAGGCCGTGGCGGCGGTGCTGCCCTGCTACTGGATCTACGCCAGGGTCGGCGAGGAGCTGCTCGCCAAGTCCTCCCCGGACCCCCTCTACGCCCGGTGGATCGCCACCTACGGCGACGAGGCCTACCAGGGCGTGGTGCGGCGGGTGCTCGCTCTCACGGACCGCCTGGGGGAGGGGCTCTCCGAAGCGGAGCGGGAGCGCGCGACCGAGCACTTCACCACCACCGCCCGCTATGAGTGGATGTTCTGGGACGCCGCCTGGCGGGGCGAGACCTGGCCCGTCTGAGGGTCCGTCCCCGAGGCCGGCGGTCAGGGGAATGTCCGGGTCTTCTCGGGGCCGACGACCCTCGTTCCGGTTGCCGCCCGCCCGTACGATCGAGATGTCCACAGCGGACGGGACGCGGCATCGCAGGGGCCGGTCCGAGGGGAGAGAAGGAAACGGACATGGCTGAGTTCTGGAAGTCGCTGCCCGGCTGGGTGCGCAACGTGGTCGTCCCGATCGTGGTGCTGATCGTGTTGTGGAACGTGCTCTGGGCGGTGCTCTCACTGGTCGGTGCCATCGTCGCCTTCGCCGTCAAGGCGCTGATCGTGGTCGGCATCGCCGCCGCCGTGGTGATCCTGGTGAAGAAGGCCGCCAAGAGCTAGCGCCGTCACCGGACACCCTCCGACAGCAGGGCGCCCGCACACCCCTCGGGGTGTGCGGGCGCCGCTGTTTCCACGGTCAGCCCTGTGCGTCCTCGGACTGGACCGGAACCCGCTGCGCCACCGGAGCGCCGCCCGGCTGCTCCTGGGAGGACCCCGCCCCGGCGGGGTTCATCGCACTCAGCAGCTGCCGGGCCAGACCCAGCCCGGTGCCGCCCATGGTGAGCGCCTTGGCGAACAGCTCGGACATCCCGTCCGCGCCGTTGAGCAGCACCATCTGGTCGACGCTGCCGAACGCCGACGCGCCCGCCCGGACGATCTCCGGCCAGTTCTCGGCGAGCTGCTGCGCGACCACGGCCTCCTGGTTCTCCGCCAGCGCCGCCGCCCGGGCCTTGATCGCCTCGGCCTCCGCCAGGCCCTTGGCCCGCGCCGCCTCCGCGGCCGCCAGGCCCTGCGCCCGGGACGCCGCCGCCTGTGCCTCACCGGTCGCCCGGGTGGCCTCCGCCGCGGCCAGTCCGCGTGCCTTGGTGGCCTCCGCCTCCGCGGCCGCCGCGGTCTTCACCCGGGTCGCCTCGGCGGCCGCCCGCAGCTCCGTCTCCTGCGCCTGCGCCTGCGCCGAGGAGATCCTGGCGTCGCGCTCCGCCTCGGCCAGGGTCCTGGTCTGGTACGCCTGGGCGTCGGCGGGCTTGCGGACGTCCACCTGCAGCTGCTGCTCCCGGCGCTGCGCCTCCAGCTCCGCCACCCGGGTCTCCTGGACCACGACCTCCTGGCGGGAGGCGGCCTCCGCCAGCGGTCCGGCCTGCCTGGCCTGGGCGGCGGCCTTGTCCATCTCCGCCTGGTAGCCGGCCTTCTGGATCTCGCTGTTGCGGGTGGCTTCCGCCTTGCGGGCCGCGGCCTCCTGCTCGGCCTCGGTCGCCTGCCGGTCGGCCGCGGCCTGGGCGATCCTGGCGTCCCGCTGGACCGCGGCGGCGTGCGGCGCGGCGAGGTTCTTGATGTAGCCGGTGGGGTCCAGGATCTCCTGGATCTGCAGCGAGTCGATGATCAGGCCGAGCTTCTCCATCTCCGTACCGGACGCCGCCCGGGTCTCCCCGGTCAGCCGCTCCCGGTCGCGGATCATGTCCTCGACGGTCAGGCTGCCCACGATGGAGCGCAGATGACCGGCGAAGACGTTGTGCACCCGCTGACCCATCATCTTCTGCTGGTCCAGGAAGCGGCGGGCGGCGTTGGCGATCGACACCATGTCGTCGCCCACCTTGAAGATCACCACACCCCTGACCCGCACCGGGATGCCCTGGCTGGTGACGCACTCCACGTCCAGATCGGCCTCGTTGAGGTCGAGGGAGAGCTTGCGCACCACCTGGATCCCGGGCGTGACCAGCGTTCCCCGGCCGGTGACGATCCGGAACCCCATGCCCTCGCCCAGACCTTCGGTCCGGTGCTTGGAGCCGGAGATCACCAGCGCCTCGTTGGGTTCGGCGACCCGCCACATCAGCTTGAAGACCACGATCAGGACCACGAACGCGACGACGACCGCCGCCGCTCCGATGCCGATGACCATCGGCACATACCCCCTTCGAGCCGTCCGCGAAGTGTGGACGGCGACAGACGAGTGTGCGCCGGTGTCCGCCGCTTGGGAAGCGGCGCGGACAAAGTTGGGACGATCTTGATACGGGCTTCACGCCCGTACTCTGACGGACCGTCACCCGAAGGCGCGGGCCACATAGACCGTGCGCGGCGGCTGGTACTCCACCACCACGACCTGCGTCCCCACCGCGATCCGCTCACCGGGCTCCACGGGGTACGCCAGAAAGGCCTCCGCCCCGCCGCGCACCGGCACCATCACCTCGCCGACCAGCCCGGGTCCCACCGCACCGGTCACCCGTCCCTGACGCCCCACCATGCGACCGCCTCCCCTGCCGAAAGGGTACGGGCGCCCCCGTAGCCCGGACAGTCCCCGCGGTCCCCGGTCCCGGTCAGCGCCTCACCCGGTGACGGGCATGGCCGTGCACCACGGGGGCGCCCGCCGCCCCCGCCGGCGCGGGCACCCGGTCACGCGCCGCGACCAGCGCCGCCAGCGCCGTGGTCACCGGGACGGACGCCACCAGCCCGATGGACCCCACCAGGGTGCGGACGATCTCCTCCGCGACGATCTCACTGGTGGCCACCGTGCCCACGCCCCGCTGGGAGATCGAGAAGAGCAGCAGCAACGGCAGCGCCGCACCCGCGTACGCCATCACCAGGGTGTTCACCGTGGAGGCGATGTGGTCGCGACCGATCCGGATCCCCGCCCGGTAGAGCCGGCGCACCCCCAGCTCCGGGTTGGCGGCCCGCAGCTCCCAGACGGCCGACGTCTGGGTGACCGTCACATCGTCCAGCACCCCCAGCGAGCCGATGATCACCCCGGCGAGCAGCAGTCCGTCCAGACGGATACCCGGATACAGGGAGTGCACGAGGGCGGTCTCGTCCGAGGTGTTGCCGGTCAGCTTGGTCAGCCCGATGAAGACCTCTCCCAGCACCCCGATCAGCGCCAGCGAGGAGAGCGTGCCGATCACCGCCACCGAGGTGCGGGCCGACAGCCCGTGGCACAGGTACAGCGCCACCAGCATGATGGCGCCGCCGCCCACCACCGCCACCAGCAGCGGACTTCGGCCGTGCAGCACCGCGGGCAGGATGAAGAGCGACAGGATCGCGAAGCTGACCACCAGCGCCACCAGAGCCGTCAGCCCGCGCATCCGGCCCACCGCCACCACCGCCACCGCGAACAGCCCGGCCAGCAGCGCCATCGGCACCGCCCGGTCGGCGTCGGTGATGGCGTAGCGCAGCCCGGCCGGGGCGTCGGGCGAGTCCGTCAGGATCACCTTGTCCCCCACCGCCCAGCGTCCGGCCATGTCCGGGGTCACGGTCTGCTGGACCGTCCGGCCGGACTGGGAGCCGCTGGTCAGCCGTACCGACACCCGGGCGCAGACCGCCTTGCCCGCATCCCCCTGGCAGGGGGCCGCGGCGGTGGCGACCACCGTGCCCCGCACCGTCCGCTGGTCGAAGCCGACCCCGGCCGACCCCGCGCTGTGCGGCGGCACCCCGCCCGGCCAGAGCACCACCAGACCGGCCACCACCGCCACCGCGAACGGCACCAGCACCGCCGCGATCACCCGCCGCAGCCGGGCCGACGCGGGTGCGGCCGGGCCGTGGTGATGGCCGTGGCCATGGCCGTCGGCATGCCGGTGCTCGTCCTGATGTGCCACGGGGACGTCCTTCCAGGGGTGGGGCGGACCAAGGGAACCACGCGGAGGCCCTCTGGCTCCACGCGCCGCGTGGCCACTACGGTGGGATCCGTCTGACGCAGACGCGGGAGCTCGGAGCACCGGGCTGAGAGGGCACTGACCGCTGTGCCGACCGCCGAACCTGACCGGGTAATGCCGGCGTAGGGAGTAGTGGCTCCGATGAGCACGCACGAAGATCAGCACACGTCTGTCCACAGCGGGTACCCCACCCCCGCCTGGCGCAAGGCCTACCGCACCGGTTCCCGTCCCGACCTGCGGGTCCCCTACCGGGAGGTGCACCTCACCGACGGCCGGACGGTACCGCTGTACGACACCTCCGGTCCGTACACCGACCCGGCGTACGCGGCCGACGTACGGCGCGGACTGCCGGCGCTGCGCGACCCGTGGATCCGGGAGCGGGGCGACGTCGAGGAGTACCCGGGACGCGAACCCCGCCCCGAGGACGACGGCCGCAGGCCCACCGCACCCGGGGACGGGCTGCGCGGACTGGACGCCGTCTTCCCCGGCGGTCCGCGCCGCCCGCTGCGGGCCCGCGGCGGGGCGGCCGTCACCCAGCTCGGCTACGCCAGGCGCGGGGTGATCACCCCCGAGATGGAGTTCACCGCGCTCCGGGAGGGCCTGGCGCCGGAGTTCGTCCGGGACCGGGTGGCCCGCGGCCGCGCCGTCATCCCGGTCAACGTCAACCATCCCGAGGCGGAGCCGGTGGTCATCGGCACCGACTTCCTGGTGAAGATCAACGCCAATATCGGCAACTCCGCCGTCACCTCCTCCATCGAGGAGGAGGTGGAGAAGATGGCCTGGGCCACCCGCTGGGGCGCCGACACCGTCATGGACCTCTCCACCGGCCGCAACATCCACACCACCCGCGAGTGGATCCTGCGCAACTCCCCCGTCCCCATCGGCACCGTGCCCCTCTACCAGGCGCTGGAGAAGGCGGGCGGCCGCGCCGAGGAGCTCAGCTGGGAGGTCTACCGCGACACAGTGATCGAGCAGTGCGAGCAGGGCGTCGACTACATGACCGTGCACGCCGGGGTGCTGCTGCGGTACATCCCGCTCACCGCCCGGCGGAAGACCGGCATCGTCTCGCGCGGCGGCTCCATCATTGCGGCCTGGTGCCTGGCGCACCATCAGGAGAACTTCCTGTACGAGCACTTCGAGGAGCTCTGCGACATCCTCCGCGCCTATGACGTCACCTACTCCCTGGGTGACGGCCTGCGCCCCGGCTCCATCGCCGACGCCAACGACGACGCCCAGCTCGCGGAGCTGCGCACCCTCGGCGAGCTCGGCAGGATCGCACGGGGGCGCGATGTGCAGGTGATGATCGAGGGACCCGGGCACGTCCCCATGCACCGGATCCGGGAGAACATGGACCTGCAGAAGGAGCTCTGCGACGAGGCCCCCTTCTACACCCTCGGGCCGCTGACCACCGATGTCGCCCCCGGCTACGACCACATCACCTCCGGGATCGGCGCCGCCATGATCGCCTGGTGGGGCACCGCCATGCTCTGCTACGTCACCCCCAAGGAGCATCTGGGCCTGCCCGACCGGGACGACGTCAGGACCGGGGTGATCACCTACAAGATCGCCGCCCATGCGGCCGACCTCGCCAAGGGCCACCCCGGCGCCCAGGCCTGGGACGACGCACTTTCCGACGCCCGCTTCGAGTTCCGCTGGGAGGACCAGTTCAATCTGGCCCTCGACCCGGAGACCGCACGCTCCTTCCACGACGAGACGCTCCCCTCCGAACCGGCCAAGACGGCCCACTTCTGCTCCATGTGCGGGCCGAAGTTCTGCTCGATGAAGATCAGCAGGAGCATCAACGAGAAGTACGGCGACGGTGCGGCGCCGCCCGAGTACGACGAGGCCGCGGTCGAGGGCATGAAGGCCAAGTCCGAGGAGTTCGCCGCCCAGGGCAATCGGGTCTACCTCCCGCTGGCGGACTGACCGGCACCCCGGACGGCGGGGCTGCGGGAGGCGACCGCCTCCCGCAGCCCCGCCGTGTGCTGTCTGCTGATCCGCGTCCCCCGTCCCGCGTCCCCCGTCC
>NZ_LIQR01000571.1 GCF_001418575.1 Peterkaempfera griseoplana
CCCCCGCCCGGGCGAGTCCACCCCGGGGGCGCGCCTCCCGGCGGCGGCTCGACGGGTGCGACTCGACGGTGCGCGAAGGTGCGCCGGAGCGGCGGTCAGCGACGCGCCGCTTCCGTACCGGCCTCAGCCCACCGCCCCGGGGACGGGGGTCTGCGTGATGCCGTTGACGAGGACGTCGAAGCTCCAGCGCATGCGCTCCCCGGCCGAGCCGCTGAGCAGGGCGGGCATATGGGCAGTGATCGCCGGATGCGTGTCTGCGTCCACCCCGCCCAGGGCCCGGGCGAGGGCGTCCCAGTCGTCCTCGGCTGCGGGGTCGCGCTGCTGCGCCGACTGTTCGGCGGCGGTGGCCGTGGCGTCCTGGAGCAGCTTGTCGACTCCCCAGGCGGCCTGCTCACGGGTGGCCCCGCCCTGCGAGAGCAGCTCCAGGATCCGCTCCACCAGCCGGAGGTAGTTCTCGCCGCTGGGACGCGCCACCAGAGCCGACCGGGCGAGCTGAGGGTGCTCGAACAGTACGAGGGTGTAGGACGTCAGCACGGCCCGGAGCCGGTCGCGCCACCCGTCGCCGGAACTCCCGGGGGCCAGCTCCACATCCCCCAGCAGCGCGTCCAGCACGGCCGCGTGCAGTTCGGCGGTGTTGGCCACGTAGACGTACAGCGACGCCGGGCCGGTGTCCAGCTCCTGCGCCAGACGGCGCATGGTCACCTTCTCCAGGCCCTCGGCACGCATGATCCGCACGGCCGTGTCCACGATCCACCGCCGGGACAGCGCGGGCTTGGCCGGACGCTCCCGGCGGCTGATCGGCTCTCTTCTCCCAGTCACTCCCCGATCGTAACGAACGCGTTCGCCCCCTCGCCTCCGGAGGAAATGGCCGTGGCCCGTTTCCGCGGCTACTTCCCGTCATATTCAGGAGCTCTTTTTCTTCGCGCATGCTCCACATTTCGTAGGCAGGCACGACGCTCCGTGTCCTGGCAGGGGTGTGCCCAGAAGTGGAGTACTCAACATTCGCAGAATCCGGGGTGCACACCCGCCTCCCCGGAGTGATGCCGAAAAGGAGAACAGCGACCATTCGTCGAAGGGGAACAGCGATGGACGCGGAGAAGACCGACCTGTACGCGATGGACCTGACTGACGTGCAGTGGGTGGTGAGCAGCCACTCGCCCTACCGGGAACTGTGCGTGGAGGTCGCGGAACTCGGCGGCGGAGCCGTGGCGATCCGTGACTCGAAGAACACGGACCTGCCGCCGCTGCGCTTCACCGCGGCGGAGTGGGCAGCATTCCGTGCCGGCGTGCGCGACGGAGAATTCGGCTAGCCGAATTCGCAGCCCCGTCGAAGGAAATTCCGGCCCCGCCGTCGACGGCGGGGCCCGATCTGCAGCCGCTCCAGGCCGGCGGGTACCGGTGTCATGTGCGGCGGCGGTCGCTGTCCCGGCGGAGCCGGTCCGCTTGGCGGGCGACGGCGTCGAGACGGCCGGCGAGCTCCGGATGGCCGGTACCGAGGTGGGGGCGCATCCCTGCGAGGGGGGCGATCAGGTCGGCCGCGTCCGGGGCGCCGAGGGCCTGGTGCAGGTCGGTGAGAGCGGAGCGGGCCTCGGGTGCGTGGTCGGTCAGAGCGGTGATCTGGGCGGCGAGGGTGCGCAGGTCGGCGGCGTTGGCGCGGGCCCAGGTGGTGACGGTCCGTTCTGCGGCCCTGCGGTCACGGACGGCCTTGACGCGTTCGGCGCCGGTAGCGGTGCCGGTGGAGCCGGAGCCGGCGGCGGTGGGCTTGAGCCGGAGATAGCGGTTCTCGGCGGCCTGGCGGCTGGCGACCCCCATGGGCTGGGCGATGTCGGCCCAGGTGGCCCCGGCGTCGCGGGCGGCTTCGACGAGCCCGGCCTCCCAGCCGGCGAGCTGGGTGCGTACCTCGCGCAGCAACAGCAGAGCAGCCAGGGCCTGCTCGGCTCCGGCCGGCGCGCCGGGAGTCCGCTCGCCGGCCGGCGGCGTCCCAGCCGCGCGGACGGCGTCGTCGATGGCGGCCAGTGCCGCCGCGGCGGCCAGGAAGGAGGCGGGTTGTGCGGGCGGCACCCCTGCGGGCGCGGAAGGCTCGGGCTTCTCCTGCATGTTGTCACTCTCTGGACGACGTTTCGTTTGTCATCGAATGGACGACATGCTAGAACAGATTCAGGTGAAGCGCATTGGCACCCGTTGCCTGGACCACTGGAGGTGTTTCCCGATGTTGATGCGCACCGACCCGTTCCGTGAGCTGGACCGCCTCACCCAGCAGCTGTTCACCCCCACCGGAACCTGGTCACGCCCGGCGGCGATGCCGCTGGACGCCTACCGCACCGGCGACCAGTACGTCATCTGCTTCGACCTGCCGGGCGTCGACCCGCAGGCGATCGACGTCGACGTCGAACGGAACATGCTGACCGTCAAGGCCGAGCGCCGCCCCAGCCCGGAGGCCGAGGGCGTACGCATGGAGCTGTCCGAGCGCCCGCTCGGGGTCTTCTCCCGCCAGGTCATGCTCTCCGACACCCTCGACCCCGACGGGATCCGGGCCGACTACGACGCCGGCGTGCTGACCCTCCGCATCCCGGTCGCGGAGAAGGCCAAGCCCCGCAAGATCGCCGTCAACAGCAGCGACGACCGCAAGCAGATCCAGGCCTGACCGCCCGATCCGGCTGTCCCGCGCCACGCCCTGGGCCGCGCGGGACAGCCCGGCGCTGCCGGCCCCGGGACACCGCTCCCGGGAACACCCGCAACACCAGCCGTTGTGCATGCCGGCAGGAGGCACACCCGATGCACGCCCAGCACAGACCAGCCCCCGTGGTGACCGCACGCGGCGACATCGACCTGGCCACCGCACCGTCACTGCGCCGCCGGCTGGCCGACGCGCTCGCCACGCACCCCGAGGTCGTGGTCGACATGTCGCAGGTGACCTTCATGGACTGCGCGGGTCTGAGCGCCCTCGTCGACGCCCGCAACCGCGCAGACGCCCACGGAGGCCGGTTGCTGCTGCGCGGGACGAACGACAAAGTGAGGCGGCTGCTCACCCTCACCGGCCTGCACAGGCGCCTCACCCCCGAGCCCTGAACTGAATTGCCGGGCCCCGAACCGCCGGGCACCGACCGGCCGGACACCTTTCAAGGGGAGGCCCGCACCACCCCGCACGGCCGCCCGGCCCGTCGCGTACGGCATCCCAACGGGCCAGGCACACCGGGTCGCCCGTCAGCCGGCCAGGTCCGCCCCCGCCCGTGGCATCCCAGGCGTGCAGCCGCCCGTCCTGTGGGTAAGCGCAGCGGGTGGACGTGGCGGATCAGCACCGCCGATCCCCGGCGCGGCGTCCGCCGGTCCGACCGAGGAGGTGGAACCGATGGCAACGCAGGTATGCGATGTCATGACCCGCAGCCCGGTGGCGGTCGCTCCGCAGACACCCGTCATCGAGGCCGCGCAGCGGATGCGCGACGAGAACATCGGCGCCGTCCTGGTCACCGAGGGCGACGAACTCCAGGGCCTGGTCACCGACCGCGACCTGGCCGTCCGCGTCCTCGCCGAGGGCGGCGACATCGCGCACAAGACGGTCCAGGACGCCTGCAGCGCCGACCTGGTCGCCGTCCGGCCCGACGACGACATCGACCAGGCCATCCAGCTGATGCGCGACAAGGCGATCCGCCGGCTGCCCGTGGTGGAGGGCGGTCAGCCCGTCGGCATCATCTCCCTGGGCGACCTCGCCCTGGAGCGCGACCCCCACTCCGCCCTCGGCGACATCAGCGACGCGGAACCCAACCGCTGACCCGCCCTCAGGCGCGGGACCGACCCTTCCCGACGGCCCCGCCGCGGTAAGGCGGGGTTGCGGTCGCGGGCGCACGCACCTGTCCCTCCGGTGCGCGCGCCCGTGCCGTGCGCGGCGCCGCACCCGGGGTTCGTCCTCCCCGGCGGTCACGGCGCTCCGGTTCAGGGCAGCGGTGTTCCGCCGGTGGCGTTGAGGATCTCGCCGGTGATGTACGACGCCTCCGGGGAGGCGAGGAAGACATAGGCGGGGGCCATCTCGGCGGGCTGCGCGGCCCGGCCGAGCGGGGACTGCTCGCCGAAGTGGGCGACCTGCTCCTCGTCCATGGTGGCGGGGATCAGCGGCGTCCACACCGGGCCGGGGGCGACCGCGTTGACCCGGATGCCCTCGGGGGCGAGCTGCTGTGCCAGGCCGTGGGTGAAGGCGACGATGGCGGCCTTGGTCATGGCGTAGTCCAGCAGGTGCGGACTGGGCTGGTAGGCCTGTACCGAGGCGGTGTTGATGATCGACGCGCCGGGGCGCAGGCCGGGCAGAGCGGCGCGGGTGATCCAGAACATGCCGTACAGGTTGGTCCTCATCACCCGGTCGAACTGGCCGGTGGTGATCGCGGCGAGTCCCTCCGGCTGGGACATCTGGTAGGCGGCGTTGTTCACCAGGATGTCCAGGCCGCCCAGTTCGCCGACGCACCGGGCGGGCAAGGAGGTGCAGAAGTCCTCCTCCCGGACGTCCCCCGCGACCGCCAGCACGCGCCGCCCCGACTCCTTCACCAGCTGGGCGGTGACGTCGGCGTCCGCCTGTTCCTCGGGCAGGTGGCAGAAGGCGACGTCGGCCCCCTCACGGGCGAACGCCAGGGCGACCGCCCGGCCGATGCCCGAGTCGCCGCCGGTGATCAGGGCGGTCCGCCCGGCCAGCCGCCCGGTCCCGCGGTAGGAGGCCTCCCCGTGGTCCGGCTGCGGACGCATCGCCTCGCCACTGCCCGGATGCGGCTGGGACTGGCCGGGGAAGGGCGGCTCCGGACGCTGCCCGGCCGGACCCTCCGGTGAGTGCTGGTCTCGTGTCACAGGACTGCCGCTCCTCACTGGCCCGGGCGCACGCCGCCCGCGGCCCACAGCCGACTCCCCCGCAGTGCCCGGCAGCCCGCACTCGGGCCTGCTGCGCGCGGGTCCCGGGGTGGGACTCGGCGGGGGACGGTGGTCGGGTGGACTCCTCGCCCGAAGTGGCGGCTTCACACCTCGCGGCCCGACCGGCCCGATCGGCTTGGACGAATGACGGCCACATTCACGGCGCGCCTTGGAGCCGGGCGTGCGCCCGTACGGCCGAGGCGACATGCGCGCCGCGCCCGCTCAGTCCGGGGCGGCCGGCCGGAGGGCGAGCATGGCGATGTCGTCGTCGTTGCCCGCGCCGAGCCCGGTGATCAGCTCGTCGCAGAAGACGTCGAGAGCCGCCTGGGCCAGGGCGGCGGCATGCCGGCGGGCCGGGCCAGGGAGTCGTCGGGGGGCTCCCCCCGGCGTTCGATCAGGCCGTCGGTGCAGAGCAGCAGGGTGGAGTGGGACGGCAGCGGATCGCGGGCCGTGAGCCGGGGGATGTCGGGGTCCATACCGATCGGCAGGCCCGCGCCGTCCTCCAGATAGCGGGTGTCGCCCTCCCGGGTGGGCAGCAGCAGCGGCAGATGCCCGGCCGACGAGTGCCGGAGCTCCCACGGCCCCTCCTCGCCCCCCGTGACCAGGCCGTAGGCACAGGTCGCAGTGGTGGGGGGATGGAGGGTGTGGCAGGCGAGGTCCAGGCGGTGCAGCACCTCTCCGGGGGTCTCCTCCCGGTCGATGGCGATGCCGCGCAGCATGTTCCTCAGCTGGCTCATGGCCACCGCCGCCTGCAGGTCGTGCCCCGCCACGTCCCCGATGACCAGCGCGGTGGTGCTCCGGGGCAGCGCGAAGGCGTCGAACCAGTCGCCGCCCACCTCCGCGTTGGTGCTGGAAGGGCAGTAGCGGGCGGCCAGTTCCAGGTGGGCGATGTGCGGCAGCCGGGGCAGCAGGGAGCGCCGGAGGCGTTCGGCGGTGTGCTGGAGGTGCTGGTGCAGACGGGCGTTGTCCACGCCGAGCGCGATACTGCGCACCAGTTCGGCGACCACCAGGACGTCCTCTGGGTGAGCAGGTTCCCCTGCTGGGACGCGGCATCGGCCACCTCCAGCACCCGGCGCAGGGTGCGCACGCCCGGGGCGGCGTCCTCCGGCATGGTGAGCTGCAGGGAGAGCGTCGCGGTGTGGGCGGCGCCGGTCTCCCCCGCGGCGGCGATCCGCGCGTTGATCAGGTTGCCGGTGTCCTGGGCGACGAAGAGGCCCTGGGTCGACACACCCGTCGGAAGTCCCGCGGAGACTGCGAACAGCATCTCGCGCAGCAGCGCGTCGCGCTGCTGCCGGGACGCCCAGGAGAGCGAGTACGGCAGGTCGGTGAGGGAGACCAGGGCGGTCCGGCCGACGGGCTCGATGGTCTCCCAGACGGATGTGGGCGGCGCCGGGGCGTCGGGCCACAGCTCGAACCAGACGGTCTTGCGGTCCTCGGCGACCCGGACGCCGTGCCGGGAGGCCAGCTCCTCGACCAGGGCCAGGCCCCATCCGGTGGAGGCGTACGGCTGCGGGTCGTGCGGCACCAGGCCGTGCCCCGGCCGCTCGTCGCCGACCTGAACGTGGACCCTGCCCTCGGTCGTCCAGACCTGCAGCTCGAGCTCGGTGCGGGCATGCACCACGACATTGGTCACCAGCTCGTCGACCAGCAGCTCGGCGGTGTCCACGACGTTCGGCGTGCACTCCTCCAGCGCCGACCGCACAAACCGCCGGGCCTGACCCACGCTCTTGGCCGACCAGGGCAACCGCTGCGTCCTGGTGCCTGCCGGACTCGAGTCCACACCAGCACCCTGCCCAGAAATACCGACACAAAAGGGACTATCGGCTCCGCCTGGACCGGCCCTGGCGCCCCTGCCCTGCCGGCTTCGGGTGCGCCGACGCCGGGGGCACCCCGAAGGTACCCGCGAGCCGACCGCGCCGAACGAACGCCTGCCCCGAACGAACGCCCGCGCCGCACGGACGACCAGCGGCCCGTGACGTCAGGGCGGCATCGGCAGCAGTGGCTGCTCGGCCCAGACGGACTTGCCCCGGTCGTGGTAGCGGGTGCCCCACAGGTCGGCCAGCTGGGTGACCATGTAGAGGCCGCGCCCGCCCTCATCCGTCTCCAGCGCCCGCCGCACCAGCGGCGAGGTGCTGCTGCCGTCCGAGACCTCGCAGATCAGGTTGCGGTCGCGGATCAGCCGCAGACTGATCGGCGGTTCGCCGTAGCGGACGGCGTTGGTGACCAGTTCGCTGACCAGCAGCTGGGTGGTGAACTCCCGCTCCTCCAGATGCCATTCGCAGAGCTTGCGGCCGACCAGGGAGCGCACCCGCCCCACGGCCTCCGGCTCGGCCGCGACCGTCCAGGTGGCGTGGTGGTCCTTCCGCAGTCCGCGGAGCCGGGCGACCAGCAGTGCCGCGTCGCCCGTCCGGTCGGGGGCGTGCAGCCGCCGCAGCAGCGCCTCGCAGTCCTCCTCGACCTCCTGTCCCGGATCCCGGTCCGGCCGCCGGCCACCCGCGGGCCGCCGGGTGAAGGAACCGCAGCGGGAGAGCGCCTCGCCGAGCCGCGCCATGGCCGGCTCCAGGCCGTCCGCGCCGGTGTCCGCACCGCCGGCCGACAGAAGTCCGGCGGTGCAGAGCACCAGCCGGTCACCGTCGGACACCGTCATCTCGCAGGACTCGTACGGTGCGCCGTGGACGTCCAGGGCGGGCCCGGGAGCGAGGCAGGGGAACTGCACGCCGCCCCCGGCCCCGACCAGCGCCGGCATCGGATGGCCCGCGGAGGCGAGCGTGCACCGTCGCGCGAGGGGGTCGAAGACGGCGTAGACACAGGTGGATCTCGTCGGCCTGTCACCGCGGTGGAGCGCGGCCCGCTTCACCAGGTGTGCCAGATGGCTGAGCAGTTCCTCGGGGGCCAGGTCGAGGTCGGCCATGGTGCGTACGGCGGTGCGCACCCTGCCCATGGAGGCCGCGGCCTGCAGTCCCCGGCCGCCGGTGTCCCCCGCGGCGAAGGCGACCCGGGCGCCCGCGAGCGGGATCACGTCGAACCAGGCGCCGCCGAGCAGGGTGGTGCCGCGGGCCGGGAGATGGCGCGCGGCGGCGTCCACGGTGGCCAGTCCGGGCAGGCGCCGCGGCAGCAGGCTGCGCTGCAGCGACTGGGCGGTGGTCCGCTCCCTGGTGTAACGGGCCGCGTTGTCGATGCACGCGGCGGCACGGGCCACGAACTCCCCGGCCAGCAGCACGTCGTCGGCCTCGAAGAGCCGCGTGGGGTGGCAGCGCGCGAAGACGGCGGTGCCCAGCGCGGTCCCCCGGGCGTACAGCGGCACCAGCAGGACCGAGTGGACACCGTTCCGGCGCAGCGTCGCCCCCCACTCCTCGGTGGCGGGGTGCTCGCCGTACAGGTCGTCTCCGCTGAGCAGCAGCGGACGGCGGTCGGCGAGCGCCCTGGCGGCCGGGGATCCGGGCCGGGAGGCCAGGGAATCGACCTGCCCCACGGTGACCGTCGTCATCCCCGGTCTGCGGACGGTCGTGGACACCGCGGCGCGGCGCAGCGGGCTCGCCGGGCCGGGGTCCGGGCCCGTCCCGCCGGACACCGGGTCCAGCAGGTTGACATAGGCGCAGTCCGCGAAGCGCGGTACGGCGAAGTCGGTGAGTTCCTGCGCGGTGTGCCGTACGTCGAGCCGGCTGCCGATGCAGGCGCTGGCGTCGCTGACCATCGCCAGCCGTTCGCGTGCGCGTGCCTCCGCCGTGACGTCGGCCACCATGTGCGCCAGCCCCACCGTCCGGCCGCGGTCGCTGCGCAGCGGCAGGATGGTCTCGGACCAGACGGCCTGCCTGCTGGGGTCCTGCGGGTCGCGGCCGCGCACATGCGTGCCGATCAGTGCCCTGCCGGTGGACAGGACCCTCCGCTGCCGTGCCTCCAGTGCCTCCATGGCCGCCACGTCCATCAGGCCGGGCGGCGCCGTCTCGCGCAGCGTGCGGCCCGTGTGTCCCGGTCCCGCCGCCCCCGGGAGACGGGTCTGCGAGGAGTTCTGCGCCATCAGGCGCAGCCGGGAGTCGAAGACGTCGATGATGAGGGGCGACTCGGTGAAGAGTCCGCGCAGCAGGGCGAGGCGCAGCTCCGCCGCGCGCACGGCGGTCTCCTCGGCCGCCTGGAGCAGCCATCGGGGCCCGCCGCCCGTGGGGGCCAGAGGGTGCAGCCAGAGCACCGCCGCCACCTGGTCGCCGTCCCGGCTGCGCAGCCGCGCCGGGCCCAGCAGGCCCGGTCCGGTGCGGGTGCGCAGCAGCAGTCGGTCCGCGTCGGTGCCGGGACACAGCAGGCCCGCCGCGCTGCGGCCCTGGACCTCCCGCGCGGTGTAGCCGAGCAGCCGCTGGGCCCCGGCGCTCCAGCTCATCACCAGGCCCTGGGCGTCCACCGCTGCGAAGGCCTCGCCGCAGGGCTCGGGCGGCTCGTCGGCGGCGTCGGGAGGCAGCAGGGCTTCCATACCCATATGTCACACGCATCCGCTGCCGGGCACCATTCAGCCGCCGCCGGTCCGCCCTGGTCACCGCCCCGGGGACGGGCCGCCCGCACGGCCGGGACCCGGGGCGGCGCAGCAGTCGTCCCCCGGTGGCGGCATCCGCGCGGCGGGCGGCCGGGGGCGGGCGCCGTCCCGCCTCCCGGGTCCGGGCCCGTCCCGCGTCTACGCTGACCGCGTGATCAACGGCGCCCACATCATCCTCTACAGCAGCGACGCGGAGGCGGACCGCGCCTTCTTCCGCGACGTCCTCGGCTTTCCGCACGTCGATGCGGGCGGCGGCTGGCTGATCTTCCAGCTGCCACCGGCGGAGATCGCCGTGCACCCCGCCGAGAGCCCCTCCTCCCACGAGCTCTTCCTCATGTGCGACGACATTGCGGGCACCGTCGCCGAACTCACCGTCAAGGGGGTGCGGTTCACCCGGCCGCTCACCGAGGCGGGCTGGGGTGTGACGACCGGCTTCCAGCTTCCCGGCGGCAGCGAGGTACGGCTCTACGAGCCGCGCCACCGCAAGGCCTCGGAGCTCTGACCCCCGCGCCTCTCCCGCCGCCGCATCCTTGGGCCCGGGCCGGGGCGGCGGCGCCCTCCCGCACACCGCCCCGCCCCCGTCACGGCCTGTGGCCTACTGCGCGCCGCCGCGTTCGAACGGGATCTTCTCCCCGGCCTCGACGGCGACCGGCAGCCGGTTCTCCGCCGGGGGCAGGGGGCAGGTGGCCAGGTCGGTGTAGGCGCAGGGCAGGTTGGTCGCCCGGTTGAAGTCGACGACCACCGCGCCGTGGGCGTCCGGTTCGGGCACGGCCAGGCTGCGGTTCGCCGCGTAGGTCGTCACACCGGAGGTGGCGTCGGTGAACAGCACCAGGAGGCTTCCGGGCCGGCTGCCGTTGAACGCGGTCAGCCGGTGGGTACGGCCGTCCAGCTCGAACTCGATCTGCCCGGGGGCGTCGTAGACGTGCTGCAGCCCCTCGACCGCCGCCCCCACGGTCACCGCCCGGGGCTCCGCGAACGGCAGATAGCGGCCGGTGAGGGACCAGCGCGGGTCGGGGGCGTAGGCCGGGGTGCCGGTGTAGCCGGCCCGCAGGGCGTTGCCGGGGTGGCGGGGGCGAAGGATGGTGTGGCCGCCCCGCTTGGCGATCTCGATCACGGCCTCGCCCGCCCCGGCCAGGATGCTCGCCCGCTCCTCGACGGTCCCGAAGTGGTGGCGGCCGTGCACCACGGCGCCGTCCACGGTCAGCTCCTCGCCGTCGTCCAGCTGGACCGTCACCCCGTCCGCCGTACTGGACCAGGCTCCCGGGGCGTCCGGAAAGCGGGTTGGCTCGGCGTCCAGCCAGCGAAGACTGGTCACCGCGAGGAACCCGTGGGGGTCCGCCAGCGCCCGCTCGTGTCCGGCGTGCCACTCCTCCCACTCGCGGTGGAAGCCCGCCCGGTCGATGTCCTGAACAGTCATGCCAACTCCTTTGTGCGCTCGGCGAGGCCGGCGCTCCGGTCACGGTGGGGTGCGGGTGATTCGAGGCGGCGGAACCGGCCGGTGTGGAACACCAACGGTGCCACCGCGTGGTCGGTGCCCAGTGCATGGACCCTGAGCAGGACGATGTCGTGGTCGCCGGCCCGGATGTGCTGCTCGACGCTGCAGTCGAACCAGGCGCTGGCGCCCTCGACCAGCACCGCCCCGTCGGGGGTGGCACGCCAGTCGAGGCCCGCGAAGCGGTCGGCGTCGCGGGAGGCGAGGCGGCGGCAGGCGGCCTCCTGGTGGACGCCGAGGACACTGACGCCGATACGGGCGCGGTCGCGCAGCGCGGGCCAGGTGGTCGAGGTGTGGGCGACGCAGACCGAGACCAGCGGCGGGTCGAGGGAGACGGAGGTGAACGAGCTGGCGGCGATGCCGAGCGGCGCCCCGTCCGCCAGGGCGGCGACCGCGGTGACGCCGGTGGGGAACGCCCCGAAGACCCGCCGCAGTTCGTCCGGCCGCAGGGCGGGCCCGCCGCCGTTCACGGCGCGGCCTGGCACGGCGGCGTCCCGTGCGGCGGTATCCCGTACGGCGGGTACGGCGGTATCCCGTACGGCACGGTCCGGTCCGGTACGGCGCTCACCCCGGCCGGCGGCCGTGAGAGGTCTGCCGGGCTGGTACGGCTCATGGCGGTCTCCACGGTACTGCTCCTGGATCGTGGTCATCGGCGAGCCCATTCGTCGGCCAGCAGCGCATAGGAGCGGACCCGGTCCGCGTGCGCATGGGTGATGGTGGTGATGATCAGTTCGTCGGCGCCCGTGGCGTCGCGCAGCGTCTCCAGACGGTCCGCCACCTGCCCCGGCGTACCGACGAACTGGGTGTCGGTACGGTCCGCCACCAGCGCCCGGTCCGCATCGGTCCAGGAGTGCCGGCGCGCCTCGGCGGGGGTGGGGAACGGGATGGCGCCCTCGCCGCTGCGGATGCTGCGCACCCACAGGCCGTACCCGGAGGCCAGCTCCCGGGCCCTGGCCTCGTCCTCGGCGACGACGACGTCCGCCGAGACGCTGACGTACGGTCGCCGCAGCTCGGCGGAGGGTGTGAAGGCCGCACGGTAGGCCTGGACGGCATCCAGCACGGTGGCCGGGCTCACATGGTAGTTCGCGGCGAACCGCAGGCCCCGCGCGCCGGCGACCTCGGCACTGACACCGGCGCTGCTGCCCAGGATCCACACCTGCAGCTCGGCTCCCTCGCCGGGCACCACATGGGCCTCCACCCCGTCGGCGGAGACATAGGTCCCCGCCAGCAGGGCGAGGATGTCGGCTGTCTGCTCCTCGTAGGGCTGGGACTCGGCGCCCGGCTGCTGGAGCAGCCGCCTGTGCAGGGCGTACCGCGGGGAGCGGAGCAGCCGCTCGGGGGAGAACCGGGCCGGGATCCGCAGGCCCTGCGGGGTGCGGCCGTCCACGACGGACGGCGCTCCCGCCAGGGCCGGCTGCCGGGCGGCGGCCGGGGCGGGTCTGCCGCCGGACCGGCCCAGGCCCAGGTCGAACCGGCCGGGGTGCAGGGCGTCGAGCAGCCCGAACTCCTCGACGGTGGAGAGCGCGGTGCGGTGCCCCAGCTGGACCGCTCCGGCGCCGAGCCGGATGCGGGTGGTCGCACCGGCGGTGAGGGCGAGGACGACCGCCGGGGAGGTGCCCGCGACGCCGGGGTTGAGGTGGTGCTCGGCGAACCAGTACCGGGCGTAGCCGAGCCGCTCCGCCTGCCGCGCGAGGTCGATGCTGTTACGCAGTGCCCGGGCCGCGGTGGATCCGGAGGAGATCGGCACCAGGTCCAGGACGGTGAGCGGGGTGTCCGCCATCACGGCTCCTTCCGGTGCGGTGCGGTCGCGGACTGGACGGAGGCGGCCGGCCCCCAGCTCCACGGCGGGTCGGGGATCTCCTTACGCAGTACGGGGGCGATGTCCGACTGGAACAGCTCCAGGCTGTCGCGGTGCTGGGCGTCGGTGAGGCCGCCGGCGTCGGCGCGAAGATGCAGCACGCTGTGGCCGAACTGCTCGTGGTAGCGGTGCACCTTCTCGATCACCTGCTGCGGGCTGCCGATCAGGGCGGAGCTCCGTTCCACGAAGTCCTCCAGGGTGGCGAAGACCGGCTGCTGCCCGAGCCGCCTCTGGAGGGCCGCCTGCCCCTCGAAGACCGGGCGGTAGGCCGCGACGGCCTGCTGCGAGGTGCGGGCCGCGTAGTACCCGGCCGTCCCGGCGCCGACCGCGGCCAGGGCCGGGTCGTGGCCGTAGTGCTCCCACCGCTGCCGGTAGTGGCGGACGAGTTCGGCGTACGGCTCGATCGGGTGGGTGACGTTGGCGGAGAACAGCGGATCGCCGTAGCGGGCGGCCAGATCGACCGACTCCTTGCTGGTCGCGCTGCCGTGCCAGACCCGGATGGGCTGCTGGAGCGGCCTGGGCCAGACCTCGGCGTCGGTCAGCTCCGGGCGGAAGCGCGGTGCGGCCGTCACCCTGCCCTGCCGCCAGATCCGGCGGAACAGCTCGTACGACTCGGCGTTGCGGTCCCACTGGTCCTCGGGTGTCACATGGAACAGCTCGCGCTGGGCCGTGCCGTTGCCCTTGCCGATGATCAGCTCCAGCCGCCCCCCGGCGAGGTGGTCGAGGGTGGCGTAGTCCTCGCAGGCGCGCACCGGGTCGAGCAGGCTCAGCGTGGTCACGGCGGTGAACAGCCGGATCCTGCTGGTCAGGGCTGCCAGGTGGCTGAGCACCACCGGCGGCGAGGAGGAGATGAAGGGCCGCTCATGGCGCTCGCCCACGCCGAAGCCGTCGAACCCCAGCTCCTCGGCGAGCAGCGCGTTGTCGATCACCTCCCGGAAGCGGTCCCCGGTGGACTTCTGCACACCGGTCACCGGGTCCGGGGCGTGCACGATGAGGGTGACGGCCAGGAACCTCACGACGCGGCCGCCGTCGCCGCGGTGGCGCCCGCCGGGCGGGGCAGGCCGAGTCCGAGGTGGTCGCGCAGGGTGTCGCCCTCGTACTCGGTGCGGAAGACCCCGCGCTCCTGCAGCAGCGGCACGACGGTGTCGGCGAACTCGTCCAGGCCGCCCGGTGTGAGATGGGGTACGAGGATGAACCCGTCGCTGGCGTCGGTCTGCACGAACTCGTTGAGCGCCTCGGCGACATGCGCCGGTGTGCCGATGAAGGACTGCCGTCCCGTCACCTCGATGACCAGCTCGCGGATCGAGAGGTTCTTGGCCTCCGCCAGGGCGCGCCACTGCGCGGCGGTGGCCAGCGGGTCGCGGTGCATCCGCACACTGGCCCGGCCGCGGGCGACGGTGTTCTCGCCGACCAGCGGGTCCTCGGCCGGCAGCGGCCCGTCGGGGTCGTAGGCGCTGAGGTCGCGGTTCCACAGCTGCTCCAGCAGCCTGATCGCGGTCTGGCCGCTGACCTGCTGACGGCGTATCAGCTCGGACTTCTCCCGCGCCTCCGCGTCGGTGTCGCCGAGGACGAAGGTGACGCCGGGGAGGATCTTCAGCTCGTCGTGGGTACGGCCGTAACGGGCCAGCCGCCCCTTGACGTCGGCGTAGAAGGCCCGGCCCGCCTCCAGGGTGCCGTGCCGGGTGAAGATGGCGTCGGCAGCCGAGGCCGCGAACTCCCGGCCCTCCTCGGAGTCGCCCGCCTGGAAGATCACCGGCCGGCCCTGCGGGCTGCGCGGGACGTTGAACCGACCGGTGATGTCGAACTGGCTGACATGGTGGTCGAAGCGTCCCGGGGACGGGTCGGCGAGGAAGGTCCCGGACTCCTTGTCCGCGACGATCTCGTCGCCCCGCCAGGAGTCGAAGAGCTCCCAGGTCGCGGCAAGGAACTGCCGGGCCCGCTCATAGCGGTCCTCCTGGGCCAGGAATCCTCCGCGCCGGAAGTTCTCACCGGTGAACTCGTCCCAGGAGGTGACGACGTTCCAGGCGGCACGCCCCGCCGAGAGGTGGTCCAGGGAGGCGAACTGCCGCGCCACCTCGTAGGGCTCGTTGAACGTGGAGTTGATGGTTCCCGCCAGTCCGAGCCGGTCGGTGACGGCGGCCAGCGCGGACAGCACGGTGAAGGTGTCCGGCCGCCCGACGACGTCCAGGTCGTAGATCTGCCCGTGCTGCTCGCGCAGCCGCAGCCCCTCGGCGAGGAAGAGGAAGTCGAACTTGGCACGCTCGGCCGTCCTCGCGAGATGGACGAAGGAGCTGAAGTCGATCTGGCTGCCCGCTGCCGGGTCGCTCCACACGGTGGTGTTGTTCACCCCCGGGAAGTGCGCGGCGAGATGGATCTGCTTGAGTGGCCTGCTCATGGCTCGTACGGTCCTTCCGGCTCAGGCGGCGGCGTAGCGGTTGGCGGGACGGGGCAGGCCGAGCAGCCCGCGCAGGGTGCGTGCCTCGTACGCGGTGCGGAAGAGGCCGCGGCGCTGGAGCTCGGGCACCAGGCGGCGGGTGATCTGCTCCAGGTCGTACGGAAGGGTGGCGGGCCGCAGCCGGAACCCGGTGAGCCCGGTCTGCTGGAACTCCTCGATCAGGTCGGCGAGTTGGGCCGGGGTCCCGGCGAAGACCCGGGCGTCGCCGGTGTACGGGGCGCCGGCCCGTTCGTCCAGGCGCCCCTTGCGGTCGGCGGCGGCGCCGGGCTCGTCGTCGAGGAGGACCGCCAGGTCGGCGAAGACGTGCACGGTCTCGTCGGCGCGGCCCGCGGCGGCCTGGGCGCCGCGGATCTCCGCGAGGATCGACCGGGCGTCCGCGGCGTCGCGCGGGGTGACGAATCCCAGGTCGGCCGAGCGGGCGACCAGCTGGTACGGCACGGTCCGGTGCGCCAGTGCGGCGACGACCGGCTGGCCCTGGGGCGGGCGCGGGGTGATGGACGGACCCCGGACGCTGAACCTGCCGCCCTCGAAGTCGATGGGGTGCAGCTTGCCGCGGTCGATGAAGCGGCCGGTCGCCACATCGCGGATCTCGGCGTCGTCCTCCCAGCTGTCCCACAGCCTGCGCAGCACCTCGACGTACTCACCGGCCTCGTCGAAGAGGTCCTGGACCAGGGCCTGCCCGGCCGCCGAGGAGAGGTCCTCGACGCTCAGCCGCGGCACGGTACGGCGGCCGAAGTGCGCCGCCTCGTCGGCCCGCCCGGACACCCTCACCTGCACCCCGGCCCGCCCGCCGCTGACGAAGTCGAGGGTGGCGACCGCCTTGGAGACATGGAAGGGCTCGGTGTGGGTGACCACCGCGGTCGGGACCAGGCCGATGTGCCGGGTCAGCGGCGCCACCCGGGCGGCGACCAGCACGGCGTCCAGCCGGCCCCGCACCTGGTCGGTGCGCTCGTCCGGCTCGAAGGGGAGGGAGGACTGCAGCCCGAGCGAGTCCTCGATGGTCACCAGGTCCAGCAGTCCCCGTTCGGCTTCGGCGACCAGGTCGTACCAGTACGGCGCGGTGAACAGTGCGTCGGGCCGGGCTCCGGGTTCCCGCCAGGCCGCGGGATGCCAGCCCGCGCCGTCGAGGGCGACGGCCAGGTGCAGGGGTGCATGGGATCGGGACATGGGTGTTCCGCTTCCTGCTCGGATGAATGTCTCTGCTGGGATGACGCGGCATGCCGGACCCGGCCGCCACCGGTGCTGCACGGAGGGCGGGGTCGGCTGCGCGCGTCCGCGAACGCGTCGGGGAACGTGTTAGGAGGCGGTGTGCGGCGCGGAGGCGTGCCGCAGGCCGGCGTGTCCGTACGCCGGACACAGCGCAGCGGCGACGCGCTGCAGATCGATGTGGCGCCGCGAGCACATCGTGGTGACGCGGCACTGGGCCTTGACGGTGACGACGGCGGACCGCTCAGGGGCCTCTCGCACTGTCGTCACCTCCGTCCCGACCGGCCTTCGCCGGTTCGAGTGCGCGCTTGCGACGCCGTCTTCGGCACCGCCGGGTCGTCACCTGGAGCACCCCGCCGCGGAGGAGGGTTGCCGTTCAGCGAGCCAGGGCTTGACGCTGACACTCTTGACCTGGCTGAACCGTAACGCGAGGGCCGCCCCGGACACAATCCTTGATGGTGCAACACCGGTCACAGCCGGTGCTGTTCCCGGTGGTTGAGACACGGTGCGGCAGCCGGGCCGGCCGGTGGCGTCCCCGGGGGCGGCCGCCCCCGG
>NZ_LIQR01000572.1 GCF_001418575.1 Peterkaempfera griseoplana
CAGGTAGTTGGTGTTGGAGTAGCGCCAGCCCTCGCCGGGCTTGAACGTCCGGGGTTGGGCGAGCGCAAGGTTGACCAGGTCGCGGGTGTCGTGGTGGGCGAGCGGGTCCTTGAGGATCTCCGCCGGGCGGAGGAAGGTGAGGTAGTCGGGCAGGCCGCTGGTGTGCTGGAGCAGCTGACGGACGGTGATCTTCCGGTCGTCGTTGTCGTGGCCGCGGAGGAGATCGGGGAGATAGCGTGCTACGGGCGCGTCGAGGGCGACGCGATGTTCTCCCACCAGCTGGAGCACGACCGTGGCCACGAAGGGCTTGGTCATGCTGCCGATCCGGAATCTGCTGTCGCGCGCCACCGGTGCGTGGCTGTTCACGTCAGCGACGCCGCTGGTCAGCAACCTGATGCCGTGCCGATCCCGCGTTTGCAGCAGCGCGCCGGGCGCACCGTCGGCCGTGGTCAGCCGGTGCATGAGCGCACGCAGCTGCGCGTCGTCGGTGGTGGTGGCGGGCTGTGCGGCGGTGGGCTTGGCCGTGGTCGCGGCGGTGGCGGCGCCTGCCGGCAGCGCGCCTGCCACGGCACCGATCGCCACGGCCAGCGCGAGTGCCCCACCCAGCGCACGCTTGTACTTGATCACGTGTTCCTCCTTGACAGCCGGCAAGATCACCGCGGATGACGGTGGCCCGTGACGCAGAGCCTTCAAACCCCGCTCTGTGCAGGCAGGTTCAGCATGTCGAAGGGGTGGAGGGCGCTGCGATGGGGTGATCATCCGGATCGGAGGTGGGGATAGCCCCCTGTCACGTTCGATGGCGTAACTCGGCGATGCCCGGGCGGACATGAGATCGGTGGCCGCCCGCGTGGAGTCCAGGGCGTGCGTGATCACTCGCGCGTCGGTATCACGTTCCATGCCGCGATGCCGTTGGCCACAATGGCATCGCCTATGACGGAGCTCGTGTCCCCGCGCTGCGGCTCAGCTGGACGCAGGTGAGGGCGAGGTCCGCCGTGACCGGGTCGATCAGCTCGCGGAGTGCTCCGCGAGCGGGCGGCGTCGGCGTGCCGCGTCGGCCAGTGAC
>NZ_LIQR01000573.1 GCF_001418575.1 Peterkaempfera griseoplana
CCCTGGAGCCGCCATGAACCGAGCCCCCCGCCAGGCCCCCCGCGTCGGCCTCACCCGGGCCGCCGCCGACCTGCTGCGCACCCTGCAGAGCGAGCACGGCCCGCTGATGTTCCACCAGTCCGGCGGCTGCTGCGACGGCTCCGCCCCGATGTGCTACCCCGCAGGGGAGTTCCTCACCGGCGACAGCGACATCCACCTCGGGGACCTGGAGGCGGACGGCATCGACCCGGTCCCCTTCTGGATGGCCCGAGACCAGTACGCCTACTGGCGGCACACCCATCTCACCGTCGACACGGTCCCCGGCCGCGGCTCCGGATTCTCCTTGGAGGCCCCCACCGGCCTGCGCTTCCTGATCCGCTCGCGGCTGCTCACCGACGAGGAGCTGGCGTCGCTCGGCCTGCTCTGACACCCCGGCCTGCCACAATGCACCCGAGGCACAGCGACCAAGGGTGGTTTCCCATCGTGACGACCATGTCTGTTGAGCAGAGGATCGCCGAGGAGCTCGGTGTACGGGAAGGGCAGGTGACCGCAGCCGTCGGACTGCTGGACGGCGGCGCCACCGTCCCCTTCATCGCCCGCTACCGCAAGGAAGCCACCGGCATGCTCGACGATGCGCAGCTGCGCACCCTCGAGGAGCGGCTGCGCTATCTGCGGGAGCTGGAGGAGCGCCGCGCCGCGATCCTGGAGTCCGTCGGCTCCCAGGGCAAACTGGACGACGCGCTGCGGGCGCAGATCATGGCCGCCGACTCCAAGGCCCGCTTGGAGGACATCTACCTCCCGTACAAGCCCAAGCGGCGCACCAAGGCGCAGATCGCCCGCGAGGCCGGCCTGGAGCCGCTGGCCGAACTGCTGCTCGGCGACCCCGGGCAGGATCCGCAGACCGCCGCCGCGGCCTACGTCGACCCGGAGCGGGACGTCGCCGACGCCGCCGCGGCGCTGGAGGGCGCCCGGGCGATCCTGGTGGAGCGGTTCGCCGAGGACGCCGACCTGATCGGCGAACTGCGGGAGCGGATGTGGAGCCGCGGCCGGCTGGTGGCCAGGGTGAGGGAGGGCAAGGAGCAGGACGGCGCCAAGTTCGCCGACTACTTCGACTTCGCCGAGCCCTTCACCAAGCTGCCCTCGCACCGCATCCTGGCGATGTTCCGCGGGGAGAAGGAGGAGATCCTCGACCTCGTCCTGGAGCCCGAGGAGGAGCCCGCCGCGGGCCAGACCGGGCCCAGCGGCTACGAACAGCGCATCGCTCAGCGGTTCGGCGTGGCCGAGCGTGGGCGCCCCGCCGACCGCTGGCTGCAGGACACCGTCCGCTGGGCGTGGCGTACCCGCATCCTGGTGCGCCTCGGCATCGACCAGCGCACCCGGCTGCGGCAGGAGGCGGAGGACGAGGCCGTCCGGGTCTTCGCCGCCAACCTGCGTGACCTGCTGCTGGCCGCACCGGCGGGCACCCGCGCCACCATGGGCCTGGACCCGGGCTTCCGCACCGGGGTGAAGGTCGCCGTGGTCGACGCCACCGGCAAGGTGGTCGCCACCGACACCATCCACCCCCATGAGCCGCAGCGCCGCTGGGACGAGTCCGTCGCCACCCTGGCCCGGCTCGCCCGCGCCCACAAGGTCGACCTGGTCGCCATCGGCAACGGCACCGCCTCCAGGGAGACGGACAAGCTCGCCGCCGACCTGATCCGGCTCCACCCCGACCTGGGCCTGACCAAGGTGATGGTCTCCGAGGCCGGCGCCTCGGTGTACTCCGCCTCCGCGTACGCCTCCCAGGAGCTCCCGGAGCTCAATGTGTCGCTGCGGGGCGCGGTCTCCATCGCCCGCCGCCTCCAGGACCCGCTGGCCGAGCTGGTGAAGATCGACCCCAAGTCCATCGGGGTGGGCCAGTACCAGCACGACCTCTCCGAGGTGAAGCTCTCCCGCTCCCTGGACGCCGTGGTCGAGGACTGTGTCAACGCCGTGGGCGTCGACGTCAACACCGCCTCCGCGCCGCTGCTCACCCGGGTGTCGGGGATCAGCGCGGGCCTGGCCGAGAACATCGTGCTGCACCGCGACGCCAACGGCCCCTTCCGGAACCGCAAGGGGCTCAAGGACGTGGCCAGGCTCGGCCCCAAGGCCTTCGAGCAGTGCGCGGGCTTTCTGCGGATCCCCGGCGGGGACGACCCGCTGGACGCCTCCAGCGTCCACCCCGAGGCCTACCCCGTGGTGCGCCGGATCCTGGGCTCCACCGGCGGTGATCTCAAGGCGCTGATCGGCAACGGGTCGGTGCTGCGCTCGCTGAAGCCCGCCGAGTTCGCCGACGACACCTTCGGTGTGCCGACCGTCACCGACATCCTCCGGGAGCTGGAGAAGCCCGGCCGGGACCCGCGTCCGGCCTTCCGCACCGCCACCTTCAAGGAGGGCGTCGACAAGCTCTCCGACCTGCTCCCCGGGATGCTGCTGGAGGGCGTGGTCACCAATGTCGCGGCCTTCGGCGCCTTTGTCGACGTCGGCGTCCACCAGGACGGGCTGGTCCATGTCTCCGCCATGTCCAGGAACTTCGTCAAGGACCCGCGCGACGTGGTGAAGCCCGGCGACGTGGTCCGGGTCAAGGTGCTCGACGTGGACGTCCCGCGCAAGCGCATCTCGCTCACCCTGCGGCTGGAGGACGAGGCGGCGCCCCAGCAGCAGGGCGGCGGCGGTCGCGGGGCGGCCCGCGACGAGGGCCGCCGGGGCCCCCGGCCGCCGCGTCAGCAGCGTGGCGGCTCCGCCGGAGCGCCCCCGTCGGGCGGCGGCGCCATGGCGGACGCCCTGCGCCGCGCCGGGCTCGCCGGTCCCGAGCGCCGGGGCCGCTGACGCCCCCACCGTGGCCTGCCCGTGGCGCACTCGCGCATACGGGCAGGTCACGGTTGTCTGTCCCGATCTTTCCAGAAGCCTCACAAGCATCATCTGTTTTCTCCGCTGCGGAAACGTTTAGGCTCCGTGGACACGCCAATGACCGCGGACCTCCGGCAATCCCGGCGGTGCAAGACCTACGGAAAAGACGGATGGACTACTGCTCGTCATGCCGGCGGCACGTCAACGGGGCCTACAGCTGCCCGGGGTGCGGCAGCACCGAGCTCGCCCCCACCGCCCCCCGGCTGCTCACGCCGTGAGCAGCCGGGGGGCGGT
>NZ_LIQR01000574.1 GCF_001418575.1 Peterkaempfera griseoplana
GGGCGGGGGCTGCTCGGCAGCGTCCGGGACGGTGAGGCCCAGCAGCAGGGAGACCACGGGCAGGGCGGCGTCCGCGCGGGCGAGGTCGGGTTCGGCGGAGAAACCAGCCCCGGAGGCGGCCGCCGGTCGTGTCAGGAGCCCGGGATCGCCGCCGGCATGGCCGGCCGAGGTGCGGATCCGCTCCCCCACGGTGCGGCGAACCCCCGCCTCGAACGACGAGAAGGTGCGGCGCAGCAGCGGCAGCACATCGGTGAAGGCGTCACCCGGCACCGAGGAGACCCAGTCGTCCAGCAGCGCGAGCAACCGGTCGTCATGGACGAGCAGCATGCCTCCGCCCGCCAGGAAGCCCTCGGCCCAGCCGGCCGCGTCGGCCGGGCCGACCGCGGTGGACAGGGCCAGCCCCATCCGGCGGGCCGCCTCGTCGGTGGAGAGCCTGCCGTCGTCCAGCAGCAGCCGTACGGCGCGGCCGCGCAGCAGGCCGGGGACTCCCGTGGCGAGGCTGCCGGAGGGCGTCCGGCGGGCCAGCGACAGCAGAGCGGCCGCCCAGCGGTCACGGATCCCGGACGCCGCCGTGGGCCGCCGGGCGGGCACGGGCGCCGCCGAGGGAGGCAGGGCGGGCTGCGCCTGGAGCGCCGAGTGCGGTCGGCGCTCCGAGCGGGGTTCGGGCTCCTGATGCGTCCGAGTCCCCGGCTGCGGCTGGGCGGGCGGATCGTGCTCCGTCCGGACGTGCGGATCCGGCTGCGGCCGCGGTGCGGGTGCCGGCCCGTCACCGAGCAGCCCGACGGCGCCGTGCACGGCGTCCAGATGGACCCGCATCGCGGCGGCTCCCTCCCCGTCCAGCCCGGTACAGGCGGGTGGCAGGCCGATGCACACCCGCACCGCCAGCCCCTCGGCCACCTTGCGCAGCGCCCCCGCGTCGGTGCCCCGGACATCGCCGTAGCGCAGCGACCGCACCAGGGCGGGCAACGCCTCGGCCAGATGGGCCACATCGGTGTCCAGCGCGGCCCGGTCGGCGAGCACCCTCATCACCGTGGGCAGGGCGTCCGGCAGATCGGCGAGCAGGCAGCTCTCGGCCAGCGCGGTGACCTCGGCAAGCGTTGTGGCTCCGACCGCTCCGTCGCGGGCCCGGGCCGCGGCGGCGGCCTCGACGGTGGTGCCCCAGGGGGCGGCCTCCACCACGCGGACGGCCAGCTCGGGATCCCAGCGCAGCCGCCAGCTCTCACGGAAGGTCCCGGTGCTGCCGACGGCTGAGCGGGCGGGCTCGCCCCAGGGGATGCCCAGCAGCCGGAGCCGGTGCAGCAGCCGGCTGCGGTGGGCGTCGGTCTCCTTGCGGAGGTCCAGGTCGAGGTCGCGTTCGGCGGGGTCGGGGCGCAGCCGGAGACTGCGCTGCTGCCGGCTGAGGTCACGCTGCAGGGGCACCGCGGGGGCGGTGCCGGGCACCTCGCCCAAGGCGTCGCCCACCACCAGACGGTCGTGGACCAGGGCGAGCGCGGAGTCCGAACCGTCGCCCAGCACGGCGCGCACCGCGTCCAGGGTCTCGGTCAGGCCCGCGAGCGGGCGGCCGCGCATGGCCGCCAGTGCCTCGGCCAACCGCACCGCCTCGATCACATGGGCGGACGAGACCGGGTGGTCCGCTTCACGGAGCAGCCCGGCGGCATGGGTCATCCAGCGGGCGATCGGGCGGTCCGGGGCAGTGAAGAGGTGGTGGTACCAGCCGGGCGAGGTGACCCCGGCCCCGTAGCCGGTGTGCTGGGCGAGGCGGCGGTGCGTCCAGGGCACCCAGGTGATCTCGGTCCTGGGTCTGCGGGGCAGCGTTCTGAGCAGCTCCCGGTCCTGCGCCGCGGTGGGCATCCGCTCCAGCGCGGGCACATGCCAGGCACCGCAGACCACGGCGACCCGGGTGTGCCCGGCCCGCCGGGCCGCCCGGATCCGCTGCCGCATGTACGCCTCACGCAGTGCGTCGTCCGGCAGACCTCCCGGGGCCGGGGAGCCGTCCGGGCGCTGCGGGCGCAGTGCCCCCATGGCTTCGGCGACGGCCCGGAACGGGGCCAGCGGATCGTCGTCACCGGCGCCCGGCCGGTGCGGCAGGCGGTGCTCGATGACGTCCTCCCACCAGCGCTCGGGGTCGTCATGGCCGGCTGCGGCCGCCAGGGCCGCGATCGGATCCGCCACCGGGGGCGGCTCGGGCGCGGCGGGTGCGGCATCGCCCGCCGGTGCGGGGGCGGTCGGGAGCGGGGCACTCCCCTCCGGCGCCCCGCCCGGCTGTGCCGCCTCCTGCTCCCGCGCGGCCGCGAGGGCGAATCCGTACGCCGCGGGAAGGTCGATGAAGTGGACGGGTGTGGACCGCTCCACCGCGAACCGCAGCGCGACCCACTCGGGGGAGAACGAGGCGAAGGGCCAGAACGCCGCCCGCGAGGGGTCGTCCACCGTGTGTGCCAGCAGCGCGACGGGCGGCACCATGTCCTTCTCCCCGGCCAGGGAGAGGATCGGGTCGGCCTCCGGCGGGCCTTCGATCAGCACCGCGTCCGGCTCGATGCGGGCCAGTGCGGCGGCCACCGCACGGGCCGAGCCGGGCCCGTGGTGTCGTACGCCGAGCACGGTGGCCCGCAGCCCCCCGGCGGCCATTCAGCTCACCTCTCGGCAGGCGCGGTAGAAGTCCTTCCACCCGTCGCGCTCGCGCACCACGGTCTCCAGGTACTCCTGCCACACCACCCGGTCCCCTGCCGGGTCGCGGACCACCGCACCGAGGATCCCGGCCGCGACGTCCGCCGAGCGCAGCACACCGTCACCGAAGTGGGCGGCGAGCGCCACACCACTGGTGACCACGGAGATGGCCTCGGCCGTGGAGAGCGTGCCGGTGGGCGACTTGAGCCTGGTGCGGCCGTCCGCGGTGACACCGTCGCGCAGCTCCCGGAAGACGGTGACCACCCGGCGTATCTCCTCGGCGCCGTCGGGCAGGTCGGGCAGGTCCAGCGAGCGGCCCAGCTGCCGGACCCGCCGGGAGACGATGTCGACCTCGTCCTCCACCGTGGCGGGCAGCGGCAGCACGACGGTGTTGAACCGGCGGCGCAGCGCGCTGGAGAGCTCGTTGACCCCGCGGTCCCGGTCGTTGGCGGTGGCGATCAGGTTGAAGCCGCGCACCGCCTGGGTCTCGCCGCCGAGCTCGGGAACCGGCAGGGTCTTCTCCGACAGGATGGTGATCAGGGTGTCCTGCACGTCCGGTGGGATCCGGGTGAGCTCCTCGACCCGGGCGATCCTGCCGTCCGCCATGGCGCGCATCACCGGGGACGGCACCAGGGCGTCGCGGCTGGGGCCGTGGGCCAGCAGCTGGGCGTAGTTCCACCCGTAGCGGACGGCCTCCTCCGGCGTGCCGGCGGTGCCCTGCACCAGCAGCGTGGAGTCACCGCTCACGGCGGCCGCCAGATGCTCCGAGACCCAGGTCTTGGCGGTCCCGGGCACTCCCAGCAGCAGCAGCGCCCGGTCGGTGGCCAGCGTGGTGACGGCGACCTCCACGATGCGGCGCGGGCCGACGTACTTGGGGCTGATCACGGTGCCGTCGGGGAGTTCGCCGCCCAGCAGATAGGTGGCCACGGCCCAGGGCGACAGCCGCCAGCGCTCGGGGCGCGGCCGGTCGTCGTGGGCGGCGAGGGCGGCGAGCTCCGCCGCGAAGGCCTCCTCCGCGTGGGGCCGCAGCACCTCCGGGGCGGACGTCACGGTGGGCTGCGCGGTCGCGCTGGACTGCGCGGTCGCGGTGGGCTGCGAGGTCGAGGAGGCGCGCGTGGTCAAGGGGGCTCCTTCCAGCGGGCCGCACAGGGCACACCTGTGGCGGGGAGTCTCGGCGGCGGTCGAACGGGGAGCATGGGCGGATGGCGGGCGCAGGGGCAGTCCACGGTCAGGCCGGCCGGGGAGCGGTGCACGCACCGCCGTCGCACCGGCGTTCCCGGCCTGCACGAACCACCATGCACCACGGCACTGACAATGTGTCCGGTCCGGGCATCCGGCAGCGGTTGCCCGGGTGCGTTGTCAGTGGCGGCGCCTACCGTCGAGAGCATGTCGGTGACGTCGAACGAGGCCCGCTGGACGGCGGAGCACGTACTGGCGCTGGCGCCTGACGCCGCGTCGCGGAAGGCCGCGGCCGGACTTTCCTCGCCCGCGCTCTGGTCCGGGGCGGGCGCCTCGGCCGGCGCCGTGTGGGGCGAGTGCGGAGGCAGCGGCGGCACCGCCTACCGCACCAGCGTGGATCTGGCGGGGCCTGCCTTCTCGTGCAGTTGCCCGAGCCGCAAGTCCCCGTGCAAACACGCGCTGGGCCTGTTGCTGCTCTGGACGTCCGGCCCGGAGGCGGTCCCGGACGCCGAACCTCCGGCCGAGTCGGCCGCAGCCCGGCCGGCCACCGGGAGGCAGCGGGCCGAGCAGCAGGAGAAGCAGGCGACCGCACCCGCCGACCCGGCAGCGGCCCGCCGCAGGGCGGAGCGCCGGTCCGCCCGGGTCGCCGCGGGCGCCGCCGAGTTGCGGGCCCGGCTCGCCGACCGGCTGCGCACCGGGCTCGCCGGAGAGGAGCACACCGGCTATGCCGCCTGGGACGACGTGGCCGCCCGGATGGTCGACGCCCAGGCTCCGGGGCTGGCCGCCCTGGTCCGCGAGCTGGCCGCCGAACCGGCCTCCGGACCCGGCTGGCCCGGCCGGCTGCTGGAGCGCTACGCCCTGCTGGATCTGCTCGCCTCCGCCTACGGGCGCATCGACGGGCTGCCCGCGCCCCTCGCGGCCACCGTGCGCGCCCGGGTCGGTTTCACCATGGAGAGCGCCGAGGTGCTGCGCGGCCCCCGGGTCGGCGACCGCTGGCTGGTACTGGGCGTCCGGGAGTCCGCCGACGACCGGCTGACCACCCGTCGGCTGTGGCTTCGCGGCACCACGACCGGCCGCACCGCTCTGCTGCTCTCCTTCGGCCGGCCGGGCCTGGCGCCGGATCTCGCCCTGCCGACCGGCCACACGGTGGAGGCGGATCTGGCCTACCACCCCGGAGTCCGTCCACTGCGCGCCGTTCTGGGCGCCGGCCATCCGCCGCCGGTCGCCCCGCCCCCGGCCGAGGCGGTGCCACCCGGTGTCTCCGTGGACGGCGCGCTGGCCGAGTACGGGGCGGCGCTGGCGGAGGAGCCCTGGCTGGAGTCCTGGCCGGTGGTGCTCGCCGCTGTGGTGCCGGTGCCCACCGAGCAGGGGTGGCGGCTGGTGGAGGCGGACGGCTGCGAGGCGATACCCGTGCAACGGCGCGGAACCACGTCCGTGCCGGGCCTGTGGCGGCTGGCCGCCGTCTCCGGGGGGCGGCCGGTGACGGTCTTCGGCGAGTGCGGCCACAGCGGCTTCAACCCGGTGACCGTCTGGGACGCCGCAGGCACGGCGACCGGGCTCTGCCCATGAACCACCCCCGCGCATGGACACGGACACGCTCCCCACAGACACGCTCCCCGCGGGGAAGCTCCACGCCGCCCCGCGGTGCACTGTGCCGGGGCACCGGGCGGCGCGGCGAGCTGTGCCGGGCAACGCCGGGGATCTGCAACAGCCCACAGGACACCGCCCGGCGGTACGGCGAGCGGCCCACCGGCAGCTCCGTCCGAGCGGCGTCCAGCCCTACGGC
>NZ_LIQR01000575.1 GCF_001418575.1 Peterkaempfera griseoplana
CCCCGAAGGCCCCCTCCCGTACGTCTCCGTCTGTCATGGATGCGCACCGCCGTGGGCGGTTGCACAGAGAGCAGGCTGCCATGCCCCGTCCCGGGCCCGGTTCCGCACGTCCCGCCCGAGCCTCCGACGGCCGGTCGTCCCAGCCTCCGAAGGACCGCACCCCGGAGGACCTGCCGGTCCGCCTGGCCCGCCTGGCCGATCTGCCGCCGGGGCCGGAGCGCGACCGGCTGCGCGAGCAGGTCATCTCCTCGCTGATGCCGATGGCCCGCCGCATGGCGCGCCGCTTCCGCAACCGTGGTGAGAGCGACGACGACCTGCTGCAGGTCGCCTCGGTGGGCCTGGTGAAGGCGGTGGACCGCTACGACCCGGCGCAGGGCCACGCCTTCGAGTCCTTCGCCGTGCCGACGATCATCGGCGAACTCAAGCGGCACTTCCGTGACCATGCCTGGGACCTGCATGTGCCGCGCCGAGTGCAGGAGGCGCGCAACCTCGTCCGGCGGGCCCAGCAGGAGCTGCTCCAGCCGCTGGGCGGCCGCAGCCCCACCGTCGCCGAGGTGGCCGACTACACGGGACTCCCCGAGGAGGACGTGATCCTCGGGCTGGAGGCCTACCAGGCCTACTCGGCGGTCTCCCTCGACGCCCCCGTACCGGGCCTGGAGGCGGGTTCGCTGGCCGACACCATGGGCAGCGAGGACCGCTTCCTGGACCTGGTGGTGGACCGCATCTCACTGCGGCCGCTGCTGGAGGAGCTTCCGGAGCGCGAACGGCGCATCCTCTTCCTGCGGTTCTTCCGCAGCATGACCCAGCACCAGATAGCCGACGTCGTCGGCGTCTCTCAGATGCATGTCTCCCGGCTGATCGCGCGGTCCTGCGCCACCCTGCGCAGCGGGATGGTCGCCGGGGTGTGAGCGTCCGCCCGCTGCGGAGTGCCGGGGGCGGCTGCTCAGCCGGCGGGGGTGCTGCCGTCGTCCGCTGTGCCTCCGTCGCCCGGGGTGGCGCTCGCGGTCGCGGGGGCGGACGGCTCAGCGGTCTCCGATGCCGTTGCGGAGGGGGTGACGGACGGGGACGGCGAGCCGGCGGAGGAGGACGGCGAC
>NZ_LIQR01000576.1 GCF_001418575.1 Peterkaempfera griseoplana
CCCCGCCGGTAGACCTCCACCACCACCAGCGCGGTCTCCACGGTCAGCCGCGGCGGGGTGAAGGTGATCAGCTCCTCGCCGGTGTCGGCGTCCCGCACGGTGGCGGTGGGCTCGGTGCCCGCGAAGGTCGCGCCGGCCTCGTCCAGGCTGGCGGTGACCACGACCTTGTGGATCGGGGCGGGGACGACGGCGGTGTCCACCGTGATCGCGTCCGGGGAGCCGGGGGCTGCCGGGCGGTGGGACACCCCGGGGCCCTGGGGGGCGTTGAAGAAGACGAAGTCGTCGTCGGAGCGGACCTTGCCGTTCTCCGCGAGCAGCAGCCCGGAGACGTCCAGCCGCTTGGGCGCGGTCACCTCCACCGTCACCCGGGTGGCGGGCAGCGGGGCGTTTCCGCCCTGCGTCAGGGCCGTGGTCACGGTCGTCCTCCTCGTCGTGTCCGGCTCGCCGCATGCGGCGGCGGGGCGGCGGCGGACTCCGGCCGTCGCGCACCCCCGCGGACACACTAACGAAGGAGGAAGGCCGAGCGTTCTCAGGCCGCGCTCACAACTGCCAGGCGGTGCTGGTGGTGAAGGCGCCGCCGAGCAGCCGGTACTCGGGGTCCTCGGGGGAGAGCTCGCCGTGCCGTGCCAGCAGTTCGGCCGCATAGGGCTCGGAGTCGTCCTGCGGGTCGTAGCCGAGCTTGCGGGCGCCGCTGAGGTCCATCCAGCCGCGGGTGTTGGCGGAGGTGCCGTGGACGACGGTGTGGTGGACGTCGGGGGCGGTGAGGCAGGCGTGCATCAGCCGGGCGCAGTCGGCGGGGCTGAGCCAGGTGGAGAGCATCCGGACGGTGAGCGGCCGGGCGAAGCAGGAGCCGATGCGGAGGGAGACGGTCTCCATGCCGTGACGGTCGGCGTACAGCGACGCCAGGTTCTCGCCGAAGCACTTGGACAGGCCGTAGTAGGTGTCCGGGCGCAGCGCGATGTCGGTGGTCACCGCCCCGCCGTCGGCGGGCCGGGCGGTGTAGCCGACGGCGTGGTTGCTGCTGGCGTAGACGATGCGGCGGACGCCGGCGCGGCGGGCCGCGTCGTAGAGCCGGTAGGTGCCCTCGATGTTGGCGCCGAGGATCTCCTCGAAGGGGGCCTCCACGGAGATGCCGGCCAGGTGGATCACCGCGTCGACGCCGTCGAGGGCGCGCTCCAGGGCTTCGGTGTCGCGGATGTCGGCGGTGATGGCCTCCGGGGCGCCGTCGACGGGCGCGGCGTCCAGCAGACGCAGGGTGTAGCCGTACTCGGGGAGACTTCGGCGCAGGAAGGTACCGACGATGCCGGCGGCTCCGGTGAGCAGCACGGTGCGGGGGGTGGGCATGGGGGCGTCTCCTCGGGCGAGGACAGGAACATGAATTCCATTCACAAGCATGGACAAGCTAAGGCGGGCTCACCGAGGCGGTCAACCCCGCCCTTCTTGACCGGCGGGGCGGGTCGGCATACGGTCTGATCGGTTCAGGTATGTAGACCTCGATCAGGAATGTGACCATCGTGCGCAGCTCCGCCTTTCTCTACCCCTGGGACGTCGTCGGCGACCCCGCCGCCCCCGGCCGGCTCGCAGCACTGGGAGTACAGCAGGCCACCCTGGCCGCCGCGTACCACTCCACCCGCGCCGTCACCCCGCGCCACCCCGGCCACCGGATCGTCACCGCACCCCACTCCGCCGTCTACTACCCGATCGACCCCGCCCGCTGGGCCGGCCACACCCTGGCCCCCGCGCCGCAGCGCTGGTGCTCCGGCGCCGACCCCTGGGGAGACGCCGCCGAGGCCCTCGCCGCCGCCGGGCTGGAGGTGCACTCCTGGGTGGTGCTGGCCCACAACTCCCTGCTGGGCGCGACACACCCGGGCCGCACGGTGGTCAACGCCCACGGGGACCGCTACCCCTGGGCGCCCTGCATCGCCGACGATCAGGTGCGTGCCTACTGCGCCCGGCTGGCCGCCGAGGCCGCCGTACGGCCCGGCGCGGCCGGCACCGAGCTGGAGTCCTGCGGCTGGTACGGACTGGCCCATCTGCACGCCCACGACAAGATCGCCGGGGTGCCGCTCGACCCCGCCGCGCAGTATCTGCTCTCGCTCTGCTTCTGCGACGCCTGCGCCCGCGGCTACCAGGACGCCGGGGTCGCGCCCGAACGGCTGCGCGCCGCCGTCGTCCGCGCCCTGGAGCCGGTCTGGGCCGGGACGTACCGCGCCCCGGACGGCGCCGACACGGGCGCCGCCGAGTGGGCGGGGGTGGAGAAGCTGCTGGGCGCCGATCTCGCCGCCGCCACCATGGTCCACCGGCGGCGGGCCCTGGCCCGCTTCCAGGAGGAGGTCGTCGGCGCGGTGCGGCAGGCGGCCCCGCCCGGCTTCCGGGTGCTGCTGCACGCCGATCCGGTGGCGCACCGCACCGGCTCCAACACCGGGGTGGACGCCGACCGCGTCCTGGCACTGGTCGACGGCCTGGTGCTGCCCTGCACCGGGGACGCCGGCCGGCGGGCGGCGACCCTGGAGGCGGCCGCCGCACACCGCCGCCCCGGCACCGTGCTCGCTGCCAACCTCACGGTGGTCTCCGGGATGGGCGGCAGCCCCGCGACCCTCGCCGAGGACGCCCGGCACGCCGCCGCCCACGGCGCCGGCGAACTGCGCCTCTACCACGCGGGTCTGGCCGGTGACGGCGATCTCGCCCTGGTCCGCGACGCCCTGGCCCGCCTGCGGGGCTGAGCAGCCGAGGTACAGCGGATCCCGCCGGGAACAAGCGGACGCCGACTGTCACTGCCGGCGTGCATCGTGGTGGCATGGACAAGGACCCCACCCCCCAGCACGGCGGCCGGGCCGGCTCGCTGGCCGGCCGGATCGCGCTCGTCGCCGGAGCCACCCGCGGTGCCGGACGCGCCCTCGCCGTCGAACTCGGCCGCGCCGGCGCCACCGTCTATGTCACCGGTCGCACCACCCGCGAGCGCGCCAGCGAGGTCGGCCGGACCACGGAGACCATCGACGAGACCGCCGAGCTGGTCACGGCGGCCGGCGGCACCGGCATCGCCGTCCCCACCGATCATCTGGACGCGGATCAGGTACGCGCCCTCGTCGAGCGGATCGACCGTGAGCAGCAGCGGCTCCACATCCTCGTCAACGACCTCTGGGGCGGCGAGCACCTGCTCGTCGACTCCGTCTTCGGCCGGAAGAGCTGGGAGACGCCGCTCGCCGACGGCCTGCGCATCCTGGAACTCGGGGTGCGCTCCCACGTGATCACCGCGGCACTCGTCCTCCCGCTGCTGATCCGCTCGGACGCGCCGCTGCATGTGGAGGTCACCGACGGCACGGCGGTCTCCAATCGCCGCTACCGCGAGAACCTCTACTACGACCTCGCCAAGAACGCCCCGATCCGGATCGCCTTCGGGCTGGGCGAGGAACTGGCCGAGTACGGGGGCACAGCGGTCGCCGTCACACCGGGCTTCCTGCGCTCGGAACAGATGCTCGCCCACTTCGGCGTGACCGAGGAGAACTGGCGCGACGCCGTCGCCCAGGAACCGGACTTCGGTGTCGCCGAGTCGCCCTACTACCTCGCCCGCGGGGTCGCCGCGCTCGCCGCCGACCCGGACCGGGCGGCCCGCTGGAACGGGAAGTCCGCCTCCAGTGCGGACCTTGCCAGGACCTACGGGGTACGGGATGTGGACGGCAGCCGGCCGGACGCCTGGGGGTACTTCGAGGACGTCAGGTACGGCGGCAAGGACGGCTCGCCGGACGACTACCGCTGACCCTCCGGCCCCGGGCCGTACAGAGTGGCGAGGCCCCGCGCGTGCTCGCGGAAGCGGCGCGCGGGCCCTCCGGGGCCGGCGCACCCCGCGCCGCCTCGGACGCGGAGGCGCCGGCCCCGGGGGACCGCCGATCCGCCTGCGGTGCACCTCGGCTGACGGTCCGTCGCGGTGCCGTAGGGCCCGCGGCTCAGAGGTGACGGGTGGCCAGGGTGAGGCGGTCCCTGGCCTCGAAGAGGGCGTCGCGGATCTGCTGCTCGCGGCCCGGGGTGAGCCGGGCGACCGGCACCGAGCAGCTCACCGCGTCCCGCGCCGGGGTGCGGTACGGGATGGCGATGCCGAAACAGCGCAGTCCGACGGTGTTCTCCTCGTGGTCGACCGAGTAGCCGCGCTCCCGGATCAGCGCCAGTTCCTCGATCAGCTCCTCCCGGTCGGTGAAGGTGTGCTCGGTGAGCGGGGCCAGGCGCTCCGGCAGGATCTTGCGGACCTCGTCGTCGCTGTGGGTGGCCAGCAGGGCCTTCCCCAGGGAGGTCGAGTGGGCGGGCAGCCTGCGGCCGACCCGGGTGAAGGGGCGCAGGTAGTGCTGGGACTGGCGGGTGGCGAGGTAGACCACGTCGGCGCCGTCGAGGCGGGCGAGGTGGATGGTCTCGGTGGTCTCCTCGGCGAGCCGGTCCAGGGTGGGCCTGGCCGCGGCGACCACTTCGTCGCCGTCGATGTAGGCGGTGCCGACCAGCAGCGCCCGCACGCCGATGCCGTAGCGGGTGCCGGTGGCGTCGGTCTCCACCCATCCCAGCTCGACCAGGGTGCGCAGCAGCATGTAGAGGCTGCTCTTGGGGTAGCCGAGCGAGGTCTGCACCTCGGCGAGGCTGTGCATGCCCGGGCGGCCGGCGAAGTACTCGAGGAGTTCCACGGTCCGCACGGCGGACTTCACCTGGGAGCCGCCCGCATCCGCGGGGGTGGGCAGAGCCATGGCCGTTGACCCCTTTCGACAGCCCGGCAGACGCCGTGTGATTCATATTACGGGAACGCGTTCAGTATACGGAACGCGTTCAGCGTATACCCAGGTCGTCGCAGTGCCGCCGTCCGGGTCAGGCGAAGCGGCCCCGGACGGCGACCGCGCGCGGGTGGTCCACGCCGAAGGCGGAGGCGAGCCAGGTGTCGGCGGCCGCGTCGTGGGAGCCGTCCCGGTGGGAGTACTGCACCGTGAAGGAGTACCGGCCGGGACGCACCGTCCCGCCGTGGCCCAGGGTGAAGCGGTACACCAGGGCGCCGCGGTCCAGCTCCACGGTCACTTCGGTCCCCGGCATGTCCGTCCATGCGCCGGCGTCCGCGGCCCCGCCCGAGCGCTTCACCCGGACCTCCACCTCCACCGCGGTCAGCGTCTCGTCCACGGTCAGGACGAGCGAGTCCCGTGAGGCGTAGGGGCTGGCCGTGTCCGCCGAGGCCGAACCGTGCAGCCCCTCGTCGCCGGCCGGGGTGAGCTCGATCGCCGCCGGCTCCTCGGAGCCGCCGGTCGCGCTGCCCGAGGGGGAGCCGGACGGTGAGCCGGAGGGCGCGGGGTCGCCGGCGGTCGTCCCGGAGGACGTGCTGCCGCTGGGCCGTGCGTCGGTCCCGTTCGGGGGGCTGTCCGCCGCGGGGGCGCCGGAGGGCGAGGGGGCCCCGGACGCCGAGGGCGTCGGACGGGTCGCGTCGAGCACCGAGCCGCCGGACCGGCCGGCCGGGGGGGCGGACCGGGTGGGGAGCAGCGG
>NZ_LIQR01000577.1 GCF_001418575.1 Peterkaempfera griseoplana
CGCTGAGCGGACCGGCGGGCCGTGGGCCCGCCGGTCCGCTCAGCGGCCGGTGTACCCGGAGTCGGCCAGGTCCGCCGGCATCAGCTCCGCGTACGGGTCGGGCTCGTACGGGACGCGGATGGCGAGCAGGGCCACGTCGTCCTCGTTGCGCGGCGGCCGGGTCCGCTGGAGCAGAAGGTCGGTGAACTGCTCCAGCGGGCGGTGCGCCAGGGAGGCCGCGTGCCGGCGCAGGTTCTCCAGGCCCTCGTCGATGGAGTGCCCCGGCGCCTCGATCAGGCCGTCGGTGTACAGCACCAGGGTGGAGCCGCGCTCCAGGGTGACGGAGGCCCCGGGGCGGGCCTGCTTGGACTGTATGCCCAGGAGAACGCCGTGGCCCTCGGTGAGGTAGCGGGTCACCCCCTCATGGCTGACCAGCAGAGGCGGCGGATGGCCGGCGTTGGTCCAGTGCAGCTCGAACTGCCCGTCGTCGGTCCCGGCCAGCCGGGCGAAGATCATGGTGGCCATGGAGACCTGGGTGATGGCCCCGGTGGCATGGTCGAGCCAGTCGACGACCTCGCCGGGCATCTGCCCGTGCATCCAGGCGTAGGCGCGGAGCATGTTGCGCAGCTGCGCCATACCGGCCGCAGCCTCCAGGTCGTGCCCGACCACGTCCCCGACGGCCAGGGCGGTGGCCCCGTCCGCCAGTGTGAAGGCGTCGTACCAGTCACCGCCCACCTCCGAGGCGTCCGGCGCGGGCAGGTAGCGGGCGGTCATCCCCAGCCCTCTGACCCGCGGCAGGCGGGGCAGCAGATAGCGCTGCATGGTCTCGGCGACCTTGCGCTGACGCTCGTAGAGACGGGCGTTGTCCAGGGCCAGCCCGGCCCGGCGGGTGATGTCCTCCAGCAGCGTGAGGTCGGTCGAGGTGAAGGCCTCCGGCTGCTCGGAGCGTCCCAGGGTCAGGGCCCCCAGCGTCCGGCGGTGGCTGCGGATCGGGGCGATGATCGCCGAGTGCATGCCCGTCGCCTCGAACAGGCGGCGTTGTTCGACGGCGATGCCCGCGTCCGGCGGGCCGTGGTAGGTCTCCGGACCGGTCAGACTGGACGCCGCGCCGCGCAGAGCCCGGGACAGCGGCATCGGGGACGCCTCCGGCACCGGCGGCATCGGCCCCTCGAGGTCGTCCCGGTGCACCACCACGCCGTCCTGCGCGTGGGCGACGGCGAAGCGCCAGACCTCGTCCCCCTCGGTGATCAGGTCGACCACCGCCCAGTCGGCGAGGCGGGGCACCACCAGGCTCACCAGGCTGTTCAGCGCCTCGTCGACCTTGAGTGTGGAGCTCAGCTGGGTGGTCGTCTCGGCGAGCAGGGCGAGCCGCTCCAGTTCCGTGAGCGACGACATGAACTGCCTCGGCCATGTGCCGGGCGGCTTGGGGTCGTCACAGGACCAGAAGATCACCAGCGTCCCCGGGTGCGGGGCCCCGACCTCGACCGGCGTGGAGACCCACGAGACCGGCAGCAGGGCGCCGTCCCCGCGTTCCAGCCAGTCGTTGGTGTTCTGCCCCGTGCGCTGGGCGAGGACGGACTCCCGAAAGGGACACTGGGTCCTCGGTAGGGGCGCTCCATAGCGGTTGCGGTGCAGCAGCTCGTGCACTTCCCGGCCGAGGAGCTCACCGGCGGGCCGGAGCAGCAGGGCCTCGGCCTGGGCGTTGAGAGCCAGCATGGTGCCCCGGTCGTCCGCCACATAGGCGGCTGCACAGTGGGCACCGACCACCTCGGCCGCTGCTTCCCGGATCGTGGTCGGCAGTTGGCCGCCGACCGGGTCCGGTGCTTGTTGCCCCATCACGGGCCTCCCTCCCGCCGCGGCCGGGCACACACTCCGGTGCCCTCCGCTGCAGGTATCCCCGACGAGGCAAACTAATACCTGAAGGGGCGATCCGACCATCCGGCCCCGGTCGGCCCAGGGTGGAGCGGCCGGGTCCCGCACTGGGGACGAGCCCGTGACCAGCGCGGATACCCATGGCGAGGTCTTCTCCCGGTGGGCAGATGCGCGGTCAGCGGCCGTGTGCAGCGCAGGTGGCCGGTGCGGGGCGAAAGCAAGGGACCGGCGGCCCGGTAACCGACGGACGGTGTCCGGGCGCCGCTCGCGCAGAGGGAGCCGTACGCCGCCTCGCCCGGTCCGTCCACGGGGCGGTACGACATCCACGGACCCGGCGCGGGGGCCGGTGCGGCGGCGCAGGACGCGGGCCCTCCGCTCGCGAGCCGGTCGTCCACCGCCCAGGATGGACACAGGACATGCCCGCGCCCCCGCAGCCGACGCCGGCCCGGCCGCCCGGGAATGTCCGCTGCCACCGTCTGCCGCACTGCCGTGTGCCGAGGAGAGCCCATGAGCCCGGAGAGCAACCTCGCCGTCCAGGAGCGGTTCGGCGCGGCCGTCAACACGGGGAGGCTGGAGGACCTCGACGGCCTTGTCGCCCCCGACTGCGTGGACCACGACCCGGCACCGGGGCAGCGGCCGGGCCCGCAGGGATACCAGGACATGTTCGGTCAGCTGCGGGAGGCGTTCCCGGACCTCCATGTGGAGGTCGATCATGTGACGACCGCCGGGGACGACGTCGCCATCGCCTACACCCTCACCGGCACCCACCAGGGTCCGCTGATGGGCCATGGCCCCACCGGCCGGCCGATCGCCGTGCGCGGGGTGCAGATCGCCCGCTTCGCGGACGGCTTGATGGTGGAACGCTGGGGCAGCAGCGACCAGTTGGGGATGCTCGCCCAACTCGGCCTGGGGTAGCCGCCCTTCGGCGGCCCCGCAAACACCGGTGACCCCGGACGGCGGCGGTTCGCTGCCGTCCGGGGTCACTGTGCGGGTGTGTGTGCCGGGTGCCCCGGGCGCCGTCCCCGGAGGGCGCCCGGGGCCGCTGTCACCGGCGGCCGAACGTCAGACTGCCGCCGGTGTCAGCGGAAGCGACGGTCGTGGCGGTGGCCCTCCCAGCCGTGGTGGCGGTGGTGGTGGCGCCGGTGGCCGTCCCAGAGGAAGTGGCGGTGGTGGTGGTAGCCGTACCAACCGTCGTGGGCGGGGGCCTTTGCGGTGGCGGGCGCGACCGTGGTGGTGGCGGCGGCGGTGCCGGTGCCGGCCAGGACTGCGGCGAGGGCCACGCCCAGCGCGGCGGCGAAGCGGGATACACGCATAGCGGTCTCCTGTCACAGCAGACGCGATGAGCGCCTGCACGGGTTGGACAAGGAAACGTTCCCTCCCGGAGGTGCCGCAGGTCCCGCGGCACGCCCGCAATGACACCCGATCTA
>NZ_LIQR01000578.1 GCF_001418575.1 Peterkaempfera griseoplana
AGCCCGGCTGATCCGTGCCCCCGAGTGGGAGCCGTTCAGCCGGGGTCGGGGCGGGGCGCTCAGCTACCGGGGCCGTCCGACCGGCGTCACTGCGTCGCCGTGACCAGGCAGCGCCGCAGCTCCTCGACCGCCTCGGGGGCACCGTCGACGGTGACGTCGTCCTCTCCCCCGCCCTGCCGGTTCCACAGCCAGCGCAGTACGCCCGCCGCCGGACCGCTCACCGTGACGTCGGACGCCTCGTCACCGCCACCGTCCTCGACGGCGAACAGCCCAGGTCCGGTCCGCACCCGCCACTGGGTGTGGTCGGCCCGCACCGTGTACGTCCGGCCCGGGGAGCCGCCCAGGATCGGGGCGAAGGAGTCGCCCCACTCGGCGACGCTGTACTCCGCGATGACCTTGAGCACTTCGTCGATGCCGTCCAGCGCGAGGTCGGGCGGGACGGGCCCCACCCGCTGGCCGGCACCGAGTTCGGCGTCGACGCGGTGGATCACCGTCTCATGGGCCATCCGCCGGATCCAGAAGCCCACGGTCTGGTCCGGGGCGTACCAGGAGCCCGCCGGATCCTCCGGCCGGTGCGTGGCGAACTCCTCGAGGAGCCCGGCGTAGGCCCGGTCGAGCAGTGCGAGCGGCTCCTCGTCCGTCAGCTCCTTGGGCGGCCACGGGTGCGGCTCGGCTCCCTCGCGCACGGCGAGGGTCTTGTGCAGGTACACCTCGCCGACGTGGCGGGCGAGGTCGGCGAGGGTCCAGCCGGGGCAGCTCGGCACGGCCGCGCCGGGGTCGATCGGCACGACGGCTCGCAACCGGGCGAAGTCGGCCGCGAGGCAGTCGAGGAATCGGGAGTTCTCCATCCGGACAGTTCAGCACATGTCCGCGGATCGGTCGGCCGGTCCGGCGCGAACACCCTGGTACTCCCGCCGCACATGGCGACCTTGCATCATCTCCGGTCGCCCGGCGAGGTTGCGAGCTGGCAAGCTGCTTCCGTGGATCGTGCGGAGGTGTTGCTCATCGGGGGACGCGCCGGCGTCGGCAAGTCGACGGTGGCCTGGGAGGTTTCGGCGCGTCTGCGTGGCGCGGGGATCCCTCATGCCGTCATCGAGGGCGACTTCATGGGGCAGGTGCATCCGGCGCCGCAGGGAGACCCGGATCGCTCGCGGATCACCGAGCGCAACCTCGCGGCGGTGTGGTCGAACTACGCCCGGCTGGGCTACCGGCGCCTCGTCTACACGAACACCGTGAGTGTGCTGCCCGAGGCGGGGCCATGTTCGAGCGCGCCATGGGGGCGGACCTGCGGATCGTCCGGGTGCTGCTCACCGCCTCCGACGCGACCACCGCCGAGCGTCTGGCGGCCCGTGAGCTCGGGTCCGAGCTGGAGCAGGAGGTACGGAACAGCCTGCGCAAGGCCCGGATGCTGCACGAGCGGGCACCGGCGGACGCCGTACGCGTGGCCACCGACGGCAGGGGGGTTGTGGACATCGCCTGCGAGGTGATCGCCGCCGCCGGGTGGATCGACGGCCGGCGAAGTCACGACCTACGCCGGAGTACTGACCCGGCCCGGCGCGGCCACAGAGAGCGCTGATCAGGTGGCCCCGTTCAGCCGACGGGCCGTTCCTGCGCAGCGGCGGGGCCATCCCGGTCGCGGCTGCGCGGTCCGCGTCCGGATCGACGCGGACGCCGTCGGGCAGCGCGGGCGAGGGGCGGCGTCAGCCGGGCTGGCTGCTGTCCTTGTGGGCGCCCCAGCCGTGCCAGCGGTCGATCTCGATCCAGGCACTCACCCGGGCGCGGTCACGCTGCGGGTAGGGCTTTCCCAGGTACTGCCGGGCCAGCCGGTCGATGTCGGCCAGGTCCTCGTCGTCGCGCATCTCGGCGACCCGTCCGATGAGGGTCACATGGGTGTACCAGTCGCCCTCGTCGAGCACGGTGAGCGTCACCCTGGGGTCGTGGCGCACATGCTCCAGCCGCTTGCGCCCCTCGTCCATGTTGACCAGCACCCGGCCGTCGTCCCAGAGGTACCAGGTGGGGGTGGTGACGGGCTGCCCGTCACTGCGCAGCGTCGCGATGACGGCGGGGTTGGGCCGCCGGAGCATGGCTACCGCGGTGTCGGGAAGCGGTGGATTCGACATGTGCCCTCGTCCTCGCTGTGCAGGGGTGCGGCTCCCGCGGCGGCGGGCGGCTGAACGCCGTTTCACGGTGCCACATCCCGCCTGCTCTGTCCCGCACCGCCCGCGGCGGGGCGCGTCGGGCGCGCCGACGTGGTGGTGCGCGATGCAGGTCACAGCGGGGTCGGCGGTTCGGGTGGAGAGACCCACCAGCTCGTTCGGGGCGAGCAGACTGGGATACTCCGGCCATGGATGCAGAGGTGCCGAGGAGCGCTGGGCGATCGGATGCAGCGGCGCCCGCGACCACGTCGGCGCAGGCCACGGGCTGGATGCTGCGTTCTGCGACGGCGGCGGACATCGAGGTGATCGCGGAGCTGCGGGCCACGGTGATGCGGGCGGATCTGGAACGCCTTGGACGCTACGACGAGCACCGGGTGCGGCAGCGGCTCCGGGACTCCTTCTCCGCACAGCACACGTCGATCATTGAGATCGACCGCGAACTCGTGGGATGCGTCACCGTCCGGCCTGCCGAGGACAGGCAGTGGCTGGAGCACTTCTATCTTGCTCCGCACCTTCAGGGCCGAGGGCTCGGATCCGCTGTCTTGCGCACGGTGCTGGAACGAACCGACGCGCAGGGCATGACCGTGGGTCTGAACGTGCTGCAAGGCAGTGCTGCGCGCCGGCTCTACGAGCGCCATGGATTCGTCGTGGAAGCCGAGGACCCGATCGACGTCTTCATGGCGCGCCCACCGGGGCCGAGCAGCGATGTGAGGGCCTGACTTGCCACAGCGGCCGGCTCAACTCGGTCCGCCAGGCTGCCTTCTACGACCGTGACCTGGCAGCGGCCGCGCGGTTCTCCGGGTGCGGCCACGCAGTGGGCTCGTGCGGCCTTGCCCCACCCTGCCTTTCGCCGCGCCGTCCTAGTCGTACGCCTCCACCGCGGGTCAGCCGTCAGCCACGCTGCCGGACGCCCCGGTCGGTACGCATCGAGGGGGGCACGAGGCGGCGCGGCCGGTTGAACAGGACGATGCCGAGATGCAGTACGACGGACATCACCAGCGCGGCCGCCGAGACCAGGAAGCAGACCGCCGCCCGACGGTCCCACCCGGGCCGCCGGAGGACTGCCCGCCGAGAGCCGGCCCGCAGAGCACGGTGGTCCCCACGAAGAACCCGGACGCGGTCAGGGGCAGGGCGCCCCGGCCGGGACGGCGGTGCCCGGGACCCCGCCGGCGACGGCGACTGCGGACCCGTCCGGCATGCCGGACGGTGGTGCCTGGGGCGGCGACGGCATGCGGAGCCGCCCGGGGACGGGCCGGTACCGGCATCGCTGACCGGCCGTCATCCGCTGAGCGGCCCGCGGACCGGATCGCCCGGTCCGCGGGCCGCTGTCACTCCTCGTCCGCTGTCACTCCTCGTCCTCGTCGTCGAGCCGCGCCAGCCAGGTGGCCAGCCGCTCCACGGGGATCTCGAACTCGGGGTTGAGGTCCACGAACTCGCGCAGCCGCTCGGAGAGCCACTCGAAGGTGACCTCCTCGTCGCCGCGCCGGCTCTCCAGCTCCTCGATCCCGCGGTCGGTGAAGTACACGATGTGCTCCGGACTGACGTCGATGCCGTGATTCCAGGTCAGGATAGACCGGGTGCGGACACAGCCGGGCCCGGCCGTCGCACTGCTGCGGCGGCCGGGCCCGGGATGCTGTCCGTGCGGTCGGGCGCGGGGCCCGTCAGAGGATGTCGGAGGTCAGAGGTCAGAGCGAGAAGACCTCGTCCACCAGCTGCTGCTGCTCCTGCTGGTGCCGCTTGGCCGAACCCACCGCCGGGGCGGAGGAGGCCGGACGGGCCACCCGGCGCAGCCGGGAGCCGGCGGCGTTCTTGCCGATGACCACGTCGAGGTGGTCGATCAGGTTGAGCGCGATGAACGGCCAGGCGCCCTGGTTGGCCGGCTCCTCCTGGGCCCAGATGTACTGGACGTTCTCGCCGTAGGGCGCCAGCGCCTCCTGGAGCTCCGCGATCGGCAGCGGGTAGAGCCGCTCGATGCGGACCAGGGCGGTGTCGGTGATGCCCCGCTCGGCACGGGCCGCGGCCAGGTCGTAGTAGACCTTGCCCGCGGTGATGACGACCTTGCGGACGTTGGCCGGGTCCACGCTGTCGTCGGCGATCACCGGGCGGAAGCCGCCGCTGAGGAACTCCTGCGTGGCGGAGGCCGCGGCCTTCAGCCGGAGCATCGACTTCGGGGTGAAGACGACCAGCGGCTTGTGGTGCGGGTTGTGGACCTGCCAGCGCAGCAGGTGGAAGTAGTTCGACGGCAGCGTCGGCATGGCGACCGTCATGTTGTTCTGCGCGCAGAGCTGCAGGAAGCGCTCGGGGCGGGCCGAGGAGTGGTCCGGTCCCTGGCCCTCGTAGCCGTGCGGCAGCAGCAGGGTGACGCCGGAGGTCTGGCCCCACTTCTGCTCGGCGGAGGAGATGAACTCGTCCACCACGGTGGCGGCGCCGTTGACGAAGTCGCCGAACTGGGCCTCCCACATGACCAGGGCGTTCGGCCGGGCGAGGGAGTAGCCGTACTCGAAGCCCATCGCCGCGTACTCGCTGAGCAGCGAGTCGTAGACGGTGTAGCGGGCCTGGTCCTCGGTGAGGTACAGCAGCGGGGTGTAGTCCTCGCCGGTGTTGCGGTCCACCAGCACCGCGTGGCGCTGGCCGAAGGTGCCGCGGCGGCTGTCCTGGCCGGCCAGCCGGACCGGGTGGCCCTCCATCAGCAGCGAGCCGATGGCCAGGGTCTCGCCCATGGCCCAGTCGATGGTGTTGTCCTCGACCATGGCGGCGCGGCGCTGCAGCTGCGGCAGCAGACGCGGGTGGACGGTCAGCCAGTCCGGCAGGTTGACCTGCGAGGAGGCGATCCGCTTGACGGTCTCCTCGGAGATGCCGGTGGAGACGGTGACCGGGAAGTCCGGCAGCGGGGAAGTGGTCGGGGCCGCCGGCGGCACCGCGTCGCGGACCTCGGCGAAGACCTTCTCCAGCTGGCCCTGGAAGTCCTGGAGCGCCTGCTCCGCCTCCTCCAGGGTGATGTCGCCGCGACCGATCAGGCCCTCGGTGTAGAGCTTGCGCACCGAGCGCTTCTTGTCGATCAGGTCGTACATCAGGGGCTGGGTGAAGGACGGGTTGTCGGCCTCGTTGTGACCGCGGCGGCGGTAGCAGATGAGGTCGATCACGACGTCCTTGTTGAACGCCTGGCGGAACTCGAAGGCCAGCCGGGCCACCCGGACCACGGCCTCCGGGTCGTCGCCGTTGACGTGGAAGATCGGCGCCTCGATCATGCGGGCCACGTCGGTGGAGTACATCGACGAGCGGGAGGCGGCCGGGGCGGCGGTGAAGCCGACCTGGTTGTTGACCACCACGTGCACGGTGCCGCCGGTGCGGTAGCCGCGCAGCTGCGACATGTTGAGGGTCTCCGCGACGACGCCCTGGCCGGCGAAGGCCGCGTCGCCGTGGATCTGGATCGGCAGCACGTCGAAGGCGGTGCCGGCCTTGTCCAGGATGTCCTGCTTGGCGCGGGCGATGCCCTCCACCACCGGGTCCACGGCCTCCAGGTGGGAGGGGTTGGCGGCCAGCGAGACCTTGATGGTCTCCCCGTCCAGGCCGGTGAAGGTGCCCGCGGCTCCCAGGTGGTACTTGACGTCGCCGGAGCCGTGCATCGACTTGGGGTCGAGGTTGCCCTCGAACTCGGCGAAGACCTTGCCGTACGGCTTGCCGACGATGTTGGTCAGCACATTGAGACGGCCGCGGTGGGCCATGCCGATGACGGCCTCGTCCAGCCGGTGCTCGGCGGCGGCGTCCAGCACCGCGTCCAGCAGCGGGATCAGCGACTCGCCGCCCTCCAGCGAGAACCGCTTCTGGCCGACGTACTTGGTCTGCAGGAAGGTCTCGAACGCCTCGGCCGAGTTCAGCCGGCGCAGGATGCGCAGCTGCTCCTCGCGCTCCGGCTTGGCGTAGTGGTTCTCCACCCGCTCCTGGATCCAGCGGCGCTGCTTGGGGTCCTGGATGTGCATGTACTCGATGCCCACGGTGCGGCAGTACGAGTCGCGCAGCACGCCCAGGATGTCGCGCAGCTTCATCATCTTCTTGCCGGCGAAGCCGCCGACCGCGAACTCGCGCTCCAGGTCCCACAGGGTGAGGCCGTGCTCCACGACGTCCAGGTCGGGGTGCTTGCGCTGCTTGTACTCCAGCGGGTCGGTGTCGGCCATCAGGTGGCCGCGGACCCGGTAGGAGTGGATGAGCTCCATGACGCGGGCGGTCTTGTTGACCTCGTCGTCGTGGGTGGCGGCCACGTCGGTGGCCCAGCGCACCGGCTCGTAGGGGATCCGCAGCGACTCGAAGATCTCGTCGTAGAAGTCGCTGCCGCCCAGCAGCAGCTGGTGGATCTGGCGCAGGAACTCGCCGGAGGCGGCGCCCTGGATCACCCGGTGGTCGTAGGTCGAGGTCAGCGTCATCACCTTGGAGACGCCGAGCCGGGAGAGGGTGTCCGGGGAGGAGCCCTGGAACTCGGCCGGGTACTCCATGGCGCCGACGCCCAGGATGGTGCCCTGCCCGGGCATCAGGCGCGGCACGGAGTGCACGGTGCCGATGCCGCCGGGGTTGGTCAGCGAGACGGTGACCCCGGTGAAGTCGTCCATGGTCAGCTTGTTGGCGCGGGCCCGGCGGACGATGTCCTCGTAGGCCTGCCAGAAGCCGAAGAAGTCGAGGGTCTCGGCCCTCTTGATGGCCGCCACCACGAGCTGCCGCTCACCGCTGGGCTTCACCAGGTCGATGGCCAGGCCCAGGTTGACGTGCTCGGGCTTGACCAGGAAGGACTTGCCGTCCTTGACGGTGTAGCTGTGGTTCATGCCGGGCATGGCCTTCAGCGCCTGCACCATGGCGTAGCCGATGATGTGGGTGAAGGAGACCTTGCCGCCGCGGGCGCGCTTGAGGTGGTTGTTGATGACGATGCGGTTGTCGATCAGCAGCTTGGCCGGGACGGCGCGCACCGAGGTCGCGGTGGGGAGCTCCAGCGAGGCGTCCATGTTGGTCGCCACGGCCTTGGCCGGGCCGCGCAGCGGGACCAGCTCGGGGCCCTCGGCCTGCGCGGC
>NZ_LIQR01000579.1 GCF_001418575.1 Peterkaempfera griseoplana
GTGGCGGTGGTGCGTGTGTCGAGCAGGGCGAACAGGGCGGGGGTGTGGGCGGGGAGGGCGTCGAGTTCGGCGCGGTCGGCGGGCCGGTCGTGCTCGGGCAGTGCGGTGTGGTGGTGGAGCTGGAGGGCGCAGGTCGCAAAGCGCAGCAAGTCCGGGGCGGGCGGGGGTGAGGGCATCGGGGTTCGCCCTTCGAGATGGATCAGCACCGCAAGAGGTGATGGTCATGCCGGTTGTCACAGGCGGGCGAGGGGCAGGGCTGCGCAGGTGAAGGCTTCGGCTTGCTGCCAGTGCAGGCGGCGCAGGTCGAGCAGGGCGGTGGTGGCGGCGGTCTCCACGGTGGCGCAGGCGGCGTCGAGGTGGTCGCTGGTGTCGGCGCTGAGGACGAGCAGGCCGGTGAGGGAGACGTCCGCGTGTCCGGCGATCAGCTGGGCTTCGCGGAGCTTGGCGTCGGCGTACTCCACGGTGTCGGCTTCGGAGTCGACCTGGCCGCGGCGGGCGCGCTCGGCGGCATCCGCCACGATGGTGGCCTTGCGGCGCTGGACGTCGCGCAGGGCGGCGTCCAGCGGGGTGGGGGTGTAGGTCAGGGACAGGGTGCGGCGTACCCCGGAGGCGAACAGGACCTGGTGGAAAAATCCTGCGGTGGTCTCGGTGCGGGGCCAGTCCTCGATCCAGTACACGGCGTGGTGGGCGGAGTCGGTGACAAGGCGGTCGCTGTGCTCGAGGAGGACCACGGGTCCGGCGGCGGCCACATCCGCGGCCGGGCGCGGGCTGGGGGACCAGCGGTCCAAGGCGGGCAGGGCGGCGGGGTCGTAGGCGGTGCGGATGACCGCGGCGATCTCCCGGGCGCTCAGCCACCCGGCGGGTGCAAGTCCCGCGGCGCGCAGGGACTGGTCCAGGGAAGCGGCCAGCTGGGCCAGGACGGCGAACGCGCCGCGCAGGCCGCCGCCGGCCTGGGAGATCAGCCGACGGGCTGCCTTCAGGTTTAGGGCGAGGGCGATGTAGGCCTCGTGCGGGGCCGCGGCCGGCCCGGCAGCGGCCAGCAGCTCGCCGTAGACGGTCCCGGCGACGGGGGCGTAGGGATTGCCGTGCTCGGCCCAGTAGCGCTGCAGGGCGTCTCCGGAGTCGGGGACGGTGCGCTCCAGGACCTGGATGCGGGCGAGGTGACCGCTGCGGGCGAGGGCTGCCAGGGCGCGGCCCCAGCCGTGGACGTTGGCGTTCTGTGTGGAGGCATCCAGCAGGGCGAAGGCGCGGGAGGAGACACGGACGACCGCCGTCAAGGTCGCCCGGTGGGGGTCGTGGACCGCGGCGAGCCGCCCGTCGGGGGAGGTGAGGGCGCGCAGGGAGGCGGCGGTGCCGGGGAGGTGGAGCAGGCCCTCGCGGCGCGGGCGGGTGCCAGGCCGCGCCAGCCACAGCAACTGCCCGCGCCAGCGTCGCAGCAGATAGCGGGCCACGATCGGTGCCCAGTCGGCCAACGACCGCCCACGCCGCCGCACCGCCACCGCGCCGGCGGCCACCGCCCACAGCGGCAGCAGTTCCAGCGCGCCGAGCACCCCGCCGGTCATCAGCACGGCCAGCAGCACGGCACCGGCGCACCCGGCGAGCACCAGCTGTGGGGCGCTGAGCCCCAGCAGCACGCCACGCCGCGACCGGGCCGGGAACCGCACCGTCGCAGGCGCCTCGGCAGAGGAAGGGAAGACAGACAGGACAGGGTCCTCTCACGAGCGAACAGGGAAACGGCCGGGCGGGCGCGTCTGCCCCGAGGGGTCAGGGTCGGGG
>NZ_LIQR01000058.1 GCF_001418575.1 Peterkaempfera griseoplana
CCCATGCCCTCCCCTTGCAGCCCGCCACCCCACACGTGGTACGTGTGAACAGAGTAGAGGGTGACACGGACGCTTCCTTCTCATGCCTGGCGACGCCAGGAGCGCGACTGTACCGTCTGGGCTCGCTGGTCCAATCACTCGCCGGCGCTGATGACGAAGGAGCCGAGGCCGCCGAAGGTATCGACGGCGGTGCCCCCGAACCGCTCCGCTGGCACCGGGTTGATCCCCTTCTGTGGCACTGGGTGTCCGCCGGAGCCAGTGTCGGCTTACGGAACCGTGGCGGCCCGGGCGTTGAGGGCGGCGTCGACGATTGACCAGCGCATGTCGACGGTGTCGGCGTCAGGCGTGTGCCGTGTGCGCATCTCCAGGTGGGGGTGGACGAGGCGTGACGGTGACCTCCACGGTTTCAGCCTTGACGTCGCACGACATCGGCGCCGTCAGCAAGTGCCGACGCACACGCTCGCCCGCGTCGCCCTGGCCGCACCGTCCTCCTGCAATCGACGAGCGATGCGGCGCAGCGCCCGGTGCGGCTCATTGACGCGCTCGGTCTGTCGGAACGACAACGGCCACTCAGGGCAGAGGACAGTGGCGCCGCCGGTGCTCGGCAGCTTGGCGCGGACCAGGTTGTGGTCCGAGGAGTTGTGTTCGCCCAGGGGCTGCCGTGCTGCCGCCCGCGATGGGGATGCTTCGCCTGACCGGGGTGCGGGCCTGGGCACCAGCTTCCCTGGCTACGACGTCTCCGTGTGCATCGGGACGACGCAACGGTGAGTCAGTACTTAACGCGCGGGTCGCCCGCGAGACGGGCCTGCACCTGGACACGGTCCGTTGCTGGCGCGGCCGGTTCGCCGAGCACGGCCTTCACGGTCTGACCGACCGAAAGCGGTCGGGACGGCCCCCGTCGTTCACCGCGCCGCAGGTGGCCGAGGCCAAAGCACTGGCGTGCTGGCTGCCAGCCGAGACCGGGGCGCCGGTGTCGCGCTGGTCGTGCCCGGAGCTGGCCCGTGAACTGGCCGCCCGGGGCATCACCGGGACCGCCTCTGCCTCCGCCGTGCGCCGCTGGCCGGCTGAGGACGCGCTCAAGCCCTGGCAGCACCACTCCTGGAACTTCATCACCGACCCCGATTTCCGGCCCAAGGCCGCACGCGTGCTCGGCCTGTACGCCCGCACCTGGCAGGCCGGCCGCTCGGCGCGGACGAAAAGACCTCCATCCAGGCCCGCTGCCGCTGCCACCCCTCCCTCGCACCCGGCCAGGCCAGGCCCATGCGCGTGAACCACGCCTACGGCCGCGGCGGCGCCTTGGCCTACCTCGCCGCCTACGACATCCACCACGCCCGAGTATTCGGCCGCACCGACCCCAGGACCGGCATCGCCCCGTTCATGAACCTCGTCGCCCAGGTCATGAGCACCGAACCCTACCCGAGCGCCAAGCGGGTGTTCTGGATCGTGGACAACGGCTCCTCCCACCGCGGGCAGAAGGCCGCAGACCGACTCGCCGCGGCGTTCCCGAACGCGGTACTTGTCCACACCCCCATCCACGCCTCCTGGTTGAACCAGGTGGAGGTCTACTTCTCCGTCGTCCAGCGCAAGGTCGTCTCGCCCAACGACTTCACCGACCTGGCCCAGGTCAGGGACCGACTCCGAGCATTCGAAGACCGCTACAACGCCACAGTGCAGCCGTTCCAGTGGAAGTTCACCACCTCCGGCCTGGACGATCTGCTGGCCAGGCTCGACCGGCATGCACCCGCCGACCGCCGACGGGGGCCTTGCCGCGCAGGCTCTGCCGGTCCAGCGAGCCCTCGCCGGTCACCACCAGCCGCGGACCGTCCATCAGCCGCCCCGCACCCAGGACGTCGAGCAGCACGTCAACACCGGGGCGTCGCTCGGCGTCGAGCAACGCCATGGCCGCAAAGCCCAGCCCACCGGCCGCGCCGGCCCCGGGCAGATCGGCCGCCCAGCGGGCCGCAGTGCCCCAGTCCCGGGCGAAGACCTCCACCAGCCGACCGAGGGAGCGACGGTCTGTTCCCCGTCGGCGCCCTTCTGCGGGGCGTACACGGCCGCTGTGCCGTCCGGGCCGAGCAGCGGATTGTCCACGTCGGAGGCGAGCACGATCCGAGCGGTGCGCAGACGCGGATCCAGTCCGCTGGTGTCGACCGCGGCCAGACGGGTGAGGGCACCTCCGCCGCAGGGCAGGTCATGCCCCTCCTTGTCGAGGAAGCGGACGCCGAGCGCGGCGAGCATCCCTGTCCCTCCGTCGGTGGAGGCACTGCCGCCCGCACTCAGCACCAGTGTGCGGGCCCTGTCCTCCAGGGCGGCCCGCACCAGCTGTCCGGTGCCGCGGGTACCCGCCCGGAGCGGGGCGAGGTGGCCGTGGGGCAGCCGGCCCAGGCCGGAGGCCTGGGCCATCTCGATGACGGCCACGCCGTCGCGCAGTGCCCAGTGCGCTCGTACGGGGTCGCCGAGGGGTCCGTCGACCACGGCCGTACGCCGGTCGAAACCGCCGGTGACGGCCGCATCGACCGTTCCCTCACCGCCGTCGGCCACCGGGAGCAGCACGACGGGCAGCTGCGGTGCGGCGCGACGGACTCCTGTCGCAAGGCAGGCCGCGACCTGCACCGCGTCCGCCGATCCCTTGAGTCCGGTGCGATCAGCACCTGCTCCGAGCCGGTGTTGCGGCCGTTCCGCGCCGTCATCCGCGCGCCCCGAGCGGCTGTGCGCCAGTGGGCGAGCCGTGGCTCGGACGGGCCGCCCAGCTCAGTCCACCGAGCAGGTGCCTGCGGAACTCGGGCGCCCGGTAGGCCTCCTCGGTGTGTCCCAACGCAGTGAAGAACGAGCGTCCGGCGCCTACCGTCCGGCACCACACCAGCGGGTGGTCCGCACCCATCGTGCCGCCGTGGTAGCGGCTCTCCTCCACGGTGGCCAGCACCTGTACCGCCCCCCTGGGGTTGGACGAGAAGTTGTACCACTCGTCGGTCCAGGTCCACAGCTGTGGCAGGTGCGCGGTGGCGGGATGGTCCGGGTCCTCCACGGTGACCGCCGCGGTTTGGAGCTCCGGGTGCCCACTGAAGCGGGTGCCGATGAGCTCCCCGTAGAACGGCCAGTCCCGCTCGGTTCCGGCCGCCGAGTGCACGCCGACGAAGCCGCCGCCGCCCCGCACGAAGCCCTCGAGCGCCGCCCTGCCGTCGTCGTCCAGCACGGCTCCGCTAGTGGAGAGGAAGACCACGGCCGCACACCGCGCGAGGGACTCCTCGGTGAAGACGAGGTGGTCCTCGGTCGCGTGCACCGCGTAGCCGTGCTCTGCGCCGAGTTCCCGGAGAGCCGCCACGCCCGCGGGGATGGAGTCGTGGCGGTAGCCGGTGGTCCGGGTGAAGACCAACACCGCGGGGGCGGCGCCGCCCGGGCCGGACTCGGGCGCGGCCGGGCTCACTTCGGCCCCAGGACGCATGACCGGTAACGCTCCTTCATCAGGTCGAGCACACTGTCCGGATCGGCGGCCCAGATGTCCGCGTTGAAGATCTCGACCTCGATGTCGCCGGTGTAGCCGGCCGCGTCCACCAGCTCCCGCAGCCGCCGGAAGTCGATGTGCCCGTCACCCATCATGCCGCGCGACAGCAGCGCGTCCCCGGGGAAGGGGGTGATCCAGTCGCAGACCTGGAAGCTCGCGATCCGCCCGGCGGCCCGGGCGATCTGCGCCTCCACCCGCGGGTCCCACCACACGTGAAAGGTGTCGATCACGACGGCGACCTGCTCGGCGGGGAAGTGCTCGGCCAGGTCGAGGGCCCCGCCGAGGGTCGCCAGCACGCCCCGGTCGGCGGTGAAGATCGGGTGCATCGGCTCGAGCGCGAGGCGCACCCCGCGCTCGCCCGCGTAGGGGGCGAGTTCGGCGACGGCCTCGGCGACGCGCTCCCGGGCGCCGGGCAGGTCCCGCGACCCCTCGGGGAGCCCGCCGACCACCATCACCAGGGTGTCCGTGCCGAGCGCGGCCGCCTCCTCGATCGCGGCCCGGTTGTCCGCGAGGGCCGTACGCCGGGCCCGGGGGTCGACCGCGGTGAGGAACCCGCCGCGGCAGAGCGAGGAGACCCGCAGCCCCGCGTCGTCGACCAGTCTCCGGGCCCGGTCGACCCCGATCGCGGCGAGGGGCTCACGCCAGACGCCGATCGACGGCAGGCCCGCCCGCACGCAGCCCTCGACGGCCTGCGGCAGCGACCAGCGCTCGATGGTCTTCTGGTTCAGCGACAGCCTGCTCAGGTCACCTGCGGTCGGTGTGCTCATACGAGCCCTCCCACCTCGAGCAGCGACCGCAGCCGGGCGGCGGCCAGGTCGGGATCATGCAGCACCCCCGCCCGGTCGGCGAGCCGGAAGGTCTGGGCCAGGTGGACGGCGCTGCGGGCACTCTGCAGGCCGCCGACCATGGTGAAGCCGGGCTGCAGTGCGTTCAGCCACGCCAGGAAGGCGATGCCGGTCTTGTAGTAGTAGGTCGGCTCGGCGAAGATGTGCCGGGCCAGTGGCAGGGTGGGCTCGAAGGCAGCGTCGTAGGCCGCCTCGTCGCCATCGTCGAGGGCCTGTAGGGCCGCGGCGGCGGCGGGGGCGATGGCGGCGAAGACGCCGAGCAGCGCGTCGGAGTGGTGCTCCCCGTCGCCCTTGACCAGCTCGGGGTAGTGAAAGTCGTCGCCGGTGTAGAGGCGGACACCGGCCGGCAGAGCCGCGCGTAGCCCCTTCTCGTGGTCGGCGTCGAGGAGCGAAACCTTCACACCGTCCACGCGGTCGGCGTACTGCCCGACCAGATCAAGGAAGACCGCGGTCGCCGACGGGATGTCGGAGGCGCCCCAGTAGCCCTTGAGCGCGGGGTCGAAGGCGGTGCCCAGCCAGTGGAGGATCACCGGTCCGCTCACCTGCTCCAACAGCCGCCCGTAGACGGCCAGGTAGTCCTCCGTGCCGCGGGCGACGCGGGCCAGCTGGCGGCTGGCCATCAGGATCGGCTGGGCTCCGACGGACTCGACGAAGGCCAGCTGTTCCTCGTACCCGGCGAGGACGACCTTCAGGTCGTCCCCTCCGGCCGGGAGGTGGTCGGTCCCGGCGCCGGCGGCGATCCGGGCGCCGGCCGCGGCCGCCTCGGCCGAGGAACGGGCGATCAGCTCGCGGGTGGCTGCCCAGTCCAGGCCCATGCCGCGCTGGGCGGTGTCCATGGCCTCCGCCACGCCGAGTCCCCAGGAGAAGAGGTGCCGCCGGAACGCGAGGGTCGAATCCCAGTCGACCGCCGCCGGGGCGCCGGGGACGTTCTCGGCGAAGCGGTCGGCCACCACGTGGGCGGCGGCGAACGCCGTACGGGAGGACGGCGGGCCCTGCGGCTTGTTCCAGACGCGCGGCTCGGCGGTGGTGTACTGGAGCCAGGTGCCGTCGCTCTGCGGCAGTCGCAGGGTCGTCATGCGGCGCCGCCCTCAACGGCGAGGTCCTCCAGGACGATCCGGCGGCCCTCGGCGCTGGACCGCAGCCCCGCTTCGGCCAGCCGTACGCCGCGGGCGCCGGCGAGGAAGTCGTACGGGTGGTCGGCGTCCTCGACGACGTGGCGGAGGAACTGCTCCCACTGCGCCTTGAAGCCGTTCTCGAAGACCGCGTTGTCCGGGACGGGCTGCCACTGCTCGCGGTAGCCGCCCGCCTCGGCCAGGTCGGGGTTCCACACCGGCCTGGGGGTGGCCGAGCGGTGCTGCACGACGCACTGGTGGAGTCCGGCGACCGCGCTGCCCTCGGTGCCGTCCACCTGGAACTCCACCAGTTCGTCGCGGTGGACCCGCACCGCCCAGGAGGAGTTGAGCTGGGCAACGACGCCGCCCTCCAGCTCGAAGATCGCGTAGGCCGCGTCGTCGGCGGTGGCCCGGTAGGGCTTGCCCTGCTCGTCCCAGCGCTGCGGAATGTGGGTCGCGGTGCGGGCGGTGACGGCGCGCACGCCGCCGAAGAGGTTCTCCAGGACGTAGTTCCAGTGGCAGAACATGTCGGTGGTGATGCCGCCGCCGTCCTCGGCCCGGTAGTTCCAGCTCGGACGCTGCGCCGACTGCCAGTCGCCCTCGAAGACCCAGTAGCCGAACTCGCCGCGGACCGACAGGACGCGGCCGAAGAACCCGCCGTCGATCAGCCGCCTGAGCTTGAGCAGCCCCGGCAGGTACAGCTTGTCGTGGACCACCCCGTTCTTCACCCCGGCAGCGGCCGCGGCCCGGGCCAGCCGCAGCGACCCCTCCACCGACTCGGCGATGGGCTTCTCTGTGTAGACGTCCTTGCCGGCGGCGATCGCCCTCAGGATCGACTCCTCGCGCACCGAGGTCAGCTGGGCGTCGAAGTAGATGCGGTTGCCCTCGTCGGCAAGCGCCTCATCCAGGTCGGTCGTCCAGCGCGGCACGTCGTGGCGCTCGGCGGTCTCCCGGACCTTCTCCGCGTTGCGGCCGACCAGCACCAGGTCTACCGGCAGCCGCGAGCCGTCCGAGAGCTCCACGCCGCCCTGCTCCCGGATGGCGAGCAGGGAGCGGACCAGGTGCTGGCGGTATCCCATCCGTCCGGTGACGCCGTTGAGGACGACGCCGAGAGGGTGCGCAGGCATGAGTGGGTTCCTGTCCTGGGAAGACTTGGAAAGCGCTTTCCGGCGAGGCTAACCAGGCTCCACGGCGTCCCACAAGGCCCCGGGGGAAATTTCGAAAAGCGCTTTCCCGAAGGGAGGCCGGCCCCACCCCCCGGTCTCGGCGGTGGGAGCCGCCGGGGCGAATCAGCAGGCGATCCCCGGGGTGCTGGCCCGGACGACGACCTCGCCCCTGATCCTTCGGCTGCGCGGCGCACCGACCTTCTCCGCGCTGAGCACCAGCTCCAGTGCCGCAGCCCCCATGGCCTCCAGCGGCAGACGTACGGTGGTCAGCGCCGGATGGACGTCGCGGAGCGTCGCGATGTCGTCGAACCCGGCAAGCGCCAGGTCGCGGGGCAGGACCAGGCCGCGGTCCCGGCAGGCCGTCATCGCGCCGACCGCCATCACGTCGTTGACCGCGAAGACGCACTGCACGTCGGGCGACTCGTCCAGCAGCTCCTGCATGGCCCGGTAGCCGCCGTCCCGGGTGAAGTCGCCGCGTACGACCGCCCGTGGACGGTCCGCACCGGCGGCGGCCAGGCCGTCCCGGAACCCCTCCACCCGGTCGCGCGCGGTCAGCAGCTCCTGCGGTCCGGCCAGCACGCCGAACCGCTGATACCCCAGCCCTACCAGTCGGGCGGCCAGAGCCCGGGCCCCGCTGCGGTTCTCCACCACCACCGTGTCCACCGGCAACCGATGCTGACTGATCGCCACCACTCGTCCGCCGGCGGCCTGGTACATCTGGATTTCGTGCCGCAGCCGCTCCTGGAGTTCGCTGTCGTCCACCCGGCTGCCCGCCAGGATCGCCGCCCGCCCGCGCTGCCCGCGCAGCGACGCCAGGTAGGTCAGCTCGCGCTCCGGGCGGCTCATTGTGCTGCCCACCGTCACCAGCAGGTGGTGCTCCTCTGCGGCCTGCATCACCCCGGCGGCGATCGCCGAGAAGTAGGGATCCGCTATGTCGTGCACGACCAGCCCGACGACGCTGGCCTGCCCCCGCGCCATCGCCTGCGCCGGTGCGTTCGCCGCGTAGTTCAGCCTCGCGGCGGCCTCCAGCACCCGCTCCCGCAACTCCTCGCGGACCTGCCGGACGCTGCCGTTGATCGCCCGGGAGGCCGTGGCCAGGGAGACCCCGGCTTCACGCGCCACATCGGACAGGGTCACCGCGACCGACCGGGCCGCGGCCTCACCCGGCTCTTGGCCCATCGGGGCTCCTCCTCGCCTCTGCCTCCGCTCCCGGAGGACGCACGCCAGCTTATGAGGAACACCGCTGCGGACCGGCACCGGACCGGTCGGTGCACCTGCGGCCGGCGGGCCGGTCTGCGCGGCTGCGGCCACCGCCGCGTCGCGCGGTTGCGGCCGGCGTCAGGCCCCGGGGTGCGGTGCGGTCGGGAGTTCGGCCCAGATGGTCTTGCCTCGGCGGGCCGGACGGACGCCCCAGCGTTCGGTGAGCTGGGCGGTGATGAACAGTCCCCGGCCGCCCTCGTCGGTGTCGAGGGCGCGGCGCAGGTGCGGTGCGGTGCTGCTGTCGTCGGTGACCTCGCAGGTCAGTGCCCGATCGCGGATGAGCCGCAGTTCGATGGGGCCGCCGGCGTAGCGGACGGCGTTGGTGACCAGTTCGCTGACGACCAGTGCGGTGTCGTCCGCGAGCTTGTCCAGGCCCCACGCCTCGAGCTGGGTGGCTGCCGCCTGGCGGGCGCGGTTGACGGCGCGGGGGTCGTTGGGCAGTGTCCACGCCGCCGTCCGACGGGGATCGAGGGCGTGGGTGCGGGCCAGTAGGAGGACGGCGTCCTGCTGCAGCCGCTTTGGCGCCAGGGTTTCGGCGATCGCGTCGCACGTGTCCTGGAGGGGGACGCGGGGTGCGGCCTGGGCGATCCGTGGCAGCCGGTCCAGCGGCAGGCTGTCCGTTCCGGCCGGCAGCAGGGCGGCGTTGTGGAGGACGAGGATGCTGCCCTCGGCGAGGATGCGCTCGGTGACGGGGTACTGGCCGATGCCCTGCCCCAGGGGAGGGCCCTGGGGCACGTCGACGAGCTCCAGGCGGCCGTCGTGGATCAGTGCCGGCGGGGGGTGTCCGGCGCCGGCCAGGGAGCAGCAGCGGGTCACAGGGTCGTAGACGGCGTACAGGCAGGTGGCCGGCCAGGTCCGGGAGCGGGGGTCTCCGTCGGCGGCCGGCCGGGAGTCCGCGGGTCTGGAGGCCAGGTCGTGGAGCCGGGTGAGGATCTCGTCGGGCGGCAGGTCGAGTTCGGACAGGGCGGTGATGGCGGCGCGCAGCTCCCCCATCGCCGCCGCGGCGTCGACGAGGGGGGCGGTGGTGTCGCCTGCGGTGAGTGCGACCCGTGCTCCCGAGAGGGGGAGGACGTCGAACCAGCCGCCTCCGGCTCCGGCGGGCAGGTAGGTGTGTGCGGTGTCCACGGCGGCGTGCACGGGTCCGCCGGCGGGTCGCAGGTTGCGCTGGATGATACGGGCCACGGAGCGTTCCCGGCTGTAGAGGCGGGCGTTGTCCAGGCACAGGGCGGTGTGGGAGGCCAGCTGCTGGGCGAGTGCCAGGTCGTCGTGGTCGAACGGAACCGGGTTTCCCGAGCGGTGGAAGCAGGCCAGGCCGAGGACGACGCCGCGGGCGCGCATCGGCACGGACATCGTCGAGTGGGCGCCGGTCCTGGCCAGCCGGGGGTCCTGGGCATGGGCTGGGTCGGTGCGCAGGAGCAGCTCGGGTTGCAGGACGGACAGGGTGCCCCGGGCTACCGGGCCGGCGGGGTCGGGGCCGACGACCTCCCCCACGGCCGGTGCCTTCCGCCCGGCCTCGCCGGCCGTGCGGGTGCCGACCCGGCGCAGCGGCAGCTTCTCGATCGGGGTGTCCTGGGCGGGTGCCTCCCCCCGCAGGACGGAGTCGAGCACGTCCACGGTCGCGGAGTCGGCCAGTTCCGGCACGGCGATGTCGCAGAGTTCCGCGGCGGTGCGGAAGACGTCCAGCGTCGTTCCGATGCCGACGGCGCGGCTCAGCAGACGCAGCCGTGCCTCGGCGCGGACCCGCTCGGTGACATCGGTCAGCATGATGACCACGCCTCGCGCAGCCCCGCGGTCGTCCTCAATGCGGAAGCAGAACGCCGAGGCCACCCGGTCCTCCGCCGGGTTGTCCGGGCTGTGCAGGCGGAAGCGGACGTCGCGGAGGGGTCTGCCGGTCTCCAGGACGCCGCGGGTCGAACGCTCGAGGGCCTCGGCTTCGACCACCCGGAAGGTCCGCAGGACCTGCAGGATCGGCCGGCCCAGCATCTGCCTGACCGGGAAGGCCGGGAAGAAGCGCGCCGCGGCGTTCACCCGGACGAGGCACAGCCGGGTGTCGTACACGTACAGACCGGTCGGCGCCTGCGCGAACAGGGTCGCGAGCACGGCGTCGTCCCACGCGAGCTCCGGCGATTGGGGCGCATGCGGTGAATCGGGCACGGCACATCATTCCCGCGATGTCTGTCCAATATGTATGTAATGAGCAAATCACCACACCGGAGTCGGCCGCTACCGCTGCCGCGGCCACACGAGCAGCGGCAGCGGCGGCGGTCGGCACCATCGGGGCCGCGACCGTCAGGGAGAGAATGTGACCGACCAGCCCCGACGTTCTCCCAGTTCGAGCGCGGCATGCACGCGCGGGGCGCCGTAGGCACCGCCAAGCGGGCATGCACCGCTTGGGTCCGGTAGGGATGCGGCGGTGGCACCGCCGGCCGAGTGCCGGCGCAACCTCACGGGACTGCACGTGGGCTCGGACTCGGGTGCAGCGGTTCGCGGTCCGGGGTCGGGCTGGTCGCGCAGTTCGAGGAGGTCGCCGGGCGTCTCCAGCTCCAGGACGACGACCTCGTTCGCCCCGGCGCGCCAGAGCGGGGCCAGCGCGTAGCGCGTGCGCTGCGGGCCGGCGGAGTGGTAGCGGCCGAGGAGGAAGCCGTTGACCAGTTCACCCTGCCCGGTCGCAGGCCGGAGGCCGTTTCCTCAAGGACGAGGAAACGGCCTTCGGCGTTGTCCGGAGGGCTGGGGTGGCGCGTCGGATCAGGCGGCCGGGGTTCCGTGGACGGCGAGGTCCCACAGCGAGTAGCCGTACTGGGTTCCGCGTGCGGTTCCGTACATGCGGATGTACCGGCCGGTGCCCGACAGGCCGTCGTGCTCCTCGACACCGCCGGCTCCGGAGGTGGTGGAGTAGATGGTCGTCCAGGTGGTGTCGTCGTCGGAGACCTGGATCTGGTAGGCCGTTCCGTAGGCGGTCTCCCACATCAGACGTACGCCGGTGATGTCGTACTCGGCCCCCAGGTCGACGTCGATCCACTGGGGGTCGGCGTAGGTGCTGCCCCATCGGGTCAGCGGGTCGCCGTCGACGGCCTGGTCCGGTTCGCGTCCCGAGACGTTGGTGCTCGACGCGGTGGCGAGCCTGCCCTGGGCCAGGTCGGTCTGAGGGTTCGCCAGGCTCTGCAGGAACGACTTGGTAGCGCTGAACCAACCTCCGCTGCCGGCCTGTGACTCGCAGGTCGCGTCGCAGGTGCCACTGGTACTCAGGCCGCCCCAGACGACGGCTCCTGCGATGCCCACCTCGTGCAGTGTGGCGAGCTCGAAGGACCACTGGGCGGCCGGGACGAAGGTGAGGGACAGGGAGGACGGCGACGATCCCTGGTGGTACTGGGGCCATATGTACGGGTAGACGGGGATGTTCGCGTCGATGGCCGCGGCGTGGGTGACATTGGTGCTCAGGGTCGAGTCCCAGGTCTCCTCGCTGGTCGAGAAGGTGTACGCGGAGGGGAAGAACGCCGTGTGCGGGTCCTGAGCGATCAGCTGCTGATAGGAGGAGTTGTAGGCGCTGTCGGTGTTGCCAAGGAGGCCGTACCAGCCGATCAGCTGGTCCGGTTCAACCTGCCGGGCCCAACTCTGCAGCTGGGCGAGTTGGCTGTAGTGCTTGGCGGCGGTGGTGGCCGTGCCGGTGAGGTAGAGGCTCTCGCAGTCGAGTACCAGGGGGCCGCCCGGGTGGGTGTCGTAGGTCTGGACAATCTGCTGCCACTGGGCCTGGGTGGGCAGGGCGCCGCTCTGGACGAGCGGGCTGCACACGCTGTTCGGGACCAGGTTGGTGACGACCGCCCCGTTCCCGAGGCTGGCCGAGGTGTAGGAGGTGTTGTCGAAGACGGTGAAGCCGGGCGCGGCCGAGGCGGCGGCCGGCGTCGCGGGTGCGGCCAGGCACAGCAGGGCGGACAGGACGGTGGCCGCGCCGGACAGGCGACGGAACGCTTGGTGCATGGGAACTCCTTGCCGAAGGACGTGCCTTGGGACGGGTGGTTCTGTGCGGGTGGTGCGTACCGGGTCGGCCGGGCCCGGGGGCCTCCGCGTTCCGAGTGTCGCGGTGAAGGGTGCCGTCGGCGGCTTTGAGGCCGGGGGTTCAGTCCCGAGGCAGCCGGTGTCGGTCTTCTTGGTCCTGCTGTGCAGTGTGCCGCCGGGGAGGTGGTCGGCGGGCGGCCCGTCCCCCGGCCTGGGGGAAGGGCGCGTCGGGGG